>JAYYZW010000115.1:0-63503 GCA_036339995.1 Pseudomonadota bacterium
CCGTGTCCATGGCGAGCGGCGCGAAAATGCGTTCGCGTACGAAGACCTCATAGGGGATCCCGGTGCGGTGCTCGAGCGCATACCCAGCGAGGCCCGCGCCCGCGTTGGTATAGGAATAATGTAGGCCAGGTCGCCACAGTACCCGCCGGTTCTGTGGCCGGAAGCGCACGGCGTCTTCGAGGGCGAGCGGCGCCGGGTCGCTGTGGTACATCTCCTCCATCGACAAATCCGCGAATCCCGCGCTGTGTTCCAGTAGATGGACGAGCGTCACTGGATGATCCGGTGCCCACGGATTCACATAGAAACCGGGGCCGATCAAGGCGTCGAGCGGCGCGCCGAGGTCCAAGAGGCCGTCATCCGCCGCCATTAGGACGGCGAGCGCCGTAAACACTTTCGTGATGGAGCCGATCCTGAACACGGTATCGTCGTCGGCCGCGCGGCCGCTTTCGAGGTCGGTGATACCGCGCGCGCTGGCGAATACCGTCTCCTGGCCTGAAACCAGCGCGGCGCCAAAAGTAGATACACCGTAGGCCTCGCGGATCGTGTCAAGCCGATCGATCAAGGTTGCCGCATCGTCTGCAGCAAGGCCGGGCGCGAAGACGAGGAACGCCGCGCACAGTGCCGCCGGAAAAACGAGTGAGGTGCGGGCCGCGGCAGTTTGGGTTAGCGTTGAGGGCATGGCCCATTGCAGCATGAACGAAAGTCGTGCACACCCGCAAGGCAGCCGGGTGCCAGGTCGATCGAGGGCGCGCGGGCAATCCGGCGTCCGGTAGCTACCGCATCAAACGCAAGCGGTCACAGCAGGTAAATCACGGCGAGCAAGCCGGTGATAGACATCGTGATCGTATACGGCAACGCCATCCAGACCATGCGTCCGTAAGACAGCCGAATGACGGGCGCTAGGGCCGAAGTCAACAAGAACAGGAACGCGGCCTGCCCGTTCGGCGTGGCCACACTCGGGATATTGGTACCGGTATTGATGGCGACGGCGAGCAGGTCGAACTGCGCGCGCGTGATCTGGCCTGCATCGAGCGCTTTGAATACCTCGGAGATGTAAACGGTAGCGACGAATACGTTGTCGCTGATCATCGAAAGAGCGCCGTTGGCAAGATAGAACGCCGCGGTCTGCATGGTGCCTTCCATTGCGAGCCCCCACGCGATCACGGGTGTGAACAGATGTTGATCGTGAATAACGGCGACGATGCTAAAAAAGACCACGAGCAGCGCCGTAAACGGCAGCGCTTCCTCGAAAGCATGTCCCAGCCGATGCTCTTCGGTGATACCGTTAAAGGCGGTGGCGAGCACGATAACAGTGAGTCCGATGACGCCGACTTCGGCGAGGTGGAAACCGAGCGCGAAACATAGAAACACCGCGGTTATGCCCTGTACCCAAAGCTTGGCAACATCCTGCAGGGTGCGCTTTTCCGTTTCGTGGGTATCGTATCCAATCAGGATCACACGCACGTTATCCGGCAGTTCCTGTCCGAAGCCGAACCAATGCAGTTTCTCGAGCAACACGCAGGTCGTGAGCCCGGCGGCGAGTACGGGCATCGAAACCGGTGCGGTGCGCATGAAGAATTCGACGAACTCCCAGCCGGCTACCTTGGCGATCAAGAGGTTCTGCGGTTCGCCGACCAGCGTGCAGACGCCTCCCAGTGCCGTGCCGACGGCGCCGTGCATCATGAGGGTTCGCAGGAACGCGCGGAATTCATCGAGATCCGATCGGTGCAGCTCCTGAACCTCATCATCACCCGAGGCATCGTGATCACTCGTGTATTGCTTGCCCGAGGCGATCTTGTGGTAGACCAGGTAAAACCCTTCGGCGACTGTGATGATGACGGCCGTCACCGTGAGCGCGTCCAGGAAGGCCGATAGGATTGCGGAGACTCCGCAGAACAGGAACGACAAGAGCGTTTTGGAGCGCACCTTGAGCAGGATCTTGGTGAAAGTAAAAAGCAGCAATTCTTTGAGAAAGAAGATGCCGGCGACCATGAACATGAGCAGCAGGATCACTGGGAAGTTTTGCAGGATCTCATCGTACACCGCCTCGGGCGAAGTGAGTCCGACCACTACGGCCTCGATCGCGAGCAGTCCGCCCGGTTGCAGCGGGTAGCACTTGAGCGCCATCGCGAGACAAAAGATGAATTCCAGAATCAGGCACCACCCCGTGATGAAGGGGCCGACGGTGACGACCAGGATCGGGTTCAGGACCAGAAATCCTATGATGGTGAGCTTGTACCAGCCGGGCGAATGGCCCAAGAAATTCTTGGCAAAAGCCTGTGCCATCGTGTGTGCAGGCATGGTTCTCCGTCCCCCGAAAACTCTGTCAGCCGTCGTTACCATTGCGCCGTTCCCCATGCAGACTTGCTCTAGGGGGATATAGCGGCGCTTTGAACTTAAAAGTTAAATAGAACCTATCTCAAAATGAGTTTTGAGATCGCGTCTCAAATCGTCAAGCTGCCAGCTGGCGCAGTACGTAGTGCAGGATCCCGCCATTCTGGTAGTACTCCCATTCCTTGGGCGTATCGACGCGTACGGCACAGGGAAAGCGGGTGGGCGTTCCTTCACCGTCATCGGCGACCACGGTGACTTCATGGACGCCCACATCAAGGCCCTCGACCGCGTAAGTTTCGGTGCCGGTCAAGCCGAGTGAGTCGGCATTCTGTCCGTCCTTGAAGGTCAGCGGCAAAACGCCCATACCGACGAGGTTGGAGCGGTGAATGCGCTCGAAGCTTTCGGTGAGGACAGCTCGTACGCCCAACAGCAGCGTGCCTTTGGCGGCCCAGTCGCGCGACGAACCGGTGCCGTATTCCTTGCCGGCGAGCACAAGCAGGGAGGTGCCTTCCTCCCGATAGCGCATGGCTGCATCGTAAATCGACATCTCCTCGCCGGACGGTTGGTGCCGGGTCCAGCCGCCTTCTGTTCCCGGCGCGAGTTGATTGCGCAGGCGAATATTCGCGAATGTGCCGCGCATCATGACCTCGTGGTTACCGCGCCGCGATCCATAGGAATTGAAATCGACGGGTTGTACGCCGTTACCGATCAGGTATTCGCCGGCCGGACTGTCGGCCTTGATCGATCCGGCGGGTGAGATGTGGTCCGTGGTAATGGAATCGCCCAACTTTGCCAGTACCCGCGCGCCCGCGATCGGCCGGATGCTTTCAGGCTCCCGTGGCATGTCGACGAAGTAGGGCGGATTCTTGACGTAGGTCGAGCTATCGTCCCACGCATATTGACTGGATGCGTGAACCTGGATCCCCGACCATTGCGCGTCGCCCTTGAACACGTTTTCATAGCTTGTCGAATACATGTCGGAGTCGATGGCGGCGGCGATGGTCTCCTGTATTTCCTGCGCCGTCGGCCAGACGTCCTCAAGCGAGACGTCCTTGCCGTCGGCGTCCTGTCCGATCGGTTCGTTGAATAGATCGATGTCCAGGGTGCCGGCGATCGCGTAGG
The DNA here is from genome assembly GCA_036339995.1 of Pseudomonadota bacterium. Taxonomy (GTDB): domain Bacteria; phylum Pseudomonadota; class Gammaproteobacteria; genus JAYYZW01. The sequence goes on from JAYYZW010000115.1 coordinate 3,457, forward strand.
CGACGACCAGAGGCGGCGATGCCAGGAAGTTCATTTTGACTTCGACGTGTACGCGGCCCTCGAAATTGCGGTTACCCGAGAGCACGGAGCAGGCCACCAGGCCACCCGATTTGATGGCGCCGCTGATGGGCGGCGGAAGGGGGCCCGAATTGCCAATGCAGGTCGTGCAACCGTATCCCACGGTATGAAAACCGAGCGCTTGAAGGTGCGGCGTCAGGCCGGCTTTGTCGAGATAAGCCGATACTACCAGCGATCCCGGTGCGAGGCTGGTTTTGACCCAGGGCTTGACCTTCAGGCCACATTCGTTGGCTTTTTTGGCCAGCAGGCCGGCGCCGACCATGACCGAGGGATTGGAGGTGTTCGTGCAAGACGTGATCGCCGCGATCACGACGGCTCCGTCACGGATTTCAACGGTCTCGCCGTTGATTTCCGCTGTCGCGCTGCCACCCGCGGCGCGATCGCTTGTCGCTTCTTCGAGCAGTGTCTTGAACGTCGACTTGATGGCTTTGAGTGCGATGCGATCCTGCGGCCGTTTGGGGCCGGCGAGGCTCGGTTCGACGGAACCCATGTCAAGTTCGAGCGTATCTGAATACTGGGCATCGGCGCTTGCGGCGTCGCGCCACATGCCGGTCATCCTGGCGTAGGCTTCGACCAGGGCGACCTGCTTGGCTTTACGTCCCGAAAGATTCAAGTAATTAATCGTCTCTGCGTCGATCGGAAAGATGCCGCAGGTGGCGCCGTATTCCGGCGCCATGTTGGCCAGAGTTGCGCGATCGGCAAGTGGCAAGTCATCGAGCCCGGGTCCGAAGAATTCGACGAACTTGCCGACCACACCCTTCTGGCGCAGCATCTCGACGACACGAAGTACTAGATCGGTCGCCGTCGATACTTCGCGCAGTTTGCCGGTGAGTCTAAACCCGATGACCTGCGGGATCAGCATCGTAATGGGTTGGCCCAGCATGGCGGCCTCGGCCTCGATGCCGCCCACGCCCCATCCCAGCACACCTAGTCCATTGATCATGGTCGTGTGCGAATCGGTGCCAACCAGGGTGTCCGGGTAGGCCAGGCAGTCACCGTCTTGTTCCGCCGCGAACACGGTGCGTGCGAGGTACTCGAGGTTGACCTGGTGCACGATACCGGTGTCGGGCGGAACGACCGCGAAATTCGAGAACGCTTCCTGACCCCATCGCAGGAAACTATAGCGCTCTTGGTTGCGATTAAATTCAATGCGCGCATTCTCTTCGGCGGCGTTGGCGGTTCCGAACACGTCCACCTGCACCGAGTGGTCAATTACGAGTTCGGCTGGTGACAGCGGGTTGATCTTGGTCGGATCGCCACCCAAGTTTTGCATCGCATCACGCATGGCGGCGAGATCCACCACCGCAGGGACCCCGGTAAAATCCTGCATCAAGACGCGTGCCGGGGTGAACGCGATTTCCTGGCTGGGCGCTGCCTTGGCATCCCAGTTCGCCAGTGCCTCGATGTCGTCTTTCGTAACGGCGACTCCATCTTCGTGGCGCAGCATGTTTTCAAGCAGGATCTTCTGGGAAAAAGGCAGCTTTTCGATCGGGTATTTGCCTGCCAGGCGGGACACGCTGTAAATCGTGTATGAGGTGTCACCGACCACGAGTTCGGTACGAGCGTCGAATGAATTGTTCATCTTATCTCCATCACTTTCCACATACCGCCGAACCCGGGGTATGTGGAATCGAGGGGAAGGACTCCCTATTATCGGCAATTCAATCGCGCAGGTGTAGTTAAGAAACCTCTAAATCAGTCATGGCACATCCGCCTTGCCCGTGAAATTGCGGAGCCTTACGTCACGAAGCTTGCCAATAGTCCCCGCTATGGCCTGCGATTCGTGCCTTGATCTGCACGATTTCATCAACAATTCAGACCCACCATGATTTATTCAGAGGTTTCTTAAGTCTACTAGGTCGCGTCGATGATGCCGCCGCCGATGCAAACGTCTTCGTCGTAAAAGACGACCGACTGGCCCGGTGTGACCGCACGCTGCGGTTCATCGAAGCGGACTTCAGCGCGGCCGTCGTCGATGCGCTCGATTTCGCAAGCCTGCTCCGTTTGCCGGTATCGCGTTTTGGCCGTGCAGCGAAATGGCATGCTGTGTGCGTTCCCCGCGACCCAGCTCAGTTCGACGGCGATGAGCGCGGTGCGCATCAGGGCGGGGTGATCGTGGCCCTGCACGACGACGAGTTCGTTGGATTCAAGATTCTTGCTGGCGACAAACCACGGCAGCTCATCGGCACCCCTGACACCTCCGATCCCGAGTCCCTGGCGTTGGCCTAGCGTGTAGTAAACCGCACCGTGATGTTTGCCGATGATTTCGCCTTCGAGCGTGATGACCCGGCCCGGTTCGGAGGGAAGGTAGCGACTCAGAAATTCGCGGAATGGTTGTTCCCCGATGAAGCAGATTCCCGTGCTGTCTTTCTTTTCGTGTGTGGCGAGCCCTGCTTCGCGTGCGAGGCGGCGGACTTCGGTCTTTTGGAGCCCGCCGACGGGAAAAAGGGATGCGGTGAGCGGCACCTGGCCCAGTGTATAGAGGAAATAGCTCTGATCCTTGGTCCGATCCGCCCCCTTCAACAGGCGCCGTCGACCGTTCACCGTATCCGAGGAGACGTAATGCCCGGTGGCAATGAGATCTCCCCCAATTGTCCTCGCCGCATCGAGAAAAGCCTTGAATTTTATCTCACGATTGCAAAGTACGTCGGGATTGGGGGTACGGCCGTGCCGGTATTCCGCCAGGAAATCCTCAAACACCTGATCCCAATAAGTACGCGAAAGATCGACCGTGTTGATCGGGATGTCCAGGTGTTCACATACGCCGAGGGCGTCGGCGACGTCGTCTTCCCAATTACAGCGGCCGTCATCCGACGGTTCGTTCCAGTTCTTCATGAACAGGGCCGTGCATTTGAACCCGGCGCGTTTGACGCGTAGCGCGGCGACGGACGAATCGACGCCGCCCGACATGGCGACGACAACGTGTAGCTTGTCCGCCCGTTCGCGCAGTTCTACCGGTAGCCAGGATTCAGTTTCTGAGATAAGCATGCAGTGCCGTCAGGGGAACGCGCTGGCCTGCCAGGAAGTCATCGACCGCACGCATGTGCTAGATTCGTTCGACGACGGGGTCTTCCCACGAACCTTTGATCGTATATTTACGCGTCAGGAATTTGTTGACTTGCTCGGGAATGGATTTGAACATTTTCTCGCCGATGAAGTAGACGGCGCCAGCGCCGGCGCCGATTGGTCCGAACAGGGCGGCGGCGAGAGGGATGCTGCTCGACAAGGCCGGCGTGACGACGACGTGCTGGTCGTAATCCTTTTCTGCAAGCCCGGTGCGTCCGGATATGTCAATGCGCGCGGCGGGGCCGTCCATTAGCAGGCTATTGGTGTAGGCGTTGCCGAGTTCCAGCTCGAACACACCGTCGATGCTGTCGAAAGTGAAGCCCTTTTTGAACAAGTCCGTGAAATCGAAAGAGAGACGCCGCGGCAGCGTCTGCAGGCTGAGCAGTCCAAACAACCGACCACTGCCCGGGTCAATGTCCAAAAAACGTCCGTCGACAACGTGCAGTTCGAATGTTCCGGTCATGCGGTCGAGCGCAAAATCAGCCAGCGTTCCCTGCCAACTGGCATCGATGTGGATGTTGGTTGCGCCGCCTTCGATGTTCGCTACGGTATAGTCGAAGCGATTGAGCAGCGGAGCGAGGGCGCCGCTCTCGACGTCAATAATCAACCGGCTGCTATGAATGCGTTCGTCGATGATCCAATCACCGACGGCCTCGACCGAGAAATCCGCATTGCTGAAGGCGAGCCTATCGAGCTTCAAGCCCTTGTCCAGCCGCGTCGTCCTGATTTCGGCCCGTCCAAATTCGACCGCTTCAAACTGCAACGATTCGCACGCGAATTCAAGCGTCGGAATCCGCCTCGGATCCAGATCGAAAGCAACATCCTCGTCTTGAGTCTCTATTTTCACGAGGTGGAGGCGTTCGAGATCCAGATTCAGGGAACCCTTGGTGATATCCCGGGGTATTGCGATTCGTCCGCTGGCGTCCACGCTCGATACCTGGACGTTCCAATATTCCGGCTCCTTCGAACCAAGCAGCCGCACGTCCTCAATCTTTCGTCCGAACATGTGCAGTTGCTTGACCTGAATATCGAAATTCGCCGGCATTGAGGCGAACTCGCCGGCGCGGGCGTTTTGGTCGCCGTGAAGATAATCGGCCCATTCGGTCAGCGACAACTGTGGAATGTAGCCCCGCATCGTGATCCCGGGGGCATGCTTGAACTCGAAAGCAATCGATCCGAACAGCACCTCGATCCTTTCGACCACGCCTTTTCCGTTTTCTCCCGGGCGCGATATGATTTCGACGTCCATCGTGTCGCCAAAGTCGATTCGGGTCGCCAGTGCAATTCGATCCTTGAGCACCGTTTCAATGCGCAGGGGTTTGCTTTCGGCGGAATGTTTTCCGAACGGCCACGGCAGACCCACGTCGAGGCCCAGGAGGTTGGACTCGAGGGTCAAACGGCGCAGCAAGGTCGACCCTTCATCGTTCGGTGTCGGAATCGTAAGTACTGCTTTCCACGGCAGGGCGCCGTTAAGCGACCCGATCCGCCCTTTGGATTCGAGCCACGCGTAAAGCGGCGACGCATACCTCTTGAGGTATTTGATGAGTTCCGCCGCGTCGGACGTGCCCGTCATGCGAAACTCGCTGTCGTAATTGGGGTCGTCGAGGCCGCCGTTGACGACGAGGCCGACCGCGCTGCCGTCGAATTCCGCCGTCAGTCCTTCACCATACCAGTCGCCCTGGGTAAAGCTCACATTACCGAATACGTTTTCGAGGACGATATTGTGTTGCCGTGCTGCGATGCGGTTGCCGCGAAAGAGCGCCTGTCCCAGCACTTCCCTGGGACCACCGCGGTACAGGGCGAGATTCATGTCTAGCGCGACTTCGATGTCGCCGCTGATATCGACATTCTGAATCCGGGCCGCTTTAGTGAGCTTTAGCGGACTGGCCATGATAATGTCGCTCGCGCTCGAGGCCGGTCCCTGTGCAGTGCCGCTGATGCGTACGAAACGCTTCCTGGTGAACAGGTCAGGCACCGTCACTTTCGCGCCGGCGATATTCGCGCCGGAGACGAACCCGCGGTCGATCTTGAATTCGACCTGCCTGCCACGCAGCTTCAGACGGCCATCTAAGGCGGTCGCGACCGGCCAGCGTCTCGAGTATTTGACGATTGCATTGTTGACGTCGAAGTCGACCTGGATAACACCTTCGGCCTTGTCGAAAGGAAAGCGATCGAGTGGTCCTCGAACCACCACGCGCCCGTCGGTCACCCGGCCCTCCACGAACAGTTCGCGCGACCAGTCCTCCCCACGTTTGGGTATGATGCCCGACAGCAGCAGGTGATGCAGGCGCACCGCGTTCGCCCCGACGATGTCCGCGGTGACATCGATCACGTGAGCGGTGCCGGCGCGCAGTTGAAGGGTTCCGTTGAGGATGAGTTCGACGCCTTCAATGACGCCTTTGAGCGTGCGGGCGCGCACCTCATGTGTCTCGTCGCCGGTCTGTCGCCACGACAGGCTGCCACTCAGATCCGCGACATCGAGCGCCTGCGGCAGGCGGGCGTCGTAATCGATCTTGAAATCGGACTGTGTCAGCGCGAGCCAGCCGCCTTCCGTACCCCAACTGAGACTGGCATCGAGACCGGTGACGCCCGGAAAGTTTTCGTTGCTGTTGAACGATAGATGCTCGAGATCAGTCGTGACGAGATAGCTTACGTGACCTTCCTCGTCGCGGTTAAAAATGGCGTCCAAGCGGCGCATCGTGCCGCTGGGGTTCGACTGCAGCACGTGATCTCGAATTGAAGCATCCAGCGGAAGGAGGCGGGCTGCGAGCGCCGCAACCGGTTCGAGCGGTAGATGCTGGCCCGATATCACCGCCGAATTCAAGATTCCCTGCCGGGTTTCCCAAGCCGTGCTGAAACTCGCGCCGGCCGTGCCCCCGGTTACGACCGATGGCATATCGATCTCTTCGACATCGACACGCCAGCCACCCAAGCGTCGAAACACGCGGCCCCGGGCGTGGAGAAAGTGGTCGTCCTCGGACGTGATTGCCAGGTCGACCGGCGTATCGACGCGCAAGTCGAAGCTTGCCGTCTGCAGCTTTGCCCGGCTCCACTCGGTCCACGCGACCAGAGTCGCCCTTGCGTCCGGCGGCGGCTCACCCTGCCATGCGAGGTGCTCGCTCAGAACCTCCGTGCGGATGTCGTCCAGGCGGAAATTGATCATGCCGTCCCAGTCCGAGCTCAGTAGATTTCCCTCTGCGGACAATTCGAACGAGAGGTGCCGCCCCCACATTGCCGGAAGGTCTACGTATCCGGACAGCAATCGCCGGCCATTCTGGTTGCGTACGGTCAGAGTAACGTCCGATAACACAAAGCTCGAATCAGACCGAACGTCGATGATGGTGAGATCCGCTTCGGTGATCGCGAAATTGTTCTGCTCGATCAACCACACAATGATCGGTGATTTAGGCGGCGGCATGCCAGCCACCGAGATGTGACCGTCTTCGTGACGAATGAGCGTCAGTTCAACGCCGCTCAAAATCAAGCTCTTTGGCTTCAGCGTTCTCTCGATAATTGAACCTAACGGCGCGATATTGATCACAGCGCGCTCGAAACTGACAAGCTCCGAGGAGGCCGATGGATCGTAGAAGGCAATTTTGTCGACGCTGATTCGCGGTGACCAACCGCTCCAGCTTGCCTTGATGTCGCCGACCAGCGCAGGGCGGCCGACCGTCTCGGCGATCCAGACTTCGATCGCCGCGCGCTGGGTCCCGATTTCCGGGAGCAGCAGGCGCACGATCGTGACCAGTGCAGCGGCGGCAATCAATACGGCTGCGAAAGCCGCCCAGAGAAAGCCTATAAAGCGCTGGGAAATCCCTCTCATCGCCTTGAGCTTGTGCCTGTCATGTCAATGCTTGCGTGGGTTCACGTCTTGAATCCAGTGCACCATCCCACGAAAAACTTTCATAATTCGCTGGTCTTTTTCGTCCCCAGCCGCGCTCGTCTTTGCGTAGAGCCCGCTACGCGGCGTCCTCGCGTCTTGCCGGGAACGAAAAATCCAGCGCGACTTACGCAACTTTTTTAACCGACGGCACACTAGCGACCGGGTTGGTGGTGCGCAGCTTACAATAGGACGATGTCATATTGCTCCTGCGTATAGCTCGTTTCTACCTGAAATCGAATCGGAATGCCGATGAATTCGTGCAATTCTGCAATACTCGCCGACTCTTCGTCGATGAGGTGGTCGACGACCTCCAGCGACGCGACCACGAGCAACTTCTGCGCATCGAACTGGCGCGCCTCGCGCAGGATCTCTCGAAAGATTTCGAAGCACACCGTTTCCGTAGTCTTGACCGAGCCGCGGCCCTTACAGGTGGGGCAGGCTTCGCACAGGATATGTTCCAGACTTTCGTGCGTTCGTTTTCGCGTGATCTGGACCAGTCCGAGCGAGGTTACTTCGCTAATGGAGGTTTTCGAATGGCCGCGTTCGAGGCTCTTTCCCAGTACACGCAGAACCTGGCGCTGATGTTCAGGGTTCGTCATGTCGATGAAATCGATAATGATGATGCCACCGAGATTGCGCAGGCGAAGCTGGCGGGCGATCGTCTGCGCGGCCTCGAGATTGGTCTTGAAAATAGTTTCCTCGAGGTTGCGGTGTCCGACGAATCCGCCCGTATTGACGTCGATGGTAGTCATTGCCTCAGTCTGGTCGAACATCAGGTGTCCGCCGGATTTCAATTCCACCTTACGTTGCAGCGCGCGATTAATTTCATCTTCCGTTGAATAGATGTCGAGGATCGGTCGCTCATCGGGGTAGTGTTCCAGCCGGGGCACGAGTTCCGGTGTGAATTGTTCGGCGAATTTCTTGATTTCGTCGAAACTCTCCTTTGAATCGATGCGGATTCTGTCCGTAGAAGAGGTCGAGATGTCGCGAATCGTTCGCAGCGTCAAGGGGAGGTCTTCATGAATCAGTGTAGGAGCGGTCGCACTTTTCATACGCTCAGAGATCGAATCCCACAGGCGTTCGAGAAACGCCATGTCAGTCGCTAGTTCATCGCGGCCCACACCTTCGGCCGCCGTTCGTGCAATAAACCCACCCAGCGGGGCGCTGACGTTGCCCATGCGTACGATATCGACAGTGACGGCAAGTTCTTCCATCGGCCGCAGCCCCGGGCGTAGCTCCAATATCAAATCGCGCAGACGCTGTCGTTCCGCCTCTTCTTCAATCCGTTGCGAGATGCCGACAGTGTTGGAGCGCGGCATGAAAACAAGGTACCGCGATGGCACGCTGATGTGTGTGGTTAGGCGCGCGCCTTTCGAGCCGAGGGGACCCTTGGCGACTTGTACGAGCAACTCGTCGCCTTCACGAAGAGCCTGATCAATGGAGACTTCCGCGCAATCGTCTTCGTTTCTGCGGGCTACCTCGGCGATATCGGAAACGCGAAGAAACGCCGTTCGCTCGAGGCCAATGTCGAGGAACGCGGCGCCCATGCCCGGCAACACCCGGCTCACGGCGCCGAGATAGACATTCCCGACCAGTCCGCGGTTTATCGTACGTTCGATCGCAAATTCCTGCATCACGCCATTTTCGATGACGGCAATGCGGGTTTCCTGCGGAGTGATGTTGACCAGAAATTCTTCCGCCATGCTTGCGAGGATTCGAGCGTTTGATTGAACGGGCGCCGGGCGTGGCGTGGCGCGCCATTATAGCGACGCGGGGCCAGCGCCGGCCAATTCAGGCTACATATGAGTCGCAGCTACCTGCTTGATACTAGAACCTATCTCAAAATTATTCACGTACGCCTTGCACCCTGAAAACGGTGATGACAAGGCGCAGTGCGTAGGGCTGAGTTCATCTATGTTCAAGCGCTGCAACACGGTCAGTGCCGTTTTCAGGGTGCAACCCGAAGGGCCGGCCGCGATTTTCGTGCATTTCGACGTTGCTTGTCGCTTATTTAGCGATGCTAAACCATACTCCTCGCGCCTTGATACTCTGCGAAAATAGCGGCCGGCGCGTATGCGAATAATTTTGAGATAGGTTCTAGTGCGTTTGCACACCATTAGCGTAAGAACGGGGATGCTTCTCCCCCCGGTTTCTGGGCGTATAATGCGCGGCCCTGACTTATGTGCACCTCCGACCTCACCGATACGCTCGCGATGGTCACCGCGATCAGTGACGGCAAATCGCTCGAACCCCTGACCGCACGTCGCGCCACGGCGGCCATGCCGTTCGGCGGGAGCTATCGAATCATCGATTTCGCGTTGACGAATTGTCTGCATTCCGGGCAAAGGCGAATTCTGGTCTTGACGCAATACAATGCGCTGTCTCTGCAGAACCACATCCGGGACGGCTGGTCAATCTACAACTCGGACCTGGGCGAATTCATTACTCCAATTACGCCGCCGATTCGCGAAGGGATTTCCAACTACGCTGGTCTTTCGGACGCGCTCTTAAAAAACTTGTATTTGATCGACGGCACGAGCGAGGAAAACATTCTGCTGATATCGGGTGAGCAGATCTACCGCATGGACTACTCTGCGGTGCTCGCCCATCACGCCAATCACGATGCCGATGTCACCATGGCTGGAATACCCGCGGCGAACGCGAACGGTGCGCGCTTTTCCACCGCTCTTGAAGTTGACGGCGTTGATGTCACAGCGTTGCGCTGCAACGTAAAGATATCCGACGCCCCCGATAATCTGCTCTGGCCGATTCAGGTTTGCGTCATAAAGCGCACGAAACTCGTGGACTTGTTGTCGACGTTCAACGCGGCCGATCACACGGACATATCGCTGACTGAATTGATCGGGGCGCACCTCGACTTATTCAAACGCGTACTCGCCTACCGTTTCGGCGAGACCGCAGGTCGCGTAACGCAGGATCGCTACTGGCGCAGGCTTGACGATCTCGACGCCTATTACGATGCCAACATGGATTTACTCGAACTTGAGCCACCGCTCGATCTGTATCAGACAGACTGGCCGATACGGACCTACCAGACGCAGCGGCCGCCAGCGCGCACGGTACCGGGGCGTTCGTCCAATGAAGGAATTTGCGTCAATTCGATCGTCTCTGGCGGTACGGTGATCGCGGGCGGCGGCGTCAGCCGCAGCGTGTTGGGTAATCGCGTGTTCATTGACGACGGCGCGACCGTGGAAGATTCGATTCTTTACTCGGACGTACAGGTCGGTGAAGGGACGCAGCTCAGGCGATGCATCTGCGACCGCCACGTACATGTACCACCCGGCGAGAAGATCGGTATTGATATTGCGGCGGACGCGATGCGTTTCCCCATGACCGAAGGCGGCGTGATCGTGGTTCCATCGGATTTCAGGTTCGATGTATGATATTGGAATCTGCACTTGCTGAAGTCCTGCCGCCGGGAGCGGTTCTGACCACGCGCGAGGCCACGCGCCCTTACGAATGCGACGGTCTTTCGGCCTACCATCAGGTGCCGCGCGTCGTCGTTCTCCCGGAGACCTGGCGGCAACTCGAGCTCATCGTTTCGCTCTGCGCTGAGCACGCGGTGCCGCTGGTTACGCGCGGCGCCGGCACGGGTCTCTCGGGGGGCGCCCTGCCTCTCGCCGAAGGCTGTCTTTTGAGCCTCGCGCGGTTCACCCGCATTCTCGAGATCGATCCCGATAATCGCACGGCGACCGTCGAAGCGGGAGTACGCAATATTGCGATCAGCGAAGCCGCCGCGCCCTTCGGTCTCTACTATGCGCCCGATCCCTCTTCACAGATCGCCTGCTCGATCGGGGGTAACGTCGCCGAGAATTCTGGCGGTGTGCACTGTCTTAAATATGGCCTGACGGTTCACAACGTACTTGAGCTCAAAGTCCTCACTGCCGCGGGCGAGTGGCTGACGCTCGGCGCCCGTGCCCTCGACACGCCGGGGCTCGACGTGCTCGCATTGATGCATGGTTCCGAGGGAATGCTTGGCATCATCACGGAGATCACAGTCAAGTTGCTGCCGAAACCCGAGCTCGCGCGCGTCGTGCTCGCGTCGTTCGAATCGGTGCAGGCCGCGAGCGATGGTGTAGCGGACATCATCGCGGCGGGGATTGTCCCCGCCGGCTTGGAAATGATGGACGCGTTGGCCGTCGAGGTCGCCGAAGCGTATTGCGGCGCCGGCTATCCGCGGGACGCCGCCGCGATCCTGCTGTGCGAGGTCGATGGCAACGCCTCGGACGTCGCCGCGCAGGTCGAGACCGCGACCGCGCTGTTGCGGGGATCGGGCGCGAACGAGATTCGCGTTTCGCGCGACGAAGCCGAGCGGCTCAAATTCTGGGAGGGCCGCAAGGCCGCGTTTCCCGCGATCGGGCGCATCGCGCCGGATTATTACTGCATGGACGGCACGATCCCGCGCAAGCACCTGGCACAAGTTCTGGGGCGTATACATGAGCTTTCGCTCGAATTCGATCTGCCAGTGGCCAACGTCTTTCATGCGGGTGACGGCAACCTCCATCCCCTAATCGCCTACGATTCCAACGTAGATGACCAACTGCAGCGCGCGGAGAAGATCGGCAGCCGCATACTCCAGCTCTGCGTGGAAGTCGGCGGCACAGTCACCGGTGAACATGGCGTCGGCGTCGAGAAACTCGACGAGATGTGTCTTCAATTCGACGACCACGAACTCGCGCAGTTTCACGCGATCAAAAGCGCGTTCGATGCGGATGCGATGCTGAATCCCGGCAAAGCGGTGCCGACTCTCAACCGGTGCGCCGAATTCGGCGCCATGCACGTGAAGGGCGGGCAGCTACCGCACCCCGATCTCGAGCGGTTTTAGCAACAATTCGCGCGCAAGCGCGCGAATCTTTCGCAAACATGCTCAGGTCTGCGTGCCGCCGACCGTCAATTCGTCAATACGCAGGGTTGGCTGACCGACGCCGACGGGAACTTGCTGACCGTCCTTGCCGCAGGTACCGATGCCATTGTCGAGCGCGAGATCGGTGCCCACCATCGAAACGCGCATCAGCACGTCTGGACCATTGCCGGTCAAGGTCGCGCCTTTGACCGGTGCAGTCACCCGGCCGTCCTCAATGAGGTAGGCTTCGCTGGCGCTGAACACGAACTTGCCGTTGGTGATGTCGACCTGGCCACCCGCGAAGCTGACAGCGTACAAACCGCGCTTCACGCTTTTGAGGATCGCTTGTGGATCGTGCTGGCCGGGCAGCATGTAGGTATTGGTCATGCGCGGCATCGGGCGGTGAGCATAGGATTGCCTGCGGCCGTTGCCGGTCGGTTGGACACCCATGAGTTTGGCGTTATGGCGATCTTGCATGTAGGTGCGCAGTCGTCCGTTTTCGATCAGGGTAGTGCACTCGCCGGGAATGCCTTCGTCGTCGACGTTGAGCGAACCGCGCCGGTCTTTAAGCGTTGCGTCGTCGACTACGGTACATTCCTTCGATGCTACGCGTTCGCCGATCCGGCCCGAAAAGGCGGACGTGCCCTTGCGGTTGAAATCACCCTCCAGGCCGTGACCGATGGCTTCATGCAACAGGATACCGGGCCAGCCCGGCCCGAGAACGACAGTCATCTCGCCCGCGGGCGCGTCGATCGCTTCGAGGCCGATCAGTGCTTGGCGCAGTGCCTCGTCGGCGATTTCCGACGGACGCCCACCTTCGAACAGGGAATGGTAACCCGTGCGGCCGCCGCCGCCATAAGTGGCGGTTTCACGCCGTTCGTTTTGCTCGACGATGACGCTCACATTGAGGCGCACGAGCGGCCGGACGTCGCCCGCAATAGTGCCGTCGGAAGTCGCGACTAAAACAGCAGTGTGCTGGGCGCTCAAGCCCACCATCACTTCTCTTACGCGCTCGTCGGCGGCTCTTACACGGGCGTCAAGTTCACGCAGAAGGGCGATTTTGTCCTCGGTCGGCGTCCCGGCGAGTGGATCGTCAGCCGCGTACAGAGCCGGCAGATCGTTGACTACGGGTGTGATTCGGATCGCTCGCGACTGGCCCTGGCGGGTGATCGCGCGGGCCGTTCGGGCGGCCTCCGCGAGCGCCGGCAAGCTCAGATCGTCCGAATAGGCAAACCCCGTTTGCTCGCCGCTGACTGCGCGTACGCCCGCACCGTAGTGAATGCTGTGTACGCCTTCCTTGACGATACCGTCTTCGAGACTCCACACTTCCCGCCGGCTTACTTCCAGGAATAGATCCGCGAGGTCGACCTGCCGGCCGCAGAGATCGCTCAGCACCGATTCGAGATCGGCCAGACCGACGCCAACCGGCGCCAGCAATTTCGACTGCGCTTGTTCGAGATTTTCATTCATGGCTTATTATCGCCTTTTGTACGCCATAATGCTGCCGTGAGCACCGGATTCTCCCGTATCGATCGCCTGCCGCCTTACGTCTTCAACGAGGTCAACGAGCTCAAGATGGCCGCGCGTCGGCGCGGCGAGGACATCATCGATTTCGGCATGGGTAACCCTGATCAACCGACGCCCCGCCATATCGTCGATAAGCTCTGCGAAGTCGCCCGCCGCGATGATACCCACCGCTATTCGGTGTCGCGCGGGATACCGCGGCTGAGGCGCGCGATCTGTAACTGGTATCGCGCCCGTTACAACGTCGAGTTCGATGCGGATACCGAAGCCATCGTCACCATCGGCTCGAAGGAAGGACTGGCGCATCTCGCGATGGCGACCGTCGATCGTGGCGATGCCGTGCTGGTGCCGAACCCCGCTTATCCGATCCATCCCTACGGATTCGTCATCGCTGGCGCGGACATACGGCACGTGCCGATCGGCCCCGACATCGATTTTTTCCAAGAACTGAACAACGCAATCCGCAATTCTTGGCCGCGACCCAAAATGCTGTTGCTCAATTTTCCGAGCAATCCGACCGCGCAATGCGTGGAACTCGATTTCTTTGAGCAGGTCGTCAGCATCGCCCGCGAACATGATATCTACGTGGTGCACGATCTGGCTTATGCCGATCTCGTTTTCGACGGCTATAGCGCGCCATCGATCATGCAGGTCGAAGGTGCTAGAGAGCATTGTGTGGAATTCTTTTCGCTTTCCAAAAGTTACAACATGCCTGGATGGCGGGTCGGTTTCATGGTGGGAAACGCCGAGTTGGTAAATGCCCTGGCGCGGATCAAGTCGTACCTCGATTACGGCACCTATACCCCGATTCAAGTCGCGGCGATCAGTGCGCTCGAGGGTCCGCAGAAATGTGTTACCGACATCCGGGATATGTACCAGATGCGCCGCGACGTCCTCTGCGACGGTATGATAGCCGCGGGCTGGCAGCTCGAAAAACCGCGCGGGACGATGTTCGTCTGGGCGCGCATCCCCGAACGGTGGCAGCACTTGGGATCGCTCGAGTTTTCCAAGAAACTACTGGCCGAGGCCAAGGTGGCGGCTTCACCCGGTATCGGGTTCGGTGAATACGGCGACATGTACCTCCGCTTCGCACTGATCGAAAATGCCCATCGGACGCGACAGGCGGTACGCGGGATCAAGGAAATCATGCGCAGCGACGACGCCTGATGATCGCGGCGCGCATAACTGAAGAAGCTTACAGGACGGCACACTGATTCAAATGGCGACCTTACCCCCGGTCAGAATCGGCGTGCTCGGCCTCGGTACCGTAGGATGCGGCACGCTCAATGTACTCAAACGCAACGGCAGTGAGATAGCGCGCCGCGCCGGGCGCAGCATCGAGGTGGTTCGCGCGAGCGCGAGGGATCTGACAAAACCCCGCGCCGCCGATACAGGCGGTATCGATCTGAGCGATGATCCATTCGCCCTAGTCGAGGATCCGTCTATCGAGATCATCGTCGAACTGATCGGCGGCATCGATCCTGCCCGCGAACTCGTGCTGCGCGCGCTCGATAACGGTAAACATGTCGTCACGGCCAACAAGGCACTGATCGCACTGCATGGTAACGAAGTGTTCGCGCGTGCCCAGAGCAAGGGACTAATGGTGGCCTTCGAAGCCGCAGTAGCTGGCGGAATTCCAGTCATCAAGGCCGTGCGCGAAGCGCTCGCGGGCAATGCCATCGAATGGCTGGCGGGGATCATCAACGGCACCTGTAACTACATGTTGACCGCAATGAGCGAGCGGAGTTGCGGTTTTGACGAGGTCCTGAGCGAGGCGCAGGCCCTCGGTTACGCCGAATCCGATCCTTCTTTCGATATTGACGGCATCGATGCCGCGCACAAGCTCACGATCCTCGCCGCGATCGCATTCGGAATACCGCTGCGCTTCGATGACGTGTATGTCGAGGGAATCCGCGACATCGCGCTTGACGACGTGCGCTACGCTGAAGCCTTGGGGTATCGCATTAAGCACCTGGCCATCGCCGCGAACACCGGGAAAGGCATCGAACTGCGCGTGCATCCGACGCTCATTTCGGAACGGCATATGCTGGCAAACGTCAACGACGCCATGAACGCGGTGATGATCCGCGGCGACGCCGTGGGTCCGATGATGCTGTCCGGCGCCGGGGCCGGCGCGGAGCCGACGGCTTCCTCGGTCATTGCGGATCTGGTGGACGTCGTGCGGGCCCTGACGGTCGATTCGGAAAACCGGGTACCGCATCTCGCGTTTCAGCCGGACGCGCTGACCGAGACCCCCATTTTGCCGATGTCGGAAGTCGAGTGCGCCTATTACCTGCGCATGCGTGCGGTCGATCAGCCTGGTGTGCTGGCCGACGTCACGCGAATACTCGGCGAACTTCGCATCAGCATCGAAGCCATTCTGCAGCAGGAGCCGAATGCTGGCGACGCAACGGTACCGATCGTGCTCCTCACTCATCGAGTCGTCGAAGCGTCCGTTGACAAGGCGCTTGCGGGAATCTCCAAACTGCCGGATATCGAAGGCGTGATTACGCGCATTCGCATGGAGAGTTTTATTTGAATTCAGGCGTGCGTTATACGGGACTCATCGATCGATACCCGGATCGTCTGCCCTTCGTCGCGGGGGCCCGCGTGATCAGTTTGTGCGAAGGCAATACCCCGCTCATAGCACTGGAAAATATTTCGCGGGAAATAGGGCGCGAGGTCGAAATATACGCCAAGTTCGAGGGGCTCAACCCGACCGGTTCGTTCAAGGATCGCGGTATGACGGTGGCCGTGACGCAGGCCGTGAGCGAAGGCGCCAAAGCGATCATCTGTGCTTCGACCGGGAATACCTCAGCGTCCGCCGCGGCCTATGCCGCGCGCGCCGGCATCCGTGCTTTCGTCTTGATTCCAGGCGGTAAGATCGCGTTGGGTAAACTCGCGCAGGCGATGATAAAAGGCGCGGTGGTGATCCAGATCCAGGGCAACTTCGATGATGGCATGCGCATCGTCAAGGAGATGGCCGAGGTGGCGCCGGTCACGATCGTCAACTCGATCAATCCCTACCGCCTGCAAGGACAGAAAACGGCGGCCTTCGAAATCGTCGATGCGCTCGGCCGTGCACCGGACTACCATTGCATTCCGGTTGGAAACGCCGGAAATATCAGCGCCTATTGGACCGGATTCAGCGAGTACGCCGGGATCAAACCCGCGACGGCCGCCTGCGCCTACTGCGACGGGACTTGCGCGTTCGAGTGCGAAGCCGTGACCGAAACGCGCCCGGTGATGCTCGGTTACCAGGCCGCGGGCGCCGCACCCTTCGTCGTCGGCGACATGATCGACGATCCGGAGACCGTTGCCACCGCGATTCGCATCGGGCGACCGCAGTCTTGGGAACTTGCCTGGGCCGCGAGCCGTGAATCGGGAGGCTGGTTCGATCGATTGACCGACGATGAGATCCTCGAGACCCAGCGCCTGCTGTCGGAACGCGAAGGGATATTCTGTGAACCGGCGTCGGCGATCTCCCTGGGTGGGGCGCTGCGCGATATCGCGAACGGCAAGATACCCGAAGGCAGCCTCGTCACCTGCACCTTGACGGGGCACGGGCTCAAGGATCCGGACACCGCGATTCGCCAGAGTGCCGGCAAGGTCATCGAAATTCCCGCCGAGAGCGAAGCGGTCAAGCGCGCCATTCTTGCCAATCTTTGAAATCCTAGTGTGCCGTCCCGCAAATATATTCCACAATTCGCTAGTCCTTTTTGCCCCTGGCTGCGTTGCTCGTCTTTGTGTAGAGCCCGCTACACGGCGTCCTCGCGCCTTGCCAGGAACAAAAATCCCTGCGCGACTTATGAAACATATTTGCGGGACGGCACACTGAGCAGTGCAGTCGCGCATGGCCTTCATCGAGATCCTGGCGCCCAAGTTGCTCGACGCGGTCCGCCGGACTGCCGCTTTCGGTGACACCTCGGCACTCGACATGGCGCGCATCCTGCTGCCCGCCGATCGGATCGCGGGCGACGGGCTCGATTTTGAAGAAGCGGTGCTGGCGTTGTTCGGTATGAGCGACGATGCGGGGTATGCGCCCGCGCTCGCCGGCGTGACGGCCGCCTACGATTTCGATCTGGATCAGGTACCAGTGGACCTGTTGCGCGCGGATCCGGTGTTTCTGCGACCGGATCCCAGTCGCCTCATCCTATTCGATGCCGAGACCATCGGTCTGGACGGCGCGGAGGCGGACACCTTGATCGCATTGCTGAACCGCTCGTTCGAGTCCGATGGCTTGCGGTTCAGGCGTGGGCGGTCCGCGACCCGCTGGTACGTCAACGCGTCGGACGTTACCGAAACCCGGACCCGCTCGCCGCGATCGCTGCGCGGCCAGGCGATCGAACCGCAGCTGAACGACGTGCGGCGGATCGGGCGTTTTAATCGTGTGATGACCGAAGCGCAAATGGTGCTTCATGAGGCCGACGTCAATGCCGCACGGGAAGCCGCCGGCAAGCAACCCATCAACAGCCTCTGGTTCTGGGGTCTGGGCAAGCCCCCGGTGCGAACGGCGCCGCGTACCCGGCTCGTCGTCGGCGACGAACTAGTTGCGGCCTGCGCGCGCTATTGCGATGTCGAATACCACCTGAATCTCGACTTGGCAGGCGCGGGTGAATTCGACGGCGGCGGGCTTACAATCGTGTGTGAATTGGACACTGAAACATCGACGCTCGACGCTTTTCTGCGCGAGGCGTTCCAACCTGCCCTAACGGCACTCGCCGCCCACCGCGTCGATGCGATCCGCATCCGTACCCAATCCGATACGTTTTTGCTCACGCGCCGGACGCCGTGGTGGGTCTGGCGTCGGTTCCGGAGTCTCGATTCCATTCTTCAGGATAATCTCGATGCCGTAGCCAGCGATGGTGGTGCATCGTGATACAAACGCCCCGAATCGTTGCGCGTAAATACGGGTATGGCAGCGCGCTTCCGGATGATTTGCACGCCGTGACCCGGCGGGTGCTCGCGGCGCGAGGCGTGACCGACGCGCGCCTGTTGGAGACGTCGCTAGAGGGAATGATCCAGGCCGATACGCTCAGCGGTATCGACACTGCGGCAAAGTTGATTCATTCGGTAATGGCCGCCGACGAGCTCATCATGATCATCGGTGACTTTGATGCCGACGGTGCGACCAGCACGGCCGTGGCGATGCGCGCGCTCAAGGCGATGGGCGCCAGCAAATGTACTTATCTCGTACCTAACCGTTTCGAATACGGTTACGGCCTGACGCCCGAGATTGTCGAACTCGCGAAATCGGAAAATCCCGCCTTGATCATCACTGTCGATAATGGCATGTCGAGCGTGGCGGGTGTCGAACGCGCGAAACAAAGCGGTATACAAGTCGTGATCACCGACCATCACCTGCCGGGCAGGGTGTTCCCCGCAGCCGACGCCATCGTCAATCCCAACCTGCCGGGGGACGCGTTCGCGAGCAAAGCCCTGGCCGGCGTCGGCGTCATCTTCTATGTCATGTCGGCATTGCGCGCACGCCTGAGATGTGCGGGCTGGTTCGACCGACACGGCATTGCCGAGCCTAAGCTCGCGAAATTGCTCGATCTGGTTGCGCTCGGAACAGTCGCCGATGTCGTGGCCCTGGATCACAACAACCGCCGCCTGGTCGCCCAGGGACTTGCCCGTATCCGCGTCGGACGATGCCAGCCGGGTATCGCGGCACTGATCGACGCATCCGGTCGGACGCGTTCGCGGATCACGGCGAGCGACCTCGCGTTCGCGCTGGGGCCGCGCCTGAATGCGGCCGGTCGCATGGCCGACATGTCCGTTGGTATCGAATGTCTCCTGAGCGACGATCCCGATCGCTGCGCGGCCATCGCCGACGATCTCGATCGGCTCAACCGCGAGCGACGCGAAGTCGAAGACACGATGCGGGATCAGGCGTTCACCGAAATCGAGAAGAACCTTCTGGCCGGCGTCGGCACGAGTCTGCCCGCGGCATTCTGCGTATTCCAGGAGGACTGGCACCAAGGCGTCGTCGGTATCGTCGCATCACGCATCAAAGACCGTTTTCACCGGCCGGCGATCGCGTTCGCGCCGGCCGGGGAGGGGGCTTTAAAAGGCTCGGCGCGGTCGATACCGGGCCTGCATATTCGGGATACCCTGGACGCGGTCGCGACCGCGAATCCGGATCTGCTGTCGCGTTTCGGCGGCCATGCGATGGCGGCCGGCCTGTCTCTCGAACGCGCTGCATTCGAACCTTTCAAAAACGCGTTCGTCAATGAAGCCGAATCACGCCTGGAGGCCGATGCGCTCGACCGCGTGATCGCGACCGACGGCGAACTGGAAAGCGGCGAATTCTCACTAGCACTTGCGCGTGAGCTCGCGCGAGTCACGCCCTGGGGACAGGGGTTCCCAGAACCCCGTTTCGAAGGCGAATTCCGTATCGACGATCGCCGCGTCGTCGGTGGTAGCCACGCGCGTCTGGTTCTAAGCCCGGCCGCAGGCGGAGAAACGATCGCTGCGATTGCGTTCGGGGCAGCGGGGGAATCATGGTTTAGCGAGGGCGACTCGATTCGTGCCGTATACAAGCTCGACGTGAACGATTATCGCGGCCTCGAAACGCTCCAACTCGTGATCGATTACGCGGAGAGGATTTGAATTACGGGGTCAGAGTCATTTTAATATGGGGACAGAGTATTTGACTCTGATCCCATTGACCACTATCTCCTATGGAACTCAACGCAGCCTTCACCGTGATCAAAGATTTGCGGCAGCGCATCGACGCGTTACGGGGGTATCTTTGACTACGCAGCAAAGGAAGAGCGCCTGCAGGAAGTCGAACGCGAACTCCAGGCGCCAGACGTGTGGGACGAACGCGAGCGCGCACAAGCCCTCGGCCGCGAACGCGTGTCACTGGAACGGGTCATCCACACATTGAGAGACCTGGCGTCGACCGTCAAGGACGCCGAGGAATTACTCGAACTCGCCAAAGCCGAAGACGATATCGAAACGGCGGCGGAGGTCGAAAGCGATCTCGATCAAGCAGCTCGCCAGCTTGCGGATCTGGAGTTCCGGCGCATGTTCTCGGGCGAGATGGATGCGGCCAATGCCTTCATCGACATCCAGGCCGGCCAGGGCGGTACCGAGGCGCAGGACTGGGCGGAAATGATGCTCAGAATGTATCTGCGTTGGGGCGAGGAGCGCGGCTTCAAAACGGAAATGATCGAAGTGTCCAACGGTGAGGTCGCCGGGATCAAAAGCGCCACGGTCCGGTTCGAAGGTGAATACGCCTTCGGGTGGCTGCGCACCGAAACCGGCGTACACCGCCTCGTGCGCAAGTCGCCGTTCGATTCGAGTAACCGCCGGCACACCTCCTTTGCTTCGGTATTCGTTTCGCCCGAGATCGACGATGATATCGAGATCGAGATCAAGCTCTCGGATTTACGAATCGATACCTACCGTGCCAGCGGCGCCGGCGGTCAGCACGTGAACAAAACCGATTCGGCCGTGCGTCTCACGCACCAACCCAGCGGCATCGTCGTGCAATGCCAGAATGAACGCTCGCAGCACAAGAACAAGGATCAGGCCATGAAGCTGTTGCGCGCGCGCCTGTACGAGCAGGAGATGTTGAAACGCAAAGAAAAACAGCAGACCCTCGAGGACAGCAAGGCCGATATCGGTTGGGGTAGTCAAATCCGTTCCTACGTGCTCGATCAGTCGCGGATCAAGGATCTACGTACGAACGTCGAGACTGGCAACACTCAAGCAGTTCTCGATGGCGCACTCGATCCCTTCATCGAAGCCAGCCTGAAACAGGGACTCTAAGCAGTGCGCGTCCGGACACGGCAATTCTAACCACAGAGATCACAGAGGACACAGAGAAGATATTTAAAATATCAATTAAATATCTCTGTGGTTTACTTTTATGCTTCCGGGCATGCACTAAGCAGGTATCGATCGCCTAAATGTCGAAAAAAGACGAAAAAACGACCGAAGCGCAGCTCATCGCGCAACGCCGCGCAAAGCTCGAGCAACTGCGCGAGATGGGCAAGGCATACCGCAACGACTTTCGGCGCGATTCCCTCGCCGGCGATCTAAAGGCACGCTTCGCCGATAGCAGCGCGGAGGAGCTCGAAGCGGAGCCTGTTCGCGTGCGTGTTGCGGGACGCATGATGACCCAGCGCGTGATGGGCAAGGCTTCCTTTGCGCACATTAAAGACATGAGCGGGCAGATCCAGTTGTACGTCAAACGCGAGTCCTTGAAGGAGCCCGTGTACGCGGAATTCAAGAAATGGGATCTGGGCGACATCATCGGTGCTTGCGGCTTTATGTTCCGCACTCAGAAGGGCGAACTTTCGATCCTGGCCGACGAGATTCACCTGGTCACCAAGGCACTGCGGCCTTTGCCTGAAAAATGGCACGGCCTGACCGATCTCGAGACGCGCTACCGCCAGCGTTACCTCGATTTGATCATGAACGATGAGACGCGCCAAGTATTCCAAACGCGCTCCGCCATCATCGAATGTATTCGACGGTTCCTGAATCAACGCGGTTTCCTCGAAGTCGAGACGCCGATGATGCAGGTCATTCCAGGCGGCGCGGTGGCGCGTCCTTTCGTCACGCATCACAACAGCCTCGATATGTCGCTTTTCCTGCGCGTCGCGCCGGAGCTTTATCTCAAACGCCTGGTCGTCGGCGGCATGGAAAAGGTGTTCGAAATCAATCGAAGTTTTCGCAATGAGGGTTTGTCAACTCGACATAACCCGGAATTCACCATGCTCGAATTCTACGAGGCCTATGCCGATTACGAAGATTTCATGGATTTGACCGAAACGATGCTGCGCGAAGTCGCGGCGGACGTATTAGCTACGACGTGTATTGAATACCAGGGGGAGGCCTACGATTTTGGCAAACCCTTCGAAAAAATGACCGTCGTCGAGTCGATACTCGAATTCAATGAAGATGTCGAAGCGGGGGAACTGGAGGATCCCACACGCGCTAGAGCGCTCGCCGTGCGTCATGGGATCCCGCTGGAATCGTCGTACGGCCTCGGTAAGATACAGATCGAGATTTTCGAGAAGACGGTCGAGCCGAAACTCAAAGGCCCGATTTTTATCACCGAATTTCCAGCTGAAGTTTCGCCCCTGGCCCGGCGCAGCGATCGCGATCCGTTCATTACCGATCGATTTGAATTCTTTGTCGCGGGGCGCGAAATCGCCAATGGTTTTTCCGAACTTAACGACCCCGATGACCAGGCAGAGCGCTTTCGGGCGCAGGTCGCGGCCCGGGATGGCGGCGATGCCGAGGCCATGCACTTCGACGACGACTACATCCGTGCGCTCGAGCACGGCATGCCGCCCGCCGCGGGCGAGGGCATCGGCATCGATCGCCTGGTCATGTTGCTGACGGATGCGGCCTCGATTCGGGACGTGCTGCTGTTCCCGCACATGCGGCCGCGCCGTGAGCCTTAGGCCCAATTTTTCACTACCTTCCTTGCGAGCGCCCCGATCTGCGGCCTGGTCCTGAGCGCTCGGTCGGTGCCCCGTGCGGTGCGATCGCGACTGGCGCATGGCCTAGGGCACCCTTTTTCGAGGATAATTCTGTTGCGAATGGAAACTAAAGCGAATCGGGCCGGTCTATTTTGGGATGCTTTGGGAGTGCGTCTGTAAAAGCGGCGGCTGAGGCAGCCGCGCCCGACCAATTCCAATAACCACTTCGCTACCCGCGAAGGGCCTGTTTAGACAACGTTATTTTCAGGAGACTATCTGATGCGTAAAAAATACCACCTCAAGCCAATCGCTGCAGCGCTTGGTGCCACCTTCGCGGTCACCCTGGCGGCGTCCCCGTTGGCAAATGCGAATGACAATCCTTTTTCGGCGACCGCATTCACTAGCGGCTACATGGTTGCCGACAGCCACGAAGGCAAATGCGGCGAAGGTAAATGCGGCGAAGGCAAGGCGGCTAAGGAGAAGGAAGGCAAGTGCGGCGAAGGTAAATGCGGCGAAGGCAAGGCGGCTCAGGAGAAGGAAGGCAAGTGCGGCGAAGGCAAGTGCGGCGAAGACAAGGCCATGGAGAAGGAAGGCAAATGTGGCGAAGGCAAGTGCGGCGGTTGAGCGCGGCTTGATTTGAGACACATCATTGTCTCCTACCTTCACTGTCGAAGGTAAAGGTCTGGGTCTCCGGCGGGCGCTGATGCGCCCGCTGGAAGATCACCCGGGCGCCGATATCGATTTTTTCGAGGTCGCGCCCGAAAACTGGATCGATATCGGCGGACATCAAGGTCGACGCTTCCGGCAGTTCACCGAACGTTCACCCTTTGTTTGCCACGGGCTGTCGCTGAACATAGGCGGCCCTGCGCCGCTCGACGAACCTTTCATCAAGCGGGTCAAACAATTTCTCGACGAGCACGGCGTGCGTTACTACAGCGAGCACCTGAGCTACTGTGCGGATGATGGCCATCTCTACGATCTGATGCCGATCCCGTTCACTGAGGAAGCGATCGATTACGTGGTGGAGCGGATCGAGCGCACACAGGAGATCCTCGGCCGGCGCCTGGCCGTCGAAAACGTCTCGTACTATTGCGCGCCCGGCGCGGAAATGACCGAGATCGAGTTCATCACCGCGGTGCTCGAACGGGCCGATTGCGAGCTTCTGCTCGATATCAACAACATCTACGTCAACAGCGTTAACCATCGATACGACGCGATAGCGTTTCTCAAGGCCTTACCGGCGGAGCGTGTCGCCTATGGCCACACAGCCGGTCATTACAATGAAGCCGAGGATCTGATCGTCGACACCCATGGCGCCGATGTCATCGATCCGGTATGGAGACTCCTCGGCGAGGCCTACGATCACTTTGGCGTATTTCCAACCTTGCTGGAGCGCGATTTCAACTTTCCGCCGTTGGACGAGCTGCTGCTCGAAGTCGATCACATCGGCGAGCTGCAGGAGGCGGCTGCGGCCCCTTCAGCCGCAGGCACGGGGGTGGTGAAAAATGCCGGCTAGGCCGCAGTTCATCGATCTGCAATACCAGTTTACGGCGCACATGCGCGACCCGGACCGCTGTCCGGGACCCGCCGACGTCGAGGATAGACGCCTGGGCATTTACCGGGAACTGCTCTACAAGAACGTCGAAGGTTTCATGTCGAATGCCTTCCCGGTGCTGCGCAGCATCATTGCCGACGAACCCTGGCACGCGATGATCCGGGACTATTTCGCCCGGCATCAGGCGCACACCGCGCTGTTCCCGAGAATGCCGCGGGAGTTTCTGCAGTATCTGGCAGACGAGCGAGACGATTCACCCGATCCGCCTTTCATGCGCGAACTCGCGCACTACGAATGGCTCGAGGTCGAAGTGTCGCTCGATACGCGCGAACCGGACGATTCGCAAGTTGAAGAATCAACCGATGTACTCGACGGGTGTCCGGTGCCCAATCCCGTCGTGCGGCCGCAGGTTTACGCGTTTCCCGTACACCGCATCAGCCCCGACGTACAGCCGCAGACGCCTCCCGAGGAGCCGACCTATCTCGTTGTGTTTCGCAACCGCAGCGACGATGTAAGCTTCATGGAGTTGAACGCGGTATCCGCGCGCCTGTTGGAACTCATTCTCTCGGATCACCCTCGATCTTCACGCGCGATGCTCGAGATGATCGCGGGAGAACTCAAGCGTCCGGATCCAGGTGTCGTTATAGAGGGCGGTAGGGCCATTCTGCAGATGTTCGTTGATAAAGATATCGTCTTGGGATTCCGAACGCTTGCGGGACGCTGAGGAGTATCCGTCCATAAACGTCAATATTTTTCTCGCAAAGGCGCAAAGACGCGAAGAAATCGGCTCGTATAGTTTTAATAACAATCACTATTCACTTTGCGATCTTTGCGTCTTGGCGAGAGTTGTTCTTTCTGGCTAGGTTTTAATTATCTGTCCTGATTGGGAGATGCCAATGAACTCATCAGCATTCATGACCGTCATCGACGGTTTCGCCGCGCTCTTCATCTTTCTTTTCGGTCTCGGCTTGGCATCGCTGGTCGTCATCTACATCATCAAATCACTCGTGGTGCTGGATTTAGAGGAGCAGCGCGCTTGAGAGCATCCGATCTCCTGGTCCAATGCCTTGAAGCGGAAGGCATCGAATACATCTTCGGAGTGCCGGGCGAGGAAAACGCCGACTTCATGATGTCGCTGGAGCGCTCGGAACGCATTCGTTTCGTGTTGACGCGCCACGAGCAGGGGGCCGCCTTCATGGCCGAGGTCTACGGTCGCCTGACCGGCGCCGTCTCGGGATGTCTCGGCACGCTCGGACCCGGCGCCACTAATCTCATCACCGGGGTCGCCGACGGGAATATGGATCGAGCGCCGCTGCTGGTGTTGACCGGACAGGGTTCGACCGAGCGGCTGCACAAGGAATCGCACCAGATCATGGACGTCGTGGAGATGTTCACGCCGGCCACCAAGTGGGCGACGACGATTGCCAACGCCAACACCATTCCCGAGATCGTGCGCAAGGCCGTGCGCGTTGCCCTGACCGAGAAACCCGGCGCCGTGCTCATCGAATTACCGGAGGACATCGCCAAGCACGATACCGACCAGCGCCCGCTCCAGCCGAAGCGGTTTCGGCGGCCGGGCCCGGACGACAAGATCGTCGATCGCGCCTTCGAAACGCTGAGTGCGGCGAAGAATCCTGTGATCATCGCGGGCAACGGTACGATTCGAAAACGGGCGTCCAAGCAGCTTCGGATCTTCTGCGAGGCCACCGGTATCGGCGTGCTCTCGACTTTTATGGCCAAGGGCGCGGTCGACATGGACGCGCCTTACTGTCTTTATACCATCGGCCTCGGCGCCAAGGATCTGCCGACGCTCGCCGTGGACGCGGCCGACCTCGTCATCACCTTGGGTTTCGACATGGTCGAATACCACCCACACCTGTGGAATCCGAACGCCGACAAGTCGATCATTCATGCTGATTTCCTGCCGGCGGAGATCGACCAGTACTACAATCCCGACGTTGAACTGGTGGGCGATCTGGCGCACACGCTGTGGATGTTGAATGAACGCGTCGCAAGCCGTGGCCTGCCCGACTACGACCTCACCGGCCAGGCGGACATTCGCTCGCGCATGAGCGAAGAACTCGCCTTGCACGCCGACGATGACACTCAAGGCTCACTCCGTCCGCAGAAAATGCTTTACGATTTACGCGCGCTGCTAGCAGCGGACGCTATCGTGCTGTCGGACGTGGGTGCGCATAAGATGTGGATCGCGCGCCACTATCATTGCCACGAACCGAACACCTGCCTCATTCCTAACGGTTTCTGCTCGATGGGATTCGCGCTTCCCGGGGCCATCGCCGCGAGTCTGGTGCATCCCGATCGCCGCGTCGTCGGCATTGCGGGGGACGCGGGATTCCTCATGAATGTGCAGGAAATGGAAACCGCGCGGCGGCTCGATGCCAATATCGTCCTGCTCGTATGGGAGGACGGCGAATACGGTCTGATTGCGTGGAAGCAGCAATCGCAGTTCGGAAAGCACACGGATCTCTCATTCGGCAATCCGGACTGGCTCGCCCTGGCGCGCGCCTTTGACTGGCACGGACATCGCGTAGAGCGCAGCGTGGATTTTTCCAGCGTTATGGCGCAGGCGCTGGAGGAAAGCGGACCGAGCCTGGTCGTTGTGCCGGTCGACTACCGCGAAAACATGCTGCTGAACGAGAGATTGGGCGAACTGGTTCAACCCAGTGCGGCGGTGAGCTAGCGTAGGGGCCTGCTGCCGGCGGCATCGACGGCGGCCGAAAAAATAACCATGTCGCGGCGGAATCGTTTGCGGCGCTGGGAGGAAATTATGGGCGTGTTGATCAATTTCCTGAACAAGGCACAGGATCTACTCAATCTAGTCCGTTTCGCCGATTTCGTCGGGCCGGTTTTACTGCGTATCTACCTGGTGCCGGTATTCTTCCTGGCAGGCAGCAACAAGTGGGATCCCTTCGCCGAAGGCGGGACGTTCAATCCGGTCGAAGGCCTCGAGGGCATCGCGAACTGGTTCGGCAACCCCGACTGGGGCCTGGGACTGCCGGCCCCGATATTGCTGGCGATACT
Organism: Pseudomonadota bacterium; assembly: GCA_036339995.1. Lineage (GTDB taxonomy): Bacteria > Pseudomonadota > Gammaproteobacteria > JAYYZW01. The sequence goes on from JAYYZW010000115.1 coordinate 30,912, forward strand.
GGCCTGGGCGGCGGAATATCTCGGCGCGATCGCGCTGGCTTTGGGCGTCGCAGTGCGTTGGACCTGCATCCCGCTTATGTTCACCATGGTCATAGCGATGACTACCGTTCATTTGGACAACGGCTGGCAGGCCTTGCACGACCTCAAGAGTCCCTATCCTGCGGCCAATGCCGAAGCCGCGATCGACCGTCTGGACCGCGCCAAATCCATCCTCGAGGAGCACGGTAATTACGGTTGGCTCACCGAGCATGGCAGCTTGGTGTCGTTGAACAACGGGATCGAATGGGCGGCGACTTATTTCATCATGCTGATGGCGCTCTTCTTTATTGGCGGCGGGCGCTACCTGAGCGTCGATTACTGGATTGCCCGCAAGTACCGCATACCCGCCCCGGATTGATCGGCGCCACCGGGAAACGGGCGGGACATTCACGTTATCGGCTGGCGCTGCGCTGCCACAATAGGCTGCCAGCTTGACCGGTCCGTTCGAAGATGTCGCTGATCGATGCCAGTCTTTTTGAATACGGTTGCCAGGGATTTCGCGCCGTGCGCCGCAATTGGGCTGTTTTCGGTCATGTTTTTCGTTCCGTAACTTTTCTCAAAGGTCTTCCGCTGCGCGGGGCCGGCGGGCGGGAGAAGCCCGAGGGCACGCCAGCGGCTACGACGCCGTAAATGCAAATTATTGTTACGAACTGAAAAACGTGTCGTGATCAGCTTCACACGCGCTGCAGCTTGAACGTGAACGGGATCACAAAATCGTCGGGAAACCCACGGTAGTGTGAACCGGGTCACACGCCGACGGGCTGCGGTCAGGTATTTCTTTTCGTGCGAACGCGCAATCTGAGCGCGTTGAGCTTGATGAAGCCGTCCGCGTCTGCCTGGTCATAGGCGCCCGCGTCGTCCTCGAAGGTGGCAAGCGAAGGATCGAACAGGCTGTCGTGATCCGATCGGCGGCCTTCGACGATGACGTTGCCCTTGTATAGGCGTACGCGCACCTTTCCATTCACGTTCGCCTGCGACGCGTCGATCAGCGTTTGCAACGATTGGCGTTCGGGGCTCCACCAGTACCCGTTGTAGATCAGCGATGCATAGCGTGGCATCAGGTCGTCTTTGAGGTGGGCGACCTCGCGATCGAGAGTCAGGGACTCTATCGCACGGTGTGTTTTCAGCATGATCGTACCGCCCGGTGTTTCATAGCAGCCACGCGATTTCATGCCCACATAGCGGTTCTCGACGATGTCGAGCCGCCCTACGCCGTTGTCGCCACCAAGCTTGTTGAGGCGTCTGAGAACGCCCGCCGGGCTCATGCGCTCGCCGTCAATGGCGACTATATCGCCGCATTCGTATTCGAGCTCGATGACAGCGGATTGGTCGGGCGCGTCTTCGGGCGCGACGCTCCATCTCCACATGGATCTCTCGGCGCTCGCCCAGGGATCTTCGAGGACCCCGCCTTCGTATGAAATGTGCAACAGATTTGCATCCATCGAATAGGGGGAAGAAGAGCCGCTCTTGTATTCGACGGGAATATCGTGCTGTTCGGCATAGGCCAGCAGTTTCTCGCGCGAATTGAGATGCCATTCCCGCCACGGTGCGATGACTTTGATGCCGGGTTCCAGCGCGTAAGCGCCCAGTTCGAAGCGGACCTGGTCATTGCCCTTGCCGGTAGCACCATGCGCAATTGCATCGGCGTCAGTTTCCCGCGCGATCTCTACCAGGCGTTTCGCGATCAGCGGGCGGGCGATTGAAGTACCCAGCAGGTATTCGCCTTCGTATTGGGCGTTGGCCCGAAACATCGGAAACACGAAATCACCCGCGAACTCCTCGGTGAGGTCGTCGACGTAGATCTCTTTGATGCCCATCCGGGCCGCCTTGGAGCGGGCGAACTCGAGTTCTTCGCCCTGGCCGATGTCAGCGGTAAAAGTGACTACCTCGCATCGATACTCCTCCTCCAGCCATTTGAGAATGACCGATGTATCGAGACCGCCGGAATAGGCGAGAACGACTTTTTTGATTCGAGATTTCGGCATGGGATCCGCGTTCAAAGCATGTCGGAGAGGCGGCATTGTGCCCAGCCGCAGGGTCGAGGTCTAGCCCGCATTTCTCACTATCGTTCTACTGCGGACGTCGATCTGCTCGCTGTAACGGGACGTACTCCCTCCTGCCGGTTCGACGTAGCGTCGACTACGCCTTCACCGTCCGCCGGTCCGTGCGCCCCGTCACAACGGCATCTCGACGCCCTCGCTACGAACGGTGGTGGGAAATGCGGGCTAGCGCGACGCCTCATTCGCCCGCAAGCGGGCTCCTACGGAGGCGGCGGTCATGTAGGAGCCCGCTTGCGGGCGAATCGCAATCCGCCTCAAAGCGCGCGGCATTCGGCGCGAATTGCGGAATCACAAATCAAGGGCGCGCTCGAATATTGCCATGAACGCTTCCGGCGATTCCGAATGCGGCCAGTGTCCGCCATTGGCGACGCTCTCGATACGGTCATCACTGAACAGCGTGTCGATGATCACGAGATGTTCGTCGGCAATGCAGTCGGACAGCTCGCCGCGGATGAACCAGGTTTCTCCCGCGAAGCGCGCATCGTTTGCGACCGGTAGAGGGCCGAGAATGTGCGGTATCTGATCGCGCAGCGCTTTCAGGTTGGCGCGCCAACGCGCACGTCCGTCCTCGAACACCAGGTTCTGCAGGATGAAGAGCCGCACCGATTGTTCCGGAATGGCGTCGACCAATAGGCGGTCGGCGTCGGACCGACGCTTGATCTGCGCCATATCGATCGCGAGCATGGCGTTGATCATCTCCACGAAGTGATCCGGCTATCTTACGGGCGCTATATCGGCGCAGACGAGACGGGCGATACCCCGCGGATCGTTCAGCGCCATGGTCATGGCGGCCTTGCCGCCCATACTGTGTCCGACCAGTACGAAGTCCTGCAAACCGAGCTCATCGACCAGAGCGCGCACATCCGCAATCATATCCGTATAGGTCATCGATTCGAGATGCAGGGAACGGCCGTGATTACGCAAATCAACCAGATAAAGCGTGTACCGATCGGACAAGCGCCGCGCGACGGTGAGCCAGTTGCGGCCTGAGCCGAAAAGCCCGTGGAGAACAATGACCGGCGGACCGTCGCCAACCCGTTCGAAATGCAGGGTCACGCGCAAGACTCAGTCGTGTTGCAAATGCGCCGGTAGCCGCGCGGCATTCAGAAATTGCAGCGGCCAGATCCCGAGGATCGCGATGTCCTCGTCGATGCCGTCCATGACCTCATAATCGCGAAACTCCCGCCGCCCGACCCAGGCGTACTCGGTATGTTCGTGGTTGAGCACGACCGTGCCCCTGATCCAATTGAACTGAAACAGATGGATTTCGAATTGGCCGCCGTAGTAGGTGTCTCGAAAGGGACCGACGTAGCGAGTGAGTTCGACTTCATGTTCAGGCCCGATCTCCTCGGCCATTTCGCGCATGGCAGCTGCCTCGGGCGTCTCGCCAGGCTCAATTTTACCTGCGGGAAATCCCCACCGGTCGGGTCCCAGCTTGGCATCCAGACTCCGCTTTAACAGCAACAGGCACGATCCCGAATCGAGTAGCACATCTAGTGCGTAGCGGGCCGTTGGAGCGTTATTTCTGTTCACGATACGGGAGGCGTCTGGCGACGCGCTAGTATCGGACAAGTAACCGAGAAATGCTAAATTGCAGGGAAATAGGGTGAGGTTCCGAGCATCATGGCAGTAAATATCGTTCGATTGGGCAGCGACAGGCTACCCGGCGAAGGCTTGCGGATCGGTACGGTCAGGCGACCGCCCCGAGGTATTCCGAAAAGCGACTACGCGAAGGGCAATTGGTTCGACGTCTGGTTTCCTAATCTTGCGCCGCGGCCTGAGACTATCAAGCTGGCGCAACAAATCGAATCAGAGCGCGACTGGAAAGCGTTTGAGCGCAAGTACCGTGCGGAGATGCGGGCGCCGGAAAATGCCAGGATGATCGATCTGCTCGCCGCACTTTCCCACCGGACGGACTTTTCCGTAGGCTGTTACTGCGCCGAGGAGTCGCGTTGCCACCGCTCGACACTGCGCGAACTGCTGCGCGAGCGAGGTGCAGATTTGAACACGGACGGGAGATCGTAAAGCCGGCGATAGGCCGACCTGCACCGATGACTTTGAAGCTCTCAACAGTTTTTCTACTGGCAAACACCGTTTTTCTGGCCGGTTGCGATCAGCAGGCTGCATTCGACCGACTCGTGCCGCAGGACGAAGCCGCCTATGCTGAGCGCTATCTGTCGCGACTTGTGGAAGGCGACATCGAACAGGTAGAAGCCGGCTTGAACCCGCAGATCGTTTCGCCGGCGATTAGTGCCGAGCTCGCGACACTCTCGGAGAGTTTTCCCAAGAGCCGGCCGACGAGCGTCAAACTCGTCGGATCGCATACTGAGACCCTGGCGGGAACATGGCGGGCACAATTCACCTTCGAGTACGAATACCCGGGGCAGTGGTTGCTCGCGGGTGTCGCCATGCACCGCGAAGGTCCAGAACTCTTCGTCGACGGTATCAATGTCGAACATGCTGCCGATTCCGTAGCGAACACGCATCGTTTCACCCTGGATAGAAAGGCACCCGTGCATTACACGATCTTGGTCGCGGTCGCTGCGGTCTTCGTTTTCGTCGTCCATTCGTTGATTCAATGCATGCGTGCACCTATCCACCGGTTCAAATGGTTGTGGATGATCTTCATTCTTTTAGGTGTCGGGACAGTGAATCTGAACTGGACGACCGGCGCGTGGGAGTTCATGCCGGTACAAGTACTTCTGTTTGGCATCGGCGTCCAGAAATTGCTGTATTCACCCGTGATCATCCTGGTTGCGGTGCCGGTAGGGGCGATCGCTTTTCGGCTACGGCGGCTCGTGTCCCTGAGCTGACAGGCGATTCAAAGCAGGCGATCGTGAGCGACAAATTCGAGGAACTCGACTACCAGCAAACGCACTTGGGCGCGTTGATCCTGCGTCGCAGGCGCGAACCGATCGCAGGGGGGCAGGAGGTATTCGAAGTCAAGCTCGACGATGCTTTTCTGATGTCGAGTCTGTTCACCACCGGTGAGATTGCACTCGCGGACCTCGCCCTCGGCAGGCTCGAAACCAAGGGAATCGACGTTGTGGTGGCGGGGCTCGGTCTCGGTTTCACCGCCGATGCGGTGCTCAAACACGACGCCGTCGATTCACTTATCGTCATCGAGGCGCTCGAAGCGGTCATCGCATGGCACCGCGTGGGCCTGGTGCCGCTCGGCCACGAATTGAGCTCGGACGCCCGCTGCCGGTTGATCCAGGGTGACTTCTTCGCGATGGCCCATCCGGCCTCGGACGGGTTTGACCCGCTTGAAGCCGAGCGGCAGTTCGACGCCGTGCTCGTCGATATCGACCATTCACCAAGCCACGTTCTAGACGATCGAAACAAAGCGTTTTACACCCGCGCAGGTCTTCGGGGCCTTGAGCGGCGCCTGCGCCCGGGCGGGGTGTTCGCGATGTGGTCTAACGATCCGCCCGACGTCGACTTCGAGCACGTACTCAGCGACGTATTTTCCACTTCCGGCACCGAGGTCATCAGTTTTCAGAACCCGTATTCGAACGCTTTATCGTCGTGCTCGATCTATATTGCTGCGACGGGCGAAAAAATCGACGCGAAGCGTTGATCTTCCGCAGCCTCAATCATTTAATTTGTTGAATGAAAATCATCGAGATCAAGCTCCGCGGTCCAATGGCGCTGCTGGAGGAGGACGCTGAGCGCGCCTTTTTGTTCGCACAGGAAGACGCCTGGCGGCCGGGAATCTATCTCTGGTCGTTTCTGTACAACCAGGCCGATCGGATCAACGCAGTCGGCGTCGCGAATGATGGCGTCGCCCCTGCCCATGCGGTGCAGGTGGCGTCGTTCCTGCGCGGCGAGCATGTATTGCATGCGGCCAGAGACCGTGCCGAAGGGCGTCTGCGGCGCGTCTACGAACCGGGAGAAGGACCTGCGGCCCTCACGGCCAATGCCGTGGATCTTCGCGCGGAGCTGAACGGGCTGCGTATATTCTTCGCGCCGGTTGATGAAGGCGCGGCCGTGCAAGCACGCATTGCAGCCGCGCTCACGCGGCACTACCAACGGCTGGGCGGCAAGGCGATGGAGTGGTTCCAGCCCGGCCGAGCGGGAGAAGCACCGGCGGGCGAGTCCGGCGAGGCCATGATGGTCCGGTTTTATCGACCAGTTCTGATGGTCAACATGCCGGACGAACTGATGATCTAGTGTGCCGTCCCGTGAAAAAATTGCGTAAGTCGCGCTGGATTTTTCGTTTCTGACAAGGCGCGAGGACGCCGCGTAGCGGGCTCTCCGCAAGGACAAGTGCGGCTGGGGACGAAAAAGACCAGCTAGTTATGAAAGTTTTTCGCGGGACGGCGAACTAGACAGCTTTTTGAATCTCGACGTGGGCGTCGAAGGCGTCGCTGCCGATGTTGCTGCGCGCTTTTCCATCGGGCGTCAACGCGTTGGCGGAGGCACCGTTGGCCGTCGTTGCGGGCCACCAGTTGAACGGGAGGTAGGCCACGCCGCGGGCCGTAACATTCGAAACGCTGGCCCGAACATGCACCTCGCCGTAGCGGTTGAACACGCGCACCATATCGCCACTGACGATGCCCCGCGAACTCGCGTCGGCCGGATTGATCTCGACTTCGGGTTGATGCCTGATCGTGCCCCGGTGCCGAAGATTGACGTATTCGGAGTTCAGGAAGTGGCTTATTTTCGCCGTTACGAGGTGCAGGGGCGCGTCGTGACCATTGCCGTGGTCGTGCGCAGCCAGGGGCTCGTAAGTCGGCAACGGATCACGTCCGGCTTCGGCGAGGGTCTCGGAATAAAACTCGCATTTACCGCTCGGCGTCGCGAACCGGCCCTCTGTCAGTGGCCGGTAGTCGCCCATATTGAGCGCCGCCCAGCCGTCTCGCTCCAGGCGTTCATAAGTAATGCCTTCGAGATACGGGCTGCCGGTATCGAGCATGCGTCGAATGCGTTCTTCGTCGCTGATGTGCAGGCATTCTTCCGTAAAGCCCATACGTACGGACAGGCGCCGGAACAGCTCGGTGTTCGGTATCGACTCACCAAGGGGCTCGATCGCGGGCGGATTCAGCGCGACGTAGGTCGTGCCCCAGGACGGCATGAGTTCGAGGTGCTCGAATTGTGTCGTCGCCGGCAGGACGATATCGGCGTACCGCGCAGTATCGGTCAGGAAGTGCTCGTGCACGACGGTGAACAAGTCGTCTCTTTTAAGGCCCTTAATCGTCAGGTTCTGGTTGGGCGCGGTGACGACCGGATTGGAGTTGTACACCATCAGCCAGTCGATGGGGGGATCCATTGCGGGGTCGGTCAGCGCGAAGCCGAGTTGTGAGAGAGATATCTCGCGTTCGCGCGGAGGAAGTTCCGCCGACGCCATCATCACCGTGTGATCCACGGCCTCGAAGAATGCACAAAGTGTGAACGTGCACAGGCCGCCGCCGCGTTCTCGCCACCCGCCGATCAGCGCCGGCAGGCAGGCCATGGCGCGCACGCTCGTGTCGCCGTTCGAATAACGTTCCATGCCGACCACCGAGCGGATCACCGACGGCCGCGTCGTGGCGTACTCATGAGCGAGTTGTTCGATGTCTTCGACGGCGACACCGGTTATCTCGGCCGCGCGCTCCGGTGGATATTCCGCTATTCGTTCACACAATTTATCGAAGCCCAAGGTGTGCTGTTCCACGAATTCCTTATCGTGTAAATCATCGCGGACGATGATGTGCATCATCGCGAGCGCGAGCGCCGCATCGGTCCCGGGCTTGGGCTGCACGTGCCAGTCCGAATGCGCTGCGGTCGGGGTCTTAATGGGGTCGACGACGACGATCTTAGCGCCGGCGCGGCGCGCCGTCTTCATGGGGCCACTCCACATGTGGACATTGGTGGCGACGGTATTCGCGCCCCAGATCAAAATGAAACGGCTGTGCTCGAGATCTTCCGGTTGCATGGGATCCATCGGACCGATGACCGAGGCGGCGGCATCGAAAGCGGTCGCACCGCAGATGTCTCCGAGGATCTCGGTTGCGCCCAAGCGTTGAAAGAACTGTTCACCCGCGTAGCGTTGCAGCATGCCGATGGTGCCCGCGAAGTTGTAGGGCATGGCCGCGAGCGGTCCGTGTTTGGCTACCGTCTCCTGCAGGCGCAACACAATTTCATCCAGTGCTTCGTCCCAGCTGATGCGCTCGAACTGCCCATCGCCCTTGGGGCCCGTGCGGCGCAGGGGGTGGAGGACGCGGTCCTTGCTGTAGACCCGATCGGGGTAGCGTTTGAGTTTCGAGCAGAGCGCGCCCTGGGTGAAGGGGTGATCCGGATCCCCCTCGAACTTGATCGCGCGGCCGTCGTCGTCGACGGTTACCAGCCAGGCGCAGGTGTCGGGGCAGTCGTGAGGGCAGGCGCCGTGTACCGTCTTCATCGGGGTAGTGCTACTAAGTGGCCTTGATGACCCTAACTATAGTAGGACATTACGCCGTAGTCATGTCGATGTCGTCGCGGGAATGCGGGAGCGACACGGTGAGCATCGTTGCAGTGGTCGCCGGAGGCGGTGTGACGGCACCGTTGGGCTGCACCGGTTTCAACCTCGTGGCTTGCGGGTGCGGCGGATCCTCAGCGCGCAATATGCGCTGGCCCTGGCCGCCTCGCTCAGGCGGTGGTTTGGCGCCGGATGAAGAGAATGCCGCCGACGCCGGCACGGACTCTCCGTGCCCGCCCGGCAATGGTTCGATCGGACCTGATGATTGCATCAATGCCGTTTCGACGCGAGTCTATCGCAAAGAAGCGAAAAAATGATGCTAGTTTCGACCGAGAATCCCCCATATTTGTGTTAATCGTTCACAGTGTGAAACGTTTCATTGAAAGCGCTACCGCCGCGCTCTAGCGCTGGATCGGTGAATTTCTTGCCCAGCTTGTTATTGCCCATGCCCTTCGCGATAGTAGCCGAACATCAGTATTGAGGAGGAAGCGTGAAATGACGGGAACCACGTTGCATCGGCGTTTGAGAATCCATCTGCTAACACACCGCGAGGTCCGGCGTTCGAGTCATAGGCAATTGTCATTCGATTCGCCTTGGCAAGCATCGTCCCGCATTTGGTGACGATAGGAGTGGATAAGTTCGTTCTGCGGTCGCGGGGATGGAGCGCATGACCTCGGCAGTCTCTCGTATCGCAGCCGGAGCCATGATTTGTGTCTGCACAATCGCAAACGCCGCGGCTGTCGAATCGAGCGAAAAGCACACCTTCGAGGTAAACGTCATCGTCGAGGGACTGAATCATCCCTGGGGACTTGCCTTTCTACCCGATGGCCGCCTGCTCGTCACGGAACGCGCCGGGCGCCTGCGCGTGGCTGAAGACGGACGCCTTGCATCCGCTCCGGTTACGGGCCTTCCAGACGTAGCACAGCAGGGTCAGGGCGGCCTGATGGATGTGCTGCTGCATCCCGATTTCGCGCAGAACCGCATCGTCTTTTTGTCTTTCACGGCGCGCGGTGACGGTGGCTATGGTACCGAGCTTGCCCGCGCGCGTTTCCTTGACGATCACCTCGAAGACGTCGAGATCATTTTTCGCGCTTTGCCTAAATCGCGTGGCGGGCAGCACTTTGGTTCGCGCCTGGCGATGCTGGCCGACGGCACCTTGTTGATCACGCTTGGCGATCGCGGGCATCGTCCGAACGGACAGAATCTTGGTTCACATCCGGGCTCCATCATCCGGATCAATGAGGACGGTACGGTGCCGGCGGACAACCCGTTCGTGTCCTTGGACGGCGTGCGCCCCGAGATCTACACCTTCGGCAATCGCAACGTGCAGGGCCTCGCGCTCGATCGCGCGAGCGGCCGAGTGTGGGCGCATGAACACGGGCCACAGGGCGGTGACGAGGTCAATCGCGTCAGAGCGGGCGCGAATTACGGATGGGCGGAGACCACCTACGGGCGCAACTACGGTTCCGGCACGCGTATCGGTACGGGCGAACGCCGCAACGGCGTGGCCGAGCCCGCACATCAATGGACGCCGTCGATCGCGCCTTCCGGCCTCGCGTTTTACGACGGTGACAAGTTTCCCGAATGGCGCGGCAATCTCTTCGCGGGCTCGCTCAAGTTCCGCATGCTGAGCCGGCTCGAGATCGAGAACGGCGTGGTCGTCGAGAAGGAACGCCTGCTGGCGAATAAGCTCGGCCGCATCCGCGACGTGCGACAGGGTCCGGACGGCTATCTCTACCTGTTGACCGATGAGCTGAACGGCGTGATCGCGCGCTTGGAGCCGGTTGAATGAACGATGTCCGGGAGCCTGCGCGTGATCCAGACCCATGATTCTAATACCATGCCGCGTGTCGCCCGACACATCGTCAAAAGGACAACAACATGACCGACGCAGTTATCGTTTCGACCGCCCGGACCCCGCTTTGTAAGAGTTGGCGCGGTTCTTTCAACATGACCCACGGCGCCACCCTGGGCGGGCATGTCACCCGCGCGGCACTCGATCGCGCCGGCCTCGAACCGGACGAAGTGGAAGACGTGATCATGGGTTGCGCCAATCCCGAGGGCGCCACCGGGCACAACATCGCGCGTCAAATCGCGCTCCGCGCGGAACTTCCCGTCACCGTTTGCGGAATGACGGTCAATCGGTTTTGCTCTTCGGGACTGCAAACCGTCGCACTCGCGTCGCAGCGCGTCATAGCCGGCGAAGGCGATATCTTTATCGCCGGCGGCGTCGAGTCGATCTCCTGCGTGCAGAACGAAATGAACCAGCACATGGCGCACGAGGATTGGCTGGTCGAACACAAGCCGGAAATCTACTGGTCGATGCTGCAGACGGCCGAGGAGGTATCGAAGCGTTACGATATCAATCGCGAAGCGCAGGATCACTTCGGTGTGCAAAGTCAGCAGCGCGCGACCGCCGCGCGCGCAGAGGGTAAGTTCGACGACGAAATCGTGCCCATGACGACCACGATGAAGATCGTCGATAAGGATACCGGCGCCGAATCGACGAAAGAAGTCACGGTATCCCAGGACGAGGGGATCAGGCCCGATACGACCTTCGAAGGCGTGTCGCAGATCAGGCCCGCGCTCGAAGGCGGCGTCATCGCGGCGGGCAACGCCAGCCAGTTTTCCGACGGCGCCTCGGCTCAGGTCGTCATGAGCGACAAGGTCGCGGAAAAAAAGGGCCTCGAACCCTTGGGTATCTTCCGCGGTTTCGCGGTCGCAGGTTGCGAGCCGGACGAAATGGGGATTGGACCGGTGTTCGCGATCCCCAAGCTTCTGGAGCGCGCTGGTAAAACGATCGACGATATCGATCTGTGGGAACTCAATGAAGCCTTCGCGGTTCAGGTCATCTACTGCCGCGACAAGCTCGGGATCTCGAACGACAGACTCAACGTCAACGGCGGCGCGATCGCCGTCGGCCATCCCTACGGTCTCACCGGTAGTCGGCTCATCGGCCACGCGCTGATCGAGGGCAAGCGGCGGGGCGCGAAGAACGTCGTCGTGACCATGTGCATCGGCGGCGGCATGGGCGCGGCCGGCCTGTTCGAGGTTTGCTGAGCGGTCGGAGTAGGTAAATTGAATGTTGCAGTCGTCATGGGCGTGGGGCCTGACCAGGGCATGGGTGCACAATTGTGCAGGCGATTTGCGTCCTTCGGCCTGCACGTTTTTGTCGCGGGTCGCACGCAGGCCAAGCTCGACGCCGTCGCTGAGAACATTCGCGCGGACGGCGGCGAGGCGACACCGGTCGCGGCTGATGCCACGGATGAAGCAGCGGTGGTGACGCTCTTCGAGCACGCTGCCGCGCAGGGGCGTATTGAATGCGCAATTTACAACGCCGGAAATAATACGCCCGGGCCGATCGAGGGCATGAGTGCCGAGTTTTTCGAACAAAGCTGGCGCATCTGTTGTTTCGGCGGATTTCTGTTCGGGCGCGAAGCGATCAAACATATGAAGCCGGCGGGCGGCGGCACGATCCTATTTACGGGCGCGAGCGCGTCGCTGCGGGGTCGCCCGAACTTCGGCGCGTTCAATTCGTCAAAAGCGGCGCTGCGTACCCTGGCACAAGCAATGGCCAAGGAGTATGGGGCCGACCATATTCATGTCGGCCATGTCGTTATCGACGGCGCGATCAGCGGCGAAAAAATCCGCAACAGGTTTCCGGAATATGCAGAGAAACTCGGCGAAGCGGGTCTCGTTGACATCGGTGCGATCGTCGACGCCTACGAGTACCTTTACAGGCAACCAACAGGCGGCTGGAGCTTCGAAGTCGACGTGAGGACCGCCATCGAATCGTGGTAATCTGCTGAGACCCAGCGGGGATCACCCGGAGGTTTGTAATGAGTCTCACGCGATGGGTTTTGACGATCGGCACGGTCTTTTTGCTCACGGCGTGCTCGGGGGAAGCGCCTGAAGAGAACGTGTTCAAGGCGCAGACCGACGCCATCGGCAAGGCCGAGGACGTCAACAAGCTGATTGAGGATGCGGCCGCAAAGCAGCGTGCCGAGATCGACGCACAGAGCCGCTAATTCGAAGTTCCAGACGACGGGACGCTATGCTGATTGCAGCGGAACACGTGTTCACCCGTATGCGGACTCCTGCACCCAACCTACCCGCTTGCGAGTGAATCGGAACGGTCTTAGCCGGGATCACCTGTGCAGCGTGCAACTGATTAAAAGCGTATAGCAACGAGGAGAAATACCATGCCACTTCCGCAAGACATCACGCCGCTCAACCCGGCACTCATGGATACTCTGATCAGTGCCAGTGACGGAGATTGGATCCCGCAACCCTTCGATCCGGAGCGTGCGTTCATCAAGATCCTTTGGACCGGGCCCGAGAGTGGAGCTTGGGCCGCGCTGTTCCGGTGGAAGAAGGGATTTACAGCACCACAGCACAAGCATCTGTCACCGTCACACACCTTCATCCTCTCAGGCAAGCTCCAGGTGCGTGACGGAACCTTGAATGCCGGCGATTACATCTACGAGCCCAACGGCATGCTGCACGGCGCCACGACGGCGCTCGAAGACACGGAATATCTTTTCATCTGCAACGGCACGGTCTTGTTCTACGACGACGAAGGTTTCACGTCCTATCTCGGGTGGGAAGAGCTTCGCCGTCTCGAGGAATCCCATCGCCAGCAGAAGGAGAAGGCCGCCTGACAAGCCGGGCCGTGAAACTCTACTGGTTTCAAGTCGCGCCTAATCCGACCAAGGTCCGACTTTACATTGCTGAGAAGCGTGCAGGTGGCGCGACGATCGACTTCGAGTCAGTCATCGTCAAGCTGCCCAAGGGCGAGCAAAATACGCCCGAGCACCTCGCGCGAAATCCCTTCGCCAGCCTGCCCGTACTCGAACTCGACGAAGGCACCTGCATCATCGAATCGCTCGCGATCATCGACTACCTGGAGGAGGTGTATCCGGATCCGCCGCTGTGGGGTAGGGACGCCGTTTCGCGCGCCCGCGGCCGCGAGCTCGAACGCATCGTCGATCTCAAAATTCTCGCGAATGTCGGACGATACATCCATGCGACGAATTCGCCGATCGGACTCCCGCCTAACGCCGGTGTGGCCGATAACGCGCGCAAGGCCTTGCCGTCGGGTCTCGACTATATCGACGGCGTCCTGTCCACCGGCCGGGCCTTCGTCGCGGGTGACGATCCGGGCATCGCAGACTGCACCCTGGCAGCGGCGCTGCAATTCGCACGCTATGCCAAGTTCGACGTCATGGGAGACTTCGCGCATATACGCCGCTGGGATGCCGATTACCGCGATCGCGACGTTGCACGATCTGTCTTGACGCTCTGACAGACGGCGAACAACTTTTCTACAATCGGGACTCCGACACAAGGAGACGGACGGATGAGCATCCACAAGCGGTTTTCATTGGGACTTGCCGTCGTGGTCGCGAGTCTCGCACTGGCGGCCTGCGCCCCCAAGGTCGGCAGCGAACGCTGGTGCAAGGCGATGGACGACAAACCCAAGGTTGATTGGTCGGCGAACGACGCGGCGGCCTATACCAAGCATTGCGTGCTGGGCATCTAACCGGAGTAATTAGAATCCATCTCAAAATTATTCGCGCCAACCTTGCCCCCTGAAAATCGGATTGCAAGGCGCAGCGCGTAGGGCATGGTGGTTCCATGTTCAAGCGCTGGAACGCAGCAAACGCGGTTTTCAGGGGCAACCCGAAGGGCTGGTGGCCTATTTCGCACATTTCGGCGTTGCTCGTCGCTCATTTAGCGGTGCGAAACAGCACTCCTCGCGCCTTGAACTGTACGAAAACGGCCGCTAGCGTGGGCCCAAATAATTTTGAGATGGGTTCTATTCTCATTCGGCGGCCAAAGCCGAACCGCCGGGGTTTTTCGCTTAGATTGGTACCGGCAGGCAGCATCCGCCAGGGTCGAAACCCAGGATCCAAACTCATCGAGGCAACCATATCCGCGCCCAGGCAGTTCATCATCGTGATCGCCGTCGCGTCAGCCTGTATTCGCGCGCCGCCCGACGCATTCAATTTCTCGCGCCGACTGGACCGGGATCTCGAGATCGAATTGAGCCGCTACCTGAAATCCTTGGAGTGAGTTTCCTCGAAGGCGCTGGTACCACGGCGGGCCCGGACGAAAACCGCGAACCAGAATCCGGCCGTGCCCGTCAGCGATACGCCGAAAACCGCCCACAACATCATGGCCGGGTCTCCCGTTTTTGACCAGATCGCGGCGGTCGTGAGCGGCGCCAGCGCCGCCGCGACCATCATCGGCGCGCCCATCGCGCCCATCAGTTTTCCGTAATGTTCCCGGCCCAACCATTCTGCCGGAGCAATACCCCGCAGGATGGTGATGATCCCATTGGCGATGCCGAATCCCGCGGCGAACAGGCCGAGCCAGCGGAGTTGCGGCGGCGCGAGGATCAGGATCAGGATCGCGGCGGGCATCATGAGCGTCGTGACGGCGCCGACGACGACGATGCGCATTCGCTCGCCGAACAGCATCATGATTACGCGTCCCGTCACCTGCATTGGTCCGATGAGGGCGACGGCGACGAGCATGGTCGCGGTGTCGACGCCGCTCGACTTGAGGTAGGGGACGATCTGAAACATGACACCCGAGACCGTGCCCATCCACGCGGTGAACCACACGGCAAGTCCCCAGAACACGGGGTTGCCCAGCCGTTTCCGCATGAGGTCGCTGCCCGCCTCATCCCCGTCGACGTGAAACAAATGGTCTTTTCGTTTTTCCGGAATGAAAAACCAGTGGAGGGGAACGCCGATCGCGAGGTTGAACGCGGCGAGTATGAGCAGCACCATGCGCCACGGTAGAAGGCCGATCAGCGTTTCGGTCAAGGGAATGAAGACCGTCCCCGCGAACCCGGCGATCAGCGTGAGCGTTGTGATGGCGCGCCGCGCATCCGTGCCGAAATGCTGGGTAAGAACGGCAAACACGGGTTCGTAGAGTATGGCTGCCATGCACGCGCCGAGACCCAGCCAGATGGCGTAAAACGCGTACGGATCGGCGATCGTGGACCACAGCGCCAGCAATACGGCGGCGCAGAACGAACCTGCCGCCATGATGTAACGGCCGCCGTGACGATCGATCAGCGCGCCGATGGGATAGGCGCACAGACCCGTGATCAGCAACCCGGCGGTCGCGGCGCCGTTCAGCAGCGTCAGCGACCAGCCCAGAGATTCCGCCATCGGCAGGACGAACAGCGGGAAGGCATAGTAGGTCGTTCCCCAGGATACGATCTGGGCGCAGCCTAGGGTCGCGATCAGGACGCGGGGATGTCGCCTCAGTGCGCGCATGACGTGATGTTAGACGGCCGCGCCTACGGCTGGGCAAAAAAAACGTGTTTCGAGTAATAGGACGCCCAGTTTTTCTTAACGGTACGCTTTATTCTCTCGCAAAGGGGCGGACTGATATCTATCGCGGCTGCTCCAACATATCTCGAGAGACAGTATAGACAACTGTCGCAGTGGCGGCGGAGTGAACCGCGGACCGAAACGGGTCCGATTGACCGGCGCCGCTCAGCCCTGATCGGCGAGCGATACTCGGAATTCTTGGATCAGCTTCACGGCGTCTTCTTCACTGGTGAAGGTCTTTCCGGAATCGATGGCGGCCTCGAGTGCTTCTTGGTCTCTGCCGAGTATCCTCAAAGCGACGCCGATGTGATAACGCACTTCGGGATTCGTCGAAGATCGTGCGAACGCCTCCCGCAACAAGGCGAGGCCGTTTTCGGGCTCGTCATTCTGCGTCAAGATCCAGCCGTAGGTATCGAGCACGCTCCAAGCGTCGGGCGCGGGAGGTCTGCAGTCCGGACGCTTAGCAGGTTGTTAAAGCAGGATATGCCGGATATCGCCCAGTACCGTCGCCAGGTAACGTGTGAACTGCGCCGCCGCGACACCGTCGATGACGCGATGATCGTATGACAGGGTGAAAGGCAGGATCAACCGGGGGACGAAACCGCCGTCCCGGTAGACCGGTTTCATCATCGCGGGCGAGACGCCGAGGATCGCCACTTCGGGTGTGTTAATGATGGGGGTGAAGCTCGTGCCGCCGACGCCGCCCAGGCTCGAGATCGTGAAGCACGCGCCCTGCATCTCGGCCGGGGTGATCTTGCGCGCGCGCGCTTTCTGGCCCAACTCACGAACTTCACGGGCGAGCTCGTAGAGTCCCATTTTATCGGCGTCCCGGATCACGGGCACGACCAGCCCGTTGTCCGTGTTCACCGCCAAGCCGACGTGGAAGTACTTTTTGTGAATGATTGATTCACCGTCGGGCGACAGTGACGCATTGAAATCAGGAAATTGCTTCAGACCGACGACGACGGCCTTGACCAGGAATGCAAGAAGAGTCAGTTTTGCGCCCTTTTGCTCGGCTTCGTCGGCCTTGGATTTCCGGAACGCTTCGAGCTCGGTGACGTCCGCTTCGGCCATCTGAAATACGTGGGGTACGGTGATCCAGCTCCGGTGCAGGTTACGGCCCGTGAGTTTTCTGATCTTGGTGAGCGGGGTGACTTCGATCTCGCCGAACTTGGTGAAGTCGATCTCGGGCGGCGCCGGCAGATCGAAACCACCGCCCGCGGCATGACCCCGCGTGCCGCGCATTACCTCCTTGACGTGCGCCTGGACGTCGGGCTTGACGATCCGCCCCTTGTTCCCGGAGCCCCAGACCAGCGAGATGTCGACGCCGAGCTCGCGCGCGAATTTGCGTACCGAAGGGCTGGCATGGGCCTTGGTGCTAGCGGCCTTCGCCGCCGGCTCATCCGCCTTCGGCGATGGCGGCGGCGGTTTGGGTTTGGAAGCCGGCACCGCGGGCGCGAGGCTCGGGGCGGCCGGTTCGGCCGCTGCCGTGCTGAGCTTGAGCGCCACGATCAAGTCGCCTTCGGATACCTTGTCGCCGACCTTCACAGTGATGTCCTCGACGGTGCCCGCTACCGGTGACGGAATATCCATCGTCGCTTTGTCGCTTTCGAGCGTGATGAGCGGGTCTTCCACGGCGACCGCATCCCCCGCCGCGACGATGATTTCGATGACGTCAACGTCATCGAAATCACCGATGTCCGGAACGCGTACTTCTAGGGTGCCCGCCGGGCCGGCGTCGCTCACCGCCGGAACCGCGATCGGTGCCGCTGGAATGTCCGGCGCGGGCCTAAGATCGGGTGACGTCGGCGCGGCCTCGGAGACCGGCGCAGCCGCGGTTTCGGCGGCGCTGGTGGTCTTGAGGATCAGAATGAGCGCGCCTTCGGACACCTGATCGCCGACCGAGACGAGAATTTCGCCGATTTCACCACTGCCCGGCGACGGGATGTCCATCGTCGCCTTTTCGCTCTCGAGCGTGATCAGGGGGTCTTCCGGGCCAACGACGTCGCCAGGCTTGACGATGACGTCGATGACGTCGACGTCATCGAAATCGCCAATGTCGGGTACCCGCACCTTGAGATCCGCGGCTGTGTTCATGTTCGTCTCTTGGTGTTCTGTCCCGTAATAGTCTTCAGAATTCGCTGGCCCTCGCGCTGCGCTACGGCGTTGCTCGTCGTTGCCGTATTCCCGATACGACGCCTCCTCGCGCCTTGTATCGCAACGCGAGCCCTGCGCGACTTATCAAACACTATTACGGGACAGAACACTAACCGTTCAGTTTCATAGTTTCATCGGGTTGGGCTTTTCCGGATCGATGCCGTAGCGTTCGATGGCTTCGGCGACTTTACCCGGATCGATTTCACCGTCGTCGGCCAGGGCCTTCAGCGCGGCGACAACCACGTAGTGTCGGTTGACTTCGAAGAATTCGCGCAGCTTGGCGCGCGAATCGGAGCGCCCGAAGCCGTCGGTACCCAGCACCTTGTAACGCCGCGGTACATACGCTCGAATCTGCCCGGCGTAGGCCCGGACGTAGTCGGTCGCGGCGATGCAGGGTCCCTTGTGCGGCCCGAGCTTGCGGGTGAGAAAACTGACGCGCGGTTCTGTCGTCGGGTGAAGCATGTTCCAGCGCGAAGACTCGAGGCCGTCGCGGCGCAGTTCATTGAAGCTCGTTACGCTCCACACGTTGGTATCGATGTCGAAGTCCTTTTTCAGCAGATCGGCGCCGGCGATCACTTCGCGCAGAATGGTGCCGCTGCCCATGAGCTGTACTGTCGCACCCTCGGTTTCCCGGAACAGATACATGCCCTCCACGATGTCGTCTGCGACACCGTCGGGCAGTGCGGGATGGGTGTAGTTCTCATTCATGACCGTGATGTAGTAGAAAACGTTTTCCTGGCGCTCGAACATGCGCTTCAAGCCGTGATGGATGACCACCGCCAACTCGTAGCCGAAAGCCGGGTCGTAACTCACGCAATTCGGTATGGTGGAGGCGATCATGTGGCTGTGACCGTCCTGGTGTTGCAGACCCTCGCCGGCGAGTGTCGTGCGCCCCGCAGTGCCGCCGAGCAGGAAGCCGCGGGCCTGCATGTCACCCGCGGCCCACGCCAGATCACCCACCCGCTGAAATCCGAACATCGAATAAAAGATGTAAAACGGGATCATCTGCAGGTCATGGCTGGAATAGGCCGTCGCGGCTGCGTTCCACGAACACATGGCACCGGCTTCGTTAATCCCTTCCTCCAGGATTTGTCCGCGGATATCCTCGCGGTAATACATCACCTGGTCGTGGTCGACCGGCTCGTAAAGCTGGCCGGCGGAGGAATAGATGCCGAGCTGGCGGAACATGCCCTCCATGCCAAAGGTGCGCGCCTCGTCAGGCACGATCGGCACCACGCGCTGCCCGATTTCCTTGTCGCGCACGAGCACGTTCAAAAGGCGCACAAAGGCCATCGTGGTCGAAATCTCGCGCTCGCCCGTGCCCTCCAAGACGTTCTTGAATACGCCGATGTCCGGTATCTTGAGCGCCACCGCCTCGGTCCGCCGCTGCGGAAGAAAGCCACCCATGGCCGCAGTGCGATCGCGGAGGTATTGCATTTCGGGACTGTCCTCAGGCGGCTTGTAGAAGGGTGCGTCGGCGATCTCGGCGTCCGATATGGGAATATTGAAACGGTCGCGGAAATGCTTGAGCGACTCCTCGCCCATCTTCTTCTGCTGGTGGGTGATGTTTTTGCCTTCGCCCGCTTCACCCATGCCGTAACCCTTGACCGTCTTGCAGAGAACGACAGTGGGCTGCCCCGTGTGTTTGACGGCTGCTGCATAGGCCGCATACACCTTGTGCGGGTCGTGCCCGCCGCGGTTCAGCCGCCAGATATCGTCATCGCTCATGTTGGCGACCATGGCCTTGAGTTCGGGATACTTGCCGAAGAACTCGGCTCGGACGAACGCGCCGTTGAAGGCCTTGTACGCCTGGTACTCGCCGTCGACCGCTTCCTCCATGCGTTGCAACAGCAGGCCTTTGGTGTCGCGGGCAAGCAGAGCATCCCAGCCCGAACCCCAGACCACCTTGATGACGTTCCAGCCGCCGCCGCGGAAATCGGATTCCAGTTCCTGGATGATCTTGCCGTTGCCGCGCACCGGACCATCGAGTCGCTGTAGGTTGCAATTGATGACGAAGATCAGATTGTCGAGCTTCTCGCGAGATGCGAGCGCGGCGGCGCCGAAGGCCTCGGGTTCGTCCATCTCGCCGTCGCCCATAAAGGCCCATACCTTACGCCCCTGCGCTTTGATCAGTCCGCGGTTTTCGAGATAGCGCATAAAGCGCGCCTGGTAGATCGCCATGATCGGGCCGAGTCCCATGGAGACCGTCGGGAACTGCCAGAATCCAGGCATGAGCCACGGATGGGGATACGAGGACAGACCCCCGCCGTCGACTTCCTGCCGGAAATTATCGAGTTGCTCCTCGTTCAGCAGGCCGAGCAGGAAGGCGCGTGCATAGATGCCCGGCGCGGAATGTCCCTGAAAGAAGACGAGATCGCCGCCGTGATCTTCGCTCGGCGCATGCCAGAAGTGGTTGTAGCCGATCTCATAAAGCGTCGCCGCACTGGCGTAGCTCGCAATGTGGCCGCCGAGTTCGCTGTTCTTTCGGTTGGCCTTGACCACCATCGCCATGGCGTTCCAGCGGTTGATGGATCGAATGCGCCGCTCGAGTGCCGGCTCACCGGGCGTATATTCCTCCTTGTGAGTCGGAATGGTGTTGATGTAGGCGGTGTTCGCCGAATAAGGCAGGTTGACACCGGAACGCCGCGCTTTGTCGATCAACTTTTCGAGTAGGTAGTGGCTGCGTTCGACGCCTTCGATATCGATCACGGCATCAAGCGCGTCCAGCCATTCCTGAGTTTCTTGTAAATCGTCGTCAGGTAGTGCTGCCATATCGATCTCGGATCTTTGCAACTGCGGGCTAGTGTGCCGTCCCGCGAAAAACCTTAATAATTCGCTGGTCTTTTTCGTTCCTGGCGGCGTTGCTCGTCCTTGCGTAGAGCCCGCTACGCGGCGTCCTCGCGCCTTGCCAGAAACGAAAAATCCAGCGCGACTTACACAGTTTTTTCACGGGACGGCACACTAGTGTAATGTAACTAAGTTATAGATGGGATCGGCGGTGCTTTTGGCACGGTCCGTTCCCCGTGGACTTCGTGTCGTCAAGCGCTGTGAATGGGTGGTCGACCTACGGCAACCAGGGCTGAGAGAATCCCGGTTTATTTCTGCGCTATCCTCACACTTCAAGGACACGATGTTTCGCGCTCGCAGCGGATCCCATTGTCGTAAAGAAACTGGATGAATTCCGCTCCGGGAACGAAGCGGTCTTCAATGCTCCTACTCTGCGACCCGCGGTCTATTTCAAGCAGGTAGCACTGCCGGATCACATCGGACTCGGCGCAGACGAATTCTATCAGGCGCACGACTTCCGAATTCGTGTACAGACGGTAACCTTCGGCGGTCTTTTCCCATGAACGCACGAAACGCATCTTGGCGCAGTCGCAGGCGAGGTAGCGATCGGCGAATTCGATCATCTTGCCGACGGTCATGCCCGGCGTGTCGGGATTCGCCCGCGGGTTGATGAGCTTCGCCATCAGGAGATCCCGTGGGGTGGCGGTGGCGTCCTCGGGTTCGTTCTTGCCCCCGAGGCTGGGCAGCTTGGGCATCGACACTGTCGGCATCGAAACCTTCGGCATGGAAACTTTCGCGCACCCTGGGAGCACGGCGAAAGTCACCGCAGCGACAAGGCAATGAACCGTCAATAAAAGCAGTGTGGGCCGCAAGTTCACGGTCGCACTAATCCTTCCGCATGGCGGTGAGAAATTCTCGCCGTTCCCGTTCGAGGCTGATGCGTGCGACGATGAGGTCGAGGATCGTGCGCACGCGTTTTTCGAGCCGGTGGCCCGCGCGGAAGTCGGCGGGCGCATAGAAATCGATACGATTGGCGTCGACCAGGTTCTTACACACGGTAATTGACGCCCGAGTCCTCGGTTTGTGTACGGCGACGGCGAAACCACCATAATTCTTAACTACCGTCATACACGGCACGTCCGTGAGGCCGTCGCCGACGTATAACATGTGCTGAAACGGTATCGGGCGTTCGCCCTCGGGCATGTATTCGTTGATGGTCTCCTGAGCCTCTTCGCGGCCCTTATTGATCCGAAAAAGGTACTGGGTCTTGCCGGTATCGTTGATCACGATGATGGGGAAGCGCGCCGCTTCGTGATGATCGAAATAGTATTGCGACGCGTAGATGCGGGCGAAGTGATGCTTGATACTGACGCCTTCGAGAATCTCGCTCAATCCCGCGGAAATGATGTAATGCCGGACCTGAACATGGCCGCCCGACTTTTCGTCGACGTAGGTATTCAGCCGATCGAACCAGCTTTCGACGCCCGGGTAATATTTGATGCCGGCCGCGAGTTCGCGTAGTGCGTCACGACTCAGGTGCGCCTTGTTTTGTTCGATTTTTTCGATCAGCAGGCGCATATAAGTCAGGATGCTGTCGCCACCCGTGCGCGCGACTTCCGCGTTGACTTCCTCCCAGAAGGCCTTGCCCGTAATGCCAAGCTCGGGCAGGACGGTGTACTCCTGCATCGGCTGCGGCGTCAGTGTCCCGTCAAAATCATAGACGACGGCAAGCGTGTTGCGGGGTGTGTGCTGTTCGCGCGCCATAATGGGTGAATCGCGTCCGGTTACTCCCTAAGTCCGACAGGCTGCCAGGTAGTGCATCAGCACTTCCTCACTGAAACATGCGAAGACGACGGATTCCAATGTTTCCGACGCCGTCACTCCTTTGACGACTTCTTCCACAGCGATCGCCGTCGCGGCTCCCAGCGGGTAGCCGTAAGCGCCGCAACTGATCGCGGGAAACGCAATCGAGCGCATGCCGCTTTCATCAGCGATCGCGAGACAGTGGCGATAACAGCTGGCCAGCAGCTCCGGTTCACCCTGGGTGCCACCGTGCCAGACCGGACCGACAGTGTGAATGACGTGACCGGTGCGCAAACGATAGCCGCGGGTCAATCTCGCCTCGCCGGTTTGGCAGCCGCCGAGTCCGCGGCATTCTTCCAGCAACTCAGGACCGGCCGCACGGTGAATAGCGCCGTCCACGCCGCCGCCGCCAAGCAGGGTTTCGTTTGCCGCGTTTACGATGGCGTCGACGGCGAGCGTCGTGATATCGATCCGACGCGGGCCGATGGTCGCGCGGATTGATCGCATAGTGGTCATCGCGGCTACTCCTCGCCCCCGTGATCAATGAATACCAAGGAGGGCCAGAACCACACGCGCGGCACGCGTTGTCGTCGGCAGGACGTAATCCGCCAGCACAGTGACTTCAGGTGAGGGTTGATGCAGGTCGGGCACCATGATGGTCAGCATATGCGCGCCCGATGCCGACCTTACGCCGGCTTCGGAATCTTCCAGTGCGACGCATCGCGTCGGATGAATGCCGATCGCCTCGGCCGCGTGAAGGAATATTTCAGGCGCTGGTTTGCCCTCGTCAACCTCGTTCCCGGCGACGAGGCAGTCGATGTTGGACCACAGACCGGCCATCTCGAGAGAGCGCTCAGCCTGATCGCGCTGCGTGGACGTTGCGACGGCGAACGGAATACCGCGGGCTCGCAGTGTCATTAACAGCGTGTTCATGCCGGGCTGTGCTGGTACGCCATGCTGATCGGTATGCTCCATCCAGATTTCGCGAAAACGATCGCCGAATTGCCGCATCGGAAAATCGGGTCCCATGGACTTGCTCACCGAAGCTTCGACCGCAGACGGTGGCAGACCCATCCACATGACGTAGATGTCGTCGGTCACTAAGTGCCCGAGATCGCTCGCCGCTTGCTGCGCCGCCATGCGATAAAGCGGTTCAGAATCAATGAGGATACCATCCATGTCGAACACGACGCCTGCGTATTGCTCGCCCACGGCGTTCATGTGCTACTCGATTCCATGAGAGCTTCTAGCAGTAAGCAGGGCTGCGATCGCACGATAATATGCGCCAACTCTTCCTCACCCACAAAGCCTTCTTCGGTGAGGTGTTCGAGAAGTTCGAACCAACGATCGAAAAAGCCGGCGACGTTGAGCAGGCCGATCGTCTGACCTAGTTGTCGCAGTTGGCGCCACGCGATGACTTCGAAAATTTCGTCCAGGGTGCCGATACCGCCTGGCAGGGCCACGAATGCATCGGAGCGCTCGATCATCAGCGACTTGCGTTCGAACAGGTCGTCCACCACGATACATTCGCTCAGGCTCTCATGAGCGACTTCGCGCTCGCGAAGAAATTCTGGAATGACGCCGGTCACATGACCGCCACCGGCAAGTGCGGCGTCCGCAACTGCGCCCATCAGGCCGACACGCCCCCCGCCGTAGACGAGCGCGATGTTCCGCATCGCCAGCTCGCGACCGAAAGCCTCGGCCGCCAACAGGTAATCCTCGCGGGCGCCTGTCCGTGAACCGCAGAAAACACAAATCGAAAACAAAGGACCGAATACTCGTGGGTGACTTCGATAGACCTATTCTGTCATCCATACCAAGGCGCCGCCCTGTACGCTCCACACACCGCCTGCCCGTTCGAGGTGGACCAGTCGCCCGGCACCACACTCGGCACCGCACTGATGTTCGATATAGACCAGGGCGTGCGACAGGGAATCGTCGAATCCGGCGCGCGACAGGCGCAGAATGCCCGGCGCGCTCGGATAGCGTTTGAAAAACTCTATCCAGCCTTGCTGCGGTTCGACGTTATCGAACAATTCGGACAAGCTACGCTCGCTAAGAAGGTGATAGGACACCTCAAGGCTTAGCGGCTGGTCAATGAGGCGCGGCAGGGTGTTCCTGAGCGACCAGTTGTCCAGGGTTGCACGCGGGATTTCCAATTGGGTCACGATCGCAGATGCCGTCTCGGCATCGACGACGACCGCGGCCGGGTCACCGGTCGTATGGTCGGCGATGATGACGACAGGCGTATTCGGAGCCACACCGTGGTTGATCAAGGCCGCGAGAACCTCGAGTTCACGCTCTGTAAATGCTGCGAATTCGCCGGCGCGCGCCGCGGTTAAAGTCGACGCCAACAGCGAAAGCGTAACGGCCAGAAAGGTGAACTTCGATAGCGTTTTCATGGTGGTTTGATTCCCTGGAAAGAGTGTTATACCGCCTGTCTGTGCGGGGCGGATTCGACGGTGGTCAGCGCTTCGGCCAGTTCCCTAAGATCAGGCGCGGATTCCAGACACAGCACGATATCCGCCAGATGCTCCGATGCCGACGGGCTCAACGCGAGACGCGTATTGTCGAAGTATTTCTCGAGAATGTCAGATTCACTCAGAGGATTTGCATCGGCGCCCCGGTTGACGGCCTCACGGTGCTCGAGTCGACGCCCGTCGCGCGTGTTCACGACAAGGCTGCCGGAATAGTATTTCGGATAGGCCGATTCGGGATCCTCGGCATAGTCTATGCGCGCGGCAAGCGCCACAATGGCGGGATCCTCGAGCGCCTCGGGTTCGAGCTCGGCCAGAGTGAACCGTCCACGCACGATGCTCGCTGCAATCATGTACGGTACGCTGAACTGCGCTTCGTAATGATTTGCTGGACGGCGCTTCTCGGCCAGGGGTTCGCACACGACGGTAGCCTGGTCGGCATGAATTAAAGCCGTTGCCGACTCGATATCATCGGCCTCGATTCCGTGTTCTTTTTTGAGCGCGATGGCGCAATCGGCAAACGCGTGATTGAAATGGCAGGCCGGGTAGGGTTTGAACGCGATCCCGGTCGTGCGCCAGTCGCGGCCCAAGTCATTGCCGATTTGCTCGACATCGACGTCGTGACCGGGACCCAGCAGCGTGTTGTAAAGGCCGAAACGTCCTTCAAAGGGCCGCTCGGGACCCTTGAACGCGTGGCCGGCGAGGGTCGCCGCGGTGAGCCCTGCCACCGCGGCCCAGCCGGGATGCATGCGCTTGGTCCAGGCGCCGTCGGCGAGGAATTCCATCGAGCCCGAGGCCATGCTCAAGGTGATGCCCAGTGCATCGCAAAATACCGATTGCGTGAGCCCCTTGAGCCACGCCGCCGCGCCGGCACAGCCGAAAGCGCCGACGATTCCGGTCGGGTGTAAGCCACGCCTCTGCAAGCCGCCACGGGCCACTTCGCCGATGCGGGCGTCGAGTTCAACTGCAAGCACATAGGCCGCGAGTGTGTCTGCGCCCGATGCCTGGACCTGCAATCCCAGGTTGAACGCAAGCGGTACGGCGCTTGCCGAGCAATGCACGACACTGGCGCCGTGGGTATCGTCGAAATCGAGGCCGTGAATAAGCGTGCCGTTGGCGAGCAAGGCATCGCGCAACGAGAGCCGCGCGCGCTGCCCGATGACGGGCGATTGACCGTTGCCACCCATCTCGGTTGCGGCTGCCATGATCGAATCGGCAAAATCGTAGCGGGTGGAAGCAAGACCGATCCCGAGGCTGTCGAGTATGCAGAGCTTCGCGTGGTGGACGACTTCGCGTGGCAGGCGGGGTGGATTCAGTTGCGCGGCAAACGCGGCGAATTTCTGTGAGATCGTAGGACTGGGCATCGATAAATGACTCGTGGACAGTTTAAGACGGCTGCGATTGTGTGCATGATTGCAGACGGCGTATCGTTCGATCAACGTGTGTCGCACGGTGGTCTGCGGCCACGGGGGTCGCGTTAATACGCGGGGCCTGCAGGCGAACGCGCGTTAAAAGGCCGTTAAAGACCCGCGTATTTCGACTCTCTTTTAAAAGGAGCAATCCTGCAAGGACATGGACCGACGGTGCAACATTTCAACCAGGCGGCTCGCCTTGGTCTGGTGCGTGATCACTGTATGGACGGGCGCTGCGAATGCTGATGCGGATAACTGGGCCGAGATCATCATCGGGGAAACGGCTAAGGGCGCGTCGATGCCGGTCTTGTCGGCCTACGGAGCCGGACTCGACGTTGCGACCGCCTATGAAATTCAGCGCATAGTGGTCGAAGACGCGCTCGAAACCCGTCAGATCGGCGGCTACAAGGCGGGCTTTACCAGCGCCGCCGCCCGCGCCCGGTTCCAGCTCGAAAAACCGTTGGCCGGCGTGCTGTTCGCCGATGGGCAGCTCGGCGACGGGGCCGAGATCCGCCGCGATGCTTTCAAGCGCTTGATGGTCGAGGTAGAGATCGGCTACGTCCTCCGTTCACCCATCACGCGGCGCATTCAATCGACGGCCGATCTGAAGACCTATGTGCTCCATGCCGTGCCGGCTGTTGAGCTGCCTGACGTGAATTACGAAGACTTGGGCCAATTGAATGGACTGGACATCGTCGCAACGAACATGGCCGTCGCCGCTTACCTGGTGGGCAAGCCATTCCGCTTTACCGATCTAGAGGAAGTCAACGTGCTCGAGGTTGCGCTCTATCGCGACGGCAAGTTAGTCGACGACGGCCATGCGGCGAATGCGCTCGGCGATCAATTACGCGCCCTGCTGTGGCTGGTCAACGATCGGCAGGCACGCGGCTGGCCTCTTCGTGCCGGGCAGCTGCTCTTGACCGGTACGCTCGGCAAGATCAATCCCGGGATGACCGGGAATTACACCGTGAATTACGGGCGCGGCGAGCTGCGTTTTCGAATCGTCGAGGGCGCTGCCAGTGCCGCTGCTCAAGGCAGATAAACGCGATCGTAGACAGTGAGCAACAGGCTGCCGAACACGAGGCCGACCAGCATGTAGCGAAAGTTCCAGCGCAGGAATTGGGTCGACGGGATCCCAAAACGGCCCTGCAGCGCCAGCGTCGCGCCCGAGAACGGGGACGCGCCGAGCGCAACCGACCAGGCCATGAGCGCCATCAGCGCGATCAGATCCGGATGCGAGACCACGGGCGGAAACAGGCTAGCTAAGCTTGCAATGCTGATCACCGGATGCACACCGACCAGGGACAGGCCGGCCAGTACGCACATCAGACCGATGGCTTCAGCCGCGCTTGACGGGTCGACGACGAAGGCGAAATCCATCACGCGCACGGTGGCCGCGATCCCGGTCGACAACACCGCAGCGCCTAGAAACAGCGCGAATTCGGCGCCCATGCGGGACAGTTCGAAGGTCAGATGATGGCGCAGGAGATCCCGTGTCTCGCCGGGAGGTTCGCGCACACGCAGCAGAAAAAAGCAGCCCGCGGCAGCGATCACGATGATCGTGAGAATGGACAACGAGGCTGAGATTGCGTGCAGGGCGAATACAAGCATAGCCAGCAACAAGGGCACGGTCAGCGCTTCGGCGTGGATCGGAAAGCCGACGAATTCACCAATCCCAGGGTCGGCTTTGAGGTCCCAGGCGCTGTAGGCGATCAGAAAGGCGGCGAGTAAGAGGTTATGGCTGGCGACCGCAAAGACGTCCACATTCGGTACGTACAGCACGACCACGCCCATCGACGCAAAAAATGGTGACCAACAGGCGCCGGCGACGAACGCACGGCTGACGACTTTGGCCTGCAAGGGCGTCAGAGAGCCGTCGCGCGAGATCCGTTGGCCGACGATGTAAGTCGCGGAGATATTGATAACAGCGCCGAGCAGATGCGTGGCCAGCAGCGTTTGCCCGATAGCGCCTGTACCGTGGGGCAACGATTCCCCAACGTGTGCGCCGGTGCGGGTAACGAGGCGCAGAAACGTAACCATCGCGAGCATTGCCAGGATCGCCTGGTTGCCTTCGATCAATTGCGGCCACCAGCCGAAATCCCCCGCGCTGCTGGCCAAGACGATTCCGGCGAGGCCGGCCAGACACATGATCGCGACCTGGATCCGCTGGAAGTTGAGCACGCCCGCGAACAAAAGGGCACCGACTGCCCAAGCCAGAAGACCAGCCGGCCAGGCGGGAAAGGCATCGCCTACGATGCCGTGTATGACAGACACCACGATCATCAGGCAGATGAGCGCACCTGCAAGGCGCGCCCGCGGGAGCGCCGTTAACGGTGTGCCCACCGAACCGAACGATCTTGGCTGATGCGCGCCGTCCATGGAGCACCGCTGATGTTCAATGCAACTTCATGTCGCGTCCAATGGTGGCCGCGATTTCTTCGATGGAGACGGTCGTGGTGTCGATGTACTGAATATTCTGGGCTTCGAAAAGGGCTTCGGCCCTGGCGACCTCCGAGCGGCATTGCGCGAGCATCGCGTAGTTCCCGTGCGGCCGGCGTTCGCGCCGTATACGGCTCAACTGTTCCGGAACAATGGTCAATCCGTAGAGCTTGTCGCGGCAGGGCTTCAGGGTTTTCGGCAGTGAATCGTCCTTCAACTCGTCGTCCGTGAGCGGATAGTTGGCGGCTTTCAGTGAATAATGCATGGCGAGATATAGACAGGTGGGTGTCTTACCCGAGCGAGACACGCCGACCACTATGATGTCCGCGTCATGCAGATCCCGCGGGCTCAATCCGTCGTCATGATTCAAGGTGAAGTTCAGGGCCTTGACGCGGCGTTCATAGGTACGGGAGTCGCCGATGCCGTGCATGCGGCCGGCCGTATGGGATGACTGCCGGCCGAGGATTTCCTCAAGCGGTTCGATGAAAGTGCCGAACAAATCGAATACGCATTCACTGCTTTCGGCTATGATTTTCTGGATGGTCGGATCGGTAAGCGTACTGAAGACCAGCGGCGGCGTTTCGCCCTCGGCTGCTGCTATCTGGATAGTCGCAGCCGCGTTACGGGCGTCCAGTTCGTTGGTAATGAACGGGATATTTGTGCGCTTGAACTCGAAATCCGGAAACTGCGTGAGCAGGCTTTCGCCAAGCATTTCTGCAGTGATTCCCGTGCGATCTGATATGAAGAAAACGCGGCGTTTCATCGGTTCCGGGGAAGTTCGTGACTCGGGTACAATTGCCAGCGTGTTGCCGGTGGTCAGACCAGCCGACCTTCTGTCATAACACCGTGTGTCATGGCTTATTCAGCGGTTCTATAAGGGCGAACGAAAACCGTAATGAGCGATTATATCGTGTCTCTTGAAGACGTGGGCATGGCCGACGTCGAAAAAGTCGGCGGTAAGAATGCGTCTCTCGGTGAAATGATAACGAACCTCAACGACGCCGGCGTGCGCGTGCCCCCGGGATTTGCAACGACCGCACAAGCTTTTCGCGATTTTTTGAAGCATAAGGGCCTGGACCAGCGCATCAAAGAGCGCCTCGCCAGCTTCGAAATGA
The DNA here is from genome assembly GCA_036339995.1 of Pseudomonadota bacterium. Taxonomy (GTDB): domain Bacteria; phylum Pseudomonadota; class Gammaproteobacteria; genus JAYYZW01. The sequence goes on from JAYYZW010000115.1 coordinate 60,989, forward strand.
ACGACATTGCCGAGCTTTCGAAAGCAGGCAGTGAGATTCGCGAATGGGTGTCCGATACGCCACTCTCAACGCGCCTGCAATCGGAGATCAATCAGGCCTACGACACGCTCGTCAACGGGGTAAGCGGAGAAATATCCGTCGCGGTTCGCTCATCGGCAACGGCCGAAGACCTGCCGCAAGCGTCCTTTGCCGGGCAGCAGGAAACTTTTCTGAACGTCTCTGGAATCGAGCAGGTGACGCTGCGCATTAAGGACGTCTTTGCGTCGCTGTTTAACGACCGAGCCATCTCCTATCGCGAACACCACGGTTTCGATCATTACAAGGTGGCGTTGTCCGCGAGCGTACAGCAAATGGTGCGCAGCGATCTCGGCGCCAGCGGCGTTATGTTCACGCTCGATACCGAGTCTGGCTTCCGCGACGTCGTATTCATTACGGCGAATTACGGTCTCGGAGAAACGGTCGTGCAGGGTGCCGTCAACCCCGACGAGTTTTACGTCTACAAACCGGCCTTGCTGCAGGGACGCAAGGGTATTCTGCGACGTAATCTCGGCAGCAAACATCTGCAAATGGTCTATGCCGAGGGCGCGGGGAAGGACGGTCGGAGCGTGCTTACGCGCGCGGTCGACGAGGCTCGCAGCCAGCGCTTTTGTTTGAGCGACGACGACGTCGAGAAACTTGCGCGGCAGGCGATCGAGATCGAGTCGCACTACGGGCGACCGATGGATATCGAGTGGGCCAAGGATGGTAAGGACGGTGAATTCTATATCGTCCAGGCGCGGCCGGAGACGGTGCAGAGCCGCGGCGGCCAGACTATCGAGCGTTACGAGCTGAAGGCGACCGGCACGGTACTGGCTGAAGGTCGCAGTATCGGACAGAAGATCGGTGTCGGCACCGCTAAGATCATCGCCCGCGTCGAGCAGATGGACATCTTGCGCGAAGGCGACGTGCTGGTCACGGACATGACCGATCCGGATTGGGAGCCCGTCATGAAGCGGGCATCAGCTATCGTCACCAACCGCGGCGGGCGCACCTGCCACGCCGCCATCATCGCGCGTGAACTCGGCGTGCCGGCCATCGTTGGCTGTGGAAACGCAACGGAAGGCATCAGTGATGGGCAGGAAGTAACGGTGTCGTGCTCAAGTGGTGACACGGGTTACGTCTACGAGGGCGCGCTCGAATTCAAGCGCCAGGAAGTCAAACTCGACGCCATGCCGGAAGTCGGTGTCAAGATCATGATGAACGTCGGCAATCCCGAGCGCGCGTTCGCGTTTTCAACCCTGCCGCACCGGGGCGTGGGACTTGCGCGGCTCGAGTTCATCATCAACCGTATGATAGGGATCCATCCCCGCGCCTTACTGGAATTCGACAGCCTGCCGGACGATCTGCGCGCAGCCATTGCTCCGCTCATTTCCGCTTACGATAGTCCGCGCGATTTTTTCGTCACGCGACTCGTCGAAGGTGTGGCCACGATCGCGGCTGCCTTTGCCCCTGAACCCGTGATCGTGCGCCTGTCCGATTTCAAATCGAACGAATACGGAAATCTAATCGGCGGTCGGCGTTACGAACCGGACGAAGAAAATCCCATGTTGGGATTCCGCGGCGCGTCACGCTACGTCTCGGATTCTTTCAGGCCCTGTTTCGAGATGGAATGCGAAGCGCTGCGCTTCGTACGCAATGAGATAGGTTTGACCAACGTGCAGGTGATGGTGCCCTTCGTTCGAACCACGGCCGAAGCAGCGGCAGTCGTCGAACTACTCGCGGCAAACGGTCTTGCACGCGGCGAGAACGGTTTGACCGTTGTGATGATGTGCGAGTTACCATCAAACGCGGTACTGGCCCGGGAATTCTTAAAGTACTTCGACGGATTTTCGATCGGATCCAACGATCTCACACAGTTGACGCTTGGACTTGACCGCGATTCGGGCCTGGTGGCTGATCAATTCGATGAACGCGATGAGGCCGTCAAGGCGCTGATGCACGAGGCGATCGTGGCCTGCCGGGATGCGGGAAAATACGTCGGGATCTGCGGACAAGGACCCTCCGATCACGAAGACCTCGCCGAATGGCTCTTAGACGAGGGCATCGAGAGCATTTCCCTCAACCCCGATACGGTCGTGCAGACCTGGTTGATGCTGGCCAATCGTTGAATCCCGTGCTGAAGAAAAAGATCAGTTCGCCCGCAAGCGGGCTCCTATAGGGCGATTCGAATCAGATAAAATACTCTAGCATCTGTCGCTCGTCTTCCGAAATATCCGTGTTTTGCAAGCGATTTCGGATCATCATGTCGTCGATCTTGCTCGCATCGATAAGATAGCGTTTTTCGTCCGGCAGCAGGTTATCCAGGAAAAACAGGTGTCCGTGTGGTCCGATGCCCGTCGTTCGCAGTGGACTGCGGCACCTGCGCGAATCCGACCGGCGCCAGCGCCGCGGCCGCCAGCATCAAACAGAGTGCGATCGGGTGCTTAAGCGCCGTCCGCCTTGATACATTCGATGGAGTCATTTCGCGGAGAGTTCA
>JAYYZW010000116.1:0-48050 GCA_036339995.1 Pseudomonadota bacterium
GAACCAGCTGATCCCGAACATCCGCCAGACCTGCGCGAAAATCGGGATCAGCGTCCACCACGCCAGCGAGGTCGCGGCGCCCGCGTAGTTCGCGTTCACGATCGAGCCCTCCGGGAGGTATTGCGTGACGGCGAGGTAAGCGCCGTCGTTGACGCGCCCGTCGTAGTTCAACAACTGGGTCAGGGTGATCCTAAAGCCACCGTTCATGGGGCCGACCGCACAGTTAAAGGGATGGAAACTCCAGCTTGTGGCGCCCTCAAAGTCGAGCTCGATGTGGCCGTCCTTGGTGATGGTCATCTCGTTCGGTACCAGGTCGATGAAATCGCCCTTCGCCAGGGGATGGGTAAAAGGCAAGTGCGAGCGCCGGTGTACCGGCATGGTCATCCCGCGATACGTTCCCGGCACCATCGTCGTTTTAACGCGCTTGATGAAATTCCGGCGACCGTCCGCGATGAGTTCTTTGGTGCCCTGCTTGTAATAGTCGATCCCGAACTGCCCGATGATCTTGCCGAGCGCCTCGCGGATCATGAGGCAGCCGGAGAGCTTGGCCTTGTCGTCTAGCCGCCACCAATTCGAATTGCGCAGGCCCATCTTCAGGCGCATGAAATAGTCTTTCCTGAAATGGTCGTTCTCGCCGACCTTCTCTGCGCTGATGTGCAGGCCCTCGCCGAACCGATCGGGCGAGAACACGGTCATGCCGGGGCCTTCGTAGGTGCCCGATTCGAGCTCGTGCGATACCGATCCGATCCACGCGATGTGTTCGCCTTCGTGATAGACAGGGATGCAGGTCATGACGTCCGGGGTGTGCACGCCGCCCGCCCATGATTCATTGTTCTCGAATATATCGCCGGGCCGGATACAGGGGTCGTCCTCGTAGTCGTTGCGGATCATGAACTTGATGAATTCAGACAGGGTGTGAACGTGCACCATGATGCCGGTCGAAAGTGCGATAGCATCGCCTTCGGGCGTATACAGGCCGATAACGAACTCCTCAAAGTCGCGAATGGCCGGCGAGGAAGCGATGTACTTCATCGTTTCGCGCACCGATATGATCGTCGAGAGGAGGCGCGAATGAAACGCCTCGAACTGGAGCGGATCCTTGTCGTGTACTGCGAGTTTTTTTAGACCCTGGTAATGACCGGTTTGCTCGTACAGCTTTTCGGATAGGTCCAGGCGTTCCAGTAAGGTCATGTTCTTGGTCATAGCAGGAGTTCCTTGATCGGGTCCTTGGACCGCTTCTATTTCGTACCCTTGCGATAGTGAATCAGGCGCCGCTTGTCGAATGCGGCGTGATGGCCGGGCGGTATATAAAACGTCGTTGCCGGATGCTCGATAATACCGGGGCCGTTGACCACGTTGCCCGCCTTGAGCTCGTCCATTTCGTAGACGCGGAATTCGCGGCGTTTGCCCCGATAGTAAACCTTGCGCGATCCCTTTTCGGATGCCGAGGGCGGTTTTTTGCCGGACATCGTCATGACCGGAACCTTCGGCTTGGGCGTGGCGATGTCGGCCGCAAGCGCCACTTCGAGAATCTGATAGCCGGCTTCCGATTCCAGCGCCTGTTCGGGATAGATCGTGGTGTATACCGATTCGAAACGTTTCATCAACTGGTCGAGCTCAGCGGTCGACTTGAGCCGCGAATTGTCCCATAGCACTTCGAAGTCCGATAACTGGTTGGTGAAGCGGACGTACACGAAATGATTGAGCTTGGCGTCGCTGAAGTTCCATCCATGCCCCTTGAAATCGTCCGCGGCGCGCGCCTCCAGTTGCTTCCAGGTGGCGTTGATGGACTCGATCGCCGCCTGCTTGACACCCACGATGTGATCGTCCACGCCCGGTGGGCAGCCCGCCACGATGCTCTGGTGGTAGCGGTAGCGTCGGGGCGCGCACAGCACGCCGAAGGCGGAGAAGACGGCGGCGAAGGGAAACGTGACGATATCCTTGAATTCCAGTCCATCGACGACGTCGGAAAGCCCGAGCGGTCCGCCACCGCCGTACATCATCAGGACGTATTCGTGGATGTCGTAGCCGCGTCCGCGCAGCATGTTGACCGTGAATTCTTTCATGTAGTCGCACACCAGCAGGTGAGCGCGTTCCGCGAATTCGTAGATCTTGGTGTTGAAATGCCTGGCCATCGGCTCGAGCGCCTTGACCGCGGCATCCAGGTCCAGCGGCACGTCGCCGCCGAGAAAATTGTTCGGGTCGAGGTAGCCGAGCAGGATGTGACAGTCCGTGATGGTCGGTACGTCCCAATTGAGGCAGCGTCCGACATCGGAGCCGGCGCTTCTCGGCCCAACCGTCAACTTACCCGTCAGGGGATGGACGCCGAGTTCCGAGCCCATGCCGGCGCCGATCGACTCGCTGTGAATCATCGGGATGTTGGTGCGGAAACTGAGCAGGGTCGGTTCGCGGATGATCGGGATGATGCCGTCGCGAATGATGCCGACGTCGAAACTGGTGCCGCCGATGTCACAGCCGACGACGTTGCCCGAGCCCATGATCTCGCCCACGTAGTGACCGCCCAGTATGCCTCCCACGGGACCCGAGACGTAGGATTCGTAGAGTCGCTTGGTGCTGATCGGAACCGTCCCACCGTGTGCGAGAAGCGTGGATACTTCCTTGTTGAACCCATGGTCGCGCGCTTTCGCCTCGACCCGCTTGAAATGGGTCCGCGCACGCTCACCCGCATAGGCCTGCGCGACCACGCTCGACAGACGGGTGTATTCCTTGTGCGTGGGGGCGATGTCGGAAGAGAGAATGATCGGGATCTTTTTGTCGATCTTACGGATGAGTTTGGCGGCGAGTCGCTCGTGCGCCGGATTCATGTGCGAGAACAGGAACATGACGGCGATCGACTCGACGCCTTGTTCGATCAGTATCCGGGTTCTTTCTTCGACGTCGGGTTTGCGCAGCGGGATGACTTCGCCGCCGAACATGTCGAGCCGCCCCTGGATGCCGACGATACGGTTGCGCGGGATCGTCGGATCCTCATGGTGGTGCGTCACGGTGTGCAGGCGATCGGTGTACGGATAGCTGATCCAGGAGCCTTCGCCCTTTTCCATCAGCAGATAGTCTTCGAAGCCCTGGCTGACCATGAGACCGACTTTGGCACCCGTCTTGCTGAGCAGGGTATTCAACATGATGGTACCGGCGTAGACGATGACGTCGCTCGAGCCGAGCGTCTGGTCGAGGTCGCGAGCGGCGGTGTCGGTACCGTCTCTGATCGCGCCGAGGAAGCTTTGTGATTCGTCCTGTTTGTTGGTCAGATGTTTGCCGACCAGAAACTGCCCCTCCCTATCGACGATGACGGCGTCAGTCAGGGTGCCGCCGGCGTCCAGCGCTATCCAGTTGGTGCCTTTGCGGGCGCGTGGCCTTCTCGCAGCCATATTTCCTGCTCCTCGATGGTCGTTCCGCGGAGTTGTGACCCCGCAGGGTTCTTTTTGTATTGGTTGCGGATACCCGGCGTTACCGTACGGGTGCGCAGCAGTTGCTTAGTTCAAACGGTTCGGGCGATCGAGCTCATTCATTGTTATAGGCGCGATCGGGCGCGCTGAACACAATCTCTGCGACACGGCGTCTCTTGTCAACCATGCCGCCGTTGGCCTGGCCTGGATATCTCACGAGCCAGGCTTGGACCAGGATCCCGATTCCCGGTGAGATTTCCGGGCTTAGCAGGGGTGCAGCCGTATCCTGCCGTTCCGAGTGGCAAAGAACGTCCCAAGCCCAGTAACATAGTCGGCCCCGAAAAATCCCGCGCCTGCGGTATGCGGTGGAAAGTTGAGAGGAACAGGATCATGAGTGAAGTGTACGTGGCCGGCGTCAGCATGACGCATTTCGGTAAACACCTCGATCGCAGTCTGAAAGACCTCGCCGGCGAAGCCCTAGCCGGCGTGCTCAAGGATGCCGGTTGCGACGTCAAGGCCCTTGAGGCGGTCTTTTTCGGCAACTGCGTTCAGGGTCACATGGAAGGCCAGGACATGGTGCGCGGCGAGATTGCGCTCCGGTCCTTCGGTATCGAGAGTATCCCGGTGGTCAACGTCGAAAATGCCTGTGCGACCGCCAGCACCGCTTTTCACATGGCCGTGAATTACGTCAAGGCCGGCGCTGCGGACATCGTGCTCGCCATCGGCGTCGAGAAGATGTTTTCCGAGGATAAGGAACTCATGTTCAGCGCCTTCGACGGCGCCTGGGACGTGAACGACGTGGAGAACGTCAAGAACCAATTACTGCAGCTGGGCGAGGGTGTCGAGGTACCCGAAGGGTCCACTTCGCCGCGCCCGTACTCGGTATTCATGGATGTCTACGCCGGATTTTCTCGCATGCACATGCGCGAATTCGGAACGACACAGCGCCAGCTTGCTGCGATCGCCTCAAAAAACCACAACCATTCGACCATGAATCCGCTTTCGCAATATCAAAAGGCGTTTACCGTAGACGAGATCCTGGAAGCTGCGCCCATCACCTATCCGCTGACCGTGCCGATGTGCTCCCCCGTGAGCGACGGCGCCGCCGCCGCCATCGTCTGCAACGAGGCCGGGCTCAAGCGCGTCAGTGCGTCGGGGTCGCGCACGATGCGTGTGCTGGCGAGTGTGCTGCAAGGGGGCAGCAATCGTGCAGCGGCCGATCTCGAAAAACACGCCAGTCGGCTCGGCGCGTTCAAGGCCTACGAGCAGGCGGGTGTCGGACCCGAAGACGTCGATGTCGCCGAGGTACACGACGCCACCGCGACCGGCGAGGTCATGGAAACCGAGGCTATCGGTCTGTGTCCCATCGGTGAAGGCGGCGTCGCGGGCGAACGCGGCGACACCAGCCTGGGCGGTCGCATCCCAGTCAACCCATCCGGCGGCCTGGAATCCAAGGGCCACCCGATCGGTGCGACGGGTCTCGGACAGATTTATGAACTCGTGACCCACTTGCGCGGCGAAGCCGGTAAACGCCAGGTCGAGGGTGCAAAAATTGCCATTGCCCAGAACGGCGGCGGCATCTGCGGTTTCGAGGAGGCGGTTGCCTGCATCACGCTGCTCGGGCGTTGATCTGAACGGGATCAAGTCTTCACTTTATACATGACGTCTAACGCCATGCATAAAGTGAAGACTTAGACCCCATCAAACCCCGTCACCGTGGCACACGAGTTCGGTCAATTCATCCTGGCGATCGATGGGAGTGCGCTACCCGCGCGCGCAACGATCGGTGGTAAGGCGTGGTCTATCGCGCACATGCGGAGCCTGGACCTGCCGGTACCGCCTGCGGTGGTGATCACGACTGCGGTTTGCCACGTTTATCTCGAATCCGCGGCGCTTCCGAAAGGCTTGGAGGCAGAACTCGACGCGGCCATCGCCTGGCTCGAGTCCGCCACGGGACGGGGTTTCGGGGCGAGCGATCGGCCGCTGCTCGTGTCGGTGCGTTCGGGCGCCGCAATTTCCATGCCCGGCATGATGGATACCGTGCTGAACCTCGGCATCAACGATACCACCGAGCGCGCCCTGGCGGCGGAGTCCGGCGACGACGCCTTCGCGCGCGATACGCACCGTCGATTCCTCGAACTCTATGCGAGCATCGTGCTCAGGCTCAGGCAGACCTTGCCGGACCTCGGTGACGGCGATCCACGGGTGCTCAGGGCGGCCATCGGAAAACTCAGCGCAGGGAAGATTCCCGAGGATCCGCGCATGCAGTTAAGTGCCGCGATCAAGGCGGTCTTCGCGTCCTGGAATTCCCGGCGGGCGAAACACTATCGCAAGCATCACGGCATTGAAGACAGCCTTGGTACGGCCGTGACGGTACAGTCGATGGTGTTTGGCAATCTCGATGTTCGTTCGGGGACCGGCGTGCTCTTCAGCCGCAATCCGTTGACGGGCGATACGGCCCCTTATGGAGAATATCTTCATTGCGCACAGGGCGAGGATGTGGTGTCGGGCAAATTTACGCCTGAACCCTTGAGCGCGCTCGCCGAAGTGCTGCCCGAAATATACGATCAACTAGTGCGTGCTGCGCGGACGCTCGAAGACGCGAACAATGACGTTCAGGACATCGAATTCACCGTGCAGCAGGGGCAATTGTTTTTATTGCAAACCCGTTCGGCCAAGCGTGCGCCGCAGGCGGCGGTTCGCTGTGCCGTTGAAATGGTGGACGAAGGGAGAATCGAGCCCGCGACGGCCTTGTCACGGGTCACCGCCGACCAGGTCCGGTCCTTACTCAAACCTCGGCTCGCGCAGCGGGCCGAGGAAGGCGCGCGCGTTCTCGCGCGAGGAGAACCGGCCTGCCAGGGTGTGGGGCGCGGCGTCGTGGTTGTCGACTCCGATGAAGCGGAAATACTGCATGCCGCAGGTAAAGATGTCGTGCTCGCTCGCGCGACGACGAGTCCGGAGGACGTTCACGGCATCATCGCGAGCCAAGCTGTGATCACCGAGCGGGGCGGTTCCACCTCGCACGCGGCTCTCGTCAGCCGTGACCTCGGTAAACCGAGTATCGTCGGTTGCGGCGATGGATCAGTCACGGCGCTCGTCGGCGAGATGGTGACGGTCGATGCCAACGAGGGGCGGGTATTCGCCGGTGAACTCGACATGATCTCGCCCAGCGAAGCCGATGACCCGTGCTTGCGCCAATTAGCCGATTGGGCTGAACAGGCGTGTCCGCTACGCGTGTTCGACGTCAACGTTGCCGTGGAACATGAGTTGCTCGATCTGGACGGCATTGTCGGCGCGGAGGATCCGGAGAAGCTTCCGGGCTTGTTGAACGGTTGCCGTGCCGTGCGGGGTGGCGCCATCGAGACCGACGCGGGCGTTAAGGCGGCGCTGTCGTGCGGCGTCGAGTCGATCCATGCACGGCATCCGCTGGTGGTGATGCTCGCCGCTATCCATGCCCGAGCCGGTAGCGTGGACGACTGAATCAAGAACCTGCAATCGAGGAAATCGACCATGACCAAGCCGAGCGCCGAGGACATCGAGAACCTCGTCGAATTTTTCAATCAATCCGACTGGGAGGAAATGCACCTCAAGATCGAGGGCCTGGAACTCTTTCTGTCCAACGACCCTGCGGCCAGAGGTCCGCGTACCGTAGCCTCGATGACAGCCGTGTCTTCGGGTGCTACGCCCCATGAGCCCGAAGCGCCGGCTCCAGTGGTGATTCCTGAGGGCATGGCAGTCGTGCGCGCGCCTAATTTGGGGACCTTTTTTCGCGCACCTAAGCCCGGCTCACCGCCTTACGTCGAAATCGGGCAGGCAATCGACGAGGACACTGAGATCTGCCTCATCGAGATCATGAAACTATTCACCCCGATCAAGGCCGGCATTGCGGGCGTGGTGCACGAGATCTGTGTCAACGATGCGGAGATGGTGGAATTCGATCAACCCCTGGTCATCATCGATCCGAGCGCCTAACAGACTGGTGAGAAATTTCGTTTTTCGCCAGCCTGCAAACGGCTCCATCAGGTAATCTCGGAATAATGGCCGTCAAGCGCGCTTTAGTAGCCAATCGCGGTGAGATCGCGGTACGGGTGATCCGGGCCGCGCGGGCGCTCGGCATCGCCGCCCACCTCGATTTCGAAGTCAATACCATTCATACCCGCTGGCTCGAACACACCTATTTGGCAGAATTCGAGATGAACGAGGGAGAAACCGTCGATGGCTCACATTAAATTTCTCGATGAAACCATGCGCGACGGGCAGCAAAGCCTCTGGGGCATGCGCATGCAGGCGGGCATGGCGCTGCCAGTGACACCGATAATCGATCGCACGGGCTACTGGGTCGTCGACCTGACCGGTTCGTCCATGTTCGAGGTTCTCATCAAGTATTCCTATGAAAATCCCTGGGAAGGGCTCGACCTGATCGTGGCCTCGATGCCGCACACGCGGATCCGCGCCGGTATGCGCTCCAATGCCTCGGTCACTTTCGGCGTAACGCCGGACGCATTAATGGATGCGTGGATGCGGCAGTTGAACGTGCACGGCGTGCGCAGCTTCTGGATCTACGATGTCCTGTTCAATATCGATAAGATGCTGCGGCTGGCGAAGCTTGCCAAGGAGTTTGGATCGGATATCGCGGGCGCGATCATGTTCACCTTGAGCCCGGTACATTCGGACGAATACTACGCGGACAAGGCGGACAAGCTGTCGGCGTCACCGGACATCGACACGCTCCTGCTCTACGATACGGCCGGTGTGCTGGAAAAGGAGCGCATGGCGACCTTGCTGCCGGCCATCCGCGAGAAAGCGCGAGGCAAGCCCATCGAATTCCATTCGAATAACCTGCTCGGACAGTCCGCCAAGGCCTACCTCGATGCCATCGACCTCGGGGTGCGTATTCTGCACACCGCTATCCGTCCACTGGCGAATGGCCCTTCCGTGCCGTCGACGGAGATCATGGTGCGTAACGTTGAACTGCTGGGACACACCCACGATCTCGATGTCAGTTTGCTGCCGCCGGTGGCAGAGCACTTCGAGCGGGTCGGCAGGGCGGCAGGTTTTCTGGTCAATCAGTATTCAGAGTACGACGTACTCTCGATCCGGCATCAGATCCCGGGCGGCATGATCGGTACGCTCAAGGCGCAACTCGTGCAACACGGCATGCGAGAGCGCATCGACGAAGTGCTCGAGGAGACCGCGGTGGTTCGTCGCGAACTCGGTTATCCTGGAATGGCGACGCCCTTCAGCCAACTCGTAGGCACCCAGGCAGTGCTGAACATCGTAACCGGCAAACGCTATTCCTCGATCCCGGACCAGGTCATTCAGTATGCCGCCGGCTACTATGGAGAAACCGCCGGCCCGATCGATCAAAATGTCATGGACATGATCATGTCCTCGGCGCGCGCGAAGGAGGTATTAGCGAATCCCCCGCCGCAACCGAGCATAGAGGACCTGCGCAAGGAATTCGGTACAGATGACGATGACGAGCTGATCCTACGCGCGCTCGTAGCTGGCGAAGGCCTTGAAAAAATGCGGACCTCCGGTCCGGTCAAGACGACTTATCCGTATTTGTCCTCACCGGAACTCGAGCAGGTGCGGCGACTCATGCAGCTCGCGACATCGCCAGTGGTCGAGGTCATATCGGGTGATATCAAACTTTCGCTGCGCAAGTCGAGCTAGTGCGCCGCGCAGTCATCATTGATATCGTCCGATCGCCGTTCGGGCGCGGTCGCGACACTGGCGCTTTGGCTTCGCTGCACCCGGTTAATCTATACGCGCACGTGCTCGAGGCACTCGTCCAGCGGACCGGGATCGACCCGGTCCTGATCGAGGACGTCATCACCGGCTGTGTGATCCAGGTCGCGGAACAGGCGGGCAATATTGGCAGACAGGCCGTCCTGGCAGCGGGCCTGCCCGAATCGGTACCGGCCGTTACGCTCGATCGCAAGTGCGGCTCCGCGCAGCAGGCGATGGATTTTGCGGCGCAGGGCGTCATCGCTGGTGCCTACGATCTCGTCGTTGCCGGCGGCGTCGAGATGATGAGCGTCGTCCCCATGCGGATTAATCGAATGGGAAAGGACAACGAGGGCGACCGTTTTCACGCGCGTTACCCCGCAGGGCTGGTACGCCAGGGTATCTCCGCGGAACTGATCGCGGCACGCTGGCGGCTCGACCGCGAGGCGCTCGACCGCTTTTCTTTGCGATCCCATCAACTCGCCGACGGCGATCGCGGCGGGGCTGCCGGAGACATCTCGCCGATCGAAGTCAACACCGACGAAAGCGGAAAGCGGATCGTTGCCGAAGACGAAGGCATTCGCTCGGGCTCGACCCTGGAAAAGCTCGCTAGCTTGAAGCCGGCTTTCGAAAATGAGGAGATGAAGCAGCGGTTTCCGGAAATCGAATGGCGTATCACGGCAGGCAATTCGAGCCAGCTGACCGACGGCGCGAGCGCGATGCTGATCGCCGAGGAGAAAACCGCCGTTCGGCTCGGGCTCGCGCCGCGCGCCGCGGTGACGCATTTCGCCGTCGCCGGCGACGACCCGGTCATGATGCTGACCGGCGTCATCCCGGCGACGACTAAACTTCTGGGCCGGGCCGGAATCGGGCTCGGCCTGGTAGATGCCTATGAAATCAACGAGGCTTTTGCCTCCGTACCCCTGGCATGGGAGAAAGAATTTGGTACCGACCCCGAAAAGCTCAATGTATTTGGAGGCGCCATCGCGCACGGCCACCCGGTCGGCGCTTCGGGCGGGCGCCTGGTCGCCAATCTGTTGCGCGCGCTCGAAGCACGGGGCGGGCGCCGCGGCCTGGTGACGATGTGCGAGAGCGGCGGCATGGCGAATGCCACCTTGATCGAGAGAATTTAGGGGAGATGCAGATGGCGGGACGTGTGGAAGGTAAGATCGCAATCATCACCGGCGCGGGATCGGGTATCGGTGAGGCATGCATGATGCTCTTTGCCGAGGAAGGCGCGACGACAATCGGTGTATCAAGGACGCAGTCGGCACTGGACGATAGCTTGATTAAAGTCCGTAAGGCGGGCGGTGAGGGTATCGTCGTGGCCGCGGATCTATCATCGGAAACGGAGACGCAAAACGTAATCGACACGACGATGGACGCCTATGGCCGCATTGATATTCTCGTTCATGCCGCGAGCGTCGGTTGGAGCTGGGGTTACAAAAGCGAAAACTCGATGAACGATATCGCGACGACGCCGTCTGATAAGTGGCGCGAAGTAATCGGGATCAATCTCGATGCCTGCTACTACTTGTGCCACGGCATCGTCCCCATCATGCAGAAGCAAGGCGGGGGTTCGATCGTGAACGTTGCCAGCATCTCGGGCATGTTCGGCATGCCAACCGCACACACCTATTGTGCTTCCAAGGGTGGCGTGATCAATCTCACCCGCGCGATGGCAACGACCTATGCTAAAGACAATATCCGTACGAACTGCGTTTGCCCGGGCTATACTGATACGCCGATGATCGCCGACGTGATGAGCATCTTCGACGATCCCGTTCTCGCCGAGCATCTCACGCCGATGGCGCGGGCCGGCAGGCCGATGGAAATGGCTTACGGTTGTCTTTATCTCGCATCTGACGAGGCGACCTATTGCAACGGAGTGGTGCTGCCGATTGACGGCGGCACCGCCGCCCGCCAGTAGCACGACCTCACCGAGAACCGCGCGCTCGCTGGCGATGAGTAGGTCAACCGAGTTCAGGCGCTATTTCCCAATCGGTGGCAATGCGGATCTCGAATCCGTTCGACGAAATTGCCGAAATGTATCCGGTGTTTCGCCTCGAGGAGTCGGGCTGACACTCTTTTAAAAAAATATTATCGATACTATGTAATGTGAGGAGAAGCCAAAATGGCAAAAGAGATTTCTTTCAAGAGCGGCGGCGTGGAATGCACCGCAGATCTTTACCGGCCGTCCGGCCTTGAACGCAGTGAGCGCCGCCCCGGCCTCGTCATCGGTCACGGTTTTTCGCTGAACAAATCGTTCCTGACTCTGCAGGCCGCCGCCTTTTGCGAGGCCGGCTTCATCGTCCTCGCAATCGACTACCGCACGTTCGGCAAAGCGGGCGGTAAACCGCGCGGCCAGTTGTTCCCACTTAACGAAGCGGAGGACTTCCGCAACGGCATCAGTTATCTACAATCGCGACGCAACGTCGATCCCAATCGCATCGGTATCTGGGGTGCGAGTTTTGCCGGCGCCGTGGTGAGTTATGTTGGGGCCATTGAACGCCGGGCCAAGGCAGTCTGTGCCATCGTGCCCGTGACGGACGGCTATACATGGATGAAACTACTGCGTAGCGAAGACAACTTCAATGAACTCCTCGGGGCGGTCGAAGCGGATCGTGCGAAGCGCTTTGCCGGTGGCAGAGGCGATCGAATACCGGTGATTGGCCCGCACGGAAGCTTGTGTGCGATGCCTTCGGACGCGCAGATCATTCAATTTTTCGAGGGCGTACCGGAAGCGTTTCCGACCTGGAAGGATTCGATTACGCTCGAGTCGATAGAAAAAATTATCGAATTCAGCCCGCTGTCCTTCGTCCACCGCATTACGCCGCGCCCCTATCTCATCATCAGCACTTCCGGCCGCGACATCGTACACCCGGCGTGGAGCGTCGCTGAACTGTTCGAGCGTGCGCGCGAACCGAAACGGCTGGAATTTTTGCCGTTCGACCAGACAGGGCTTTATTCGGAGCCTGGGTTGACGCAATCGAACAAGCTGGCGATCGACTTCTTTACCAAAGAGTTGGGTCCGGTCAGGTAAGAAGGCCGCTCCAGACCCCGCATCATGGGCTGCATCCCTGGGGCGGTTCGCCTATTACCTCGCGTTCGATCGGTTTAAAGATTGGGCGCTATAAGGCCGCTGTTACGATCAGATAACGGACACATATCGGTAAAGGCTCGCATTTTTTGTCAGCGGGCCAGATCGAGACCCGAGTGGCGACGGCATGATGACGCAGACAGAAGAAACCAATGGATTCAGGCATCGGCGCAAACAGCGACGCACGCGGTTTGAGCGTACTTTTGTCGGGCCCTTGAATCATCCGTTCTTGACTGCGTTCGTCATTCTGCCCGCCTGCCTCTCTGCGATTCTCTGGTTCACGAACAATATGGTGGGTGAGTCGCGCTGGCCGCCCGCGCACGACTAAGTCGAACTTTGCATTTTCTTCGTTGATGCCGACGGGCGTCTGCGCTATATCGAGGACTCGCGCGGCAGTGGTTTCGTAGTGTTGCAGGAAAATCTGCTGGAGCGGATTGAAGAGAAGGAGCGACATTCATCCTGCCAGTGGAGCGGCAGGGTGAACCACTAAAAAGTTATGACAATCAATTCAGCTGTCGGATTCTGAGTGCGGAAGGGGAAGATTTGCAGCGGATCCGAGCGCGCTGCGAATCCGATGGCGGTAGATTCCGTGCCACGGTATACGATGTTTCTCCCGATTTGATCTTGCCGATCAGCTTTCAGACGGGTTTTTTTGCCGTTGATCGTGGCGGCTTCGTCGTATCCCATCATGGGACTGGTCGTACTTCCGATCCTTTACACTGCGGGGAGACGTACGCGCCGCCGTCTCAAACGCCGCCGTGAGAATCAGACCGCGGGAGAAGATCTGGCACCGGTTGAATTCAAGAAAGATAGTGAACGCGATCAGCCACGAAGGAAAAGACGTCGAAAGAGGAAGCGATCGTCGTGATCAAGGGTGACCAGGCCGCGATGGCAACGGTGATATCGGTAGTTTCCAATGAAGGCGCCCGCCTTCAGGCGCCGGCACCAAGCGGCTGGCCGAAACTGAATTCCACGAAATTACCGTCGGGATCCTTGACCCCGCAGTAATAACCAACGGGGTAGGGTTCGTCGCGCGGTTCCCATTCGATTATGCCGTCCTCGCGAGCGTGTGCAGCGATCTCGTCGACGGCCTCGCGGCTATCGAGAGCGAAGCCGAGATGGGAGAAATCGTCGGAGCTTTGATCGCGACGTGGTCCGCCGGGGATGAACACTAGGATGAATTCTTTTTCCTTGCCGAGCTCTGCCAGCCAGACGACGCGATTACCACGGTCGAGCCGATCATGCACGATGCGAAGCTTGCAGTAGTCCTGGTAGAACGCAAGACAGTGGTCCAGGTCGGCGACGTGGAGTGCGAGATGTGTCAGCACAGCGGGCATTAGTCGAAGGCAGTTTCTGGGAATTGCGAAAGCGCCGCACAGGCGCCTCCGCTTCTCGTCAAGCGATCAGGATGGATCGTTGCTGTTGAAGATGTCCCAGTGCAGTTTCCACTTTCCCCGCTGGCTTTTCCACACGACCACATACTTGCCCTTATCGAGATTTGCCCCCCGCGCGGTTTTTAAGGTGTAAGTACCGATTTCGTTCGCCGTCGTGCCGTGAGATTCGATTTCAAGCGTGCGCAGCACCACTCGCCCGATACCCATGTCGCGGGCGCCTGACCAGAAGCGCGCGATCGCGGCCTGGCCATTGCATGCCGGCGTATTCGGAGCCAGCAATCTCGCGTTCTTCGTATAACAAGCCGCGGTCTTTTTCATGTCGCCGGAGGCGAATGCCGCACTGAGTACTTTGTTCGCCGCCTTGATGGCGGCGACGAGATTCGCGGATGCTTTAGACATGTTTTGTTCTCCTTTGTTGATTAGTCCGTATACGAAGCGCTGCAAAAACCGGTTTATCGCCAGCGTCCTTCCGGAACCAGCCGTACCGGCATCCATCCAACATGCCAGTGCTTGATGGAAGGAGCGCAACGGGATGTGGGTTTTCGTCGCGAGGAGGTCGATAATGTCAGAGGGGCATTATTCACCATCCCCCTCATATTAGAACCCATTTCAAAATTATTCGGACCAAGCTTGCCGCTGAAAATCGGGTTTGTAAGGCGCACCGCACGGGGCATGCGGGTTCCATGTTCAATCGCTGCAACGCAGCAAACGCGGTTTTCAGGGGACAACCCGAAGGTTTGGTGGCCGTTGACGACGATTTTTCCATGGCTTGGCAGATTCGCCGTATCCGGCCGAGCTAAGATGTCAGAGGGGGAACCGTGCGTTACCGCCTGGGTAGCAATTCCTTTAACTCGGTCAAGTTATGAATCGTATAGTCGGGTGCCACGGTATCACGGCCGGTTTGCAATGGCGGTTCCATATCACCATCGATGATCAACGCGGCGTTCATGCCGGCTGCTTTCGCGCCGGCTACATCGTGTTCAGGCGAATCACCGACGAATAGCACCGAATCCGGATCGAGCCCGGACTTTTCCAGTGCCGCTTCGAAGAACCGTCGGTTGGGCTTACAGGATTGCGCAGCTTCCGAACTCATCCAATGATCAAAAAACTCGTCCAATCCTGCGCGTGCGACGAGTGGCTGCAACATGTCGTCATCAATGTTCGACACTATCGAAAGGTAATATCCCTGATCCTTGAGGTGCGATAGCGTAGCGGTGCAATCCTCTTTCAATACCAGGCAATCTATGATCGCGGTGCGATGTGCGTCGTGGTACCAGGCATGTACCGAGTCATCGGGCTTGCCGCCGACAAGCTCGGCGAAGCGCATGAAGGTGTCGCGAAAAAAATCCCGGTGCAGGTAATAGGACTTTGCCGCATACGTGGCCGTCATGTCGCTCGTTGCCTGGTTGTACGCGCGCTTGATGTCTTCGAAATCCGCCGTCAGGCCGAGCCGCTCGGCCGCTTCTATCAACAGGGGTGCAGTCGCGCGAGGTACGTTGCGGTAGCTGTATAAGGTGCCCCCGAGGTCGAAAAAAAAGCCTTTCACATGCATTTTTCGCCTTCGAGTAACTATGCGATGACTTGATCGAGGGCTGGACGCCAGTCGTGATCGGAGAAGTCCATCTTGATCGGCGTGATCGATACGGCCTTAGCGGCAATCGCGTGGAGGTCCGTACCGGGGTGCTCGTTGCCGGGTGGGTAGGAGATCTTTACCCAGTAATAGGGTTGCGATCGTGCATCGATCCGCGCATCGATCGAAAACGAGCCCGGCGGACGTTGTCCCTGTTTCGTCAGCCTGATGCCGGTGATTTCATCGGGAGCTACGTTCGGGAAATTAATGTTGATAAAGGAACCTTCAGGCCACTGTTTCAGATCGATCAGTTTCCTGACGAGTTCAGGACCGTACTTTTCAGTAGGAGCGAAGTCGGCCTGGCAGTCGAGCGCGCGTATTTGGCTCAAGGCTATCGACCGTATTCCGAGTAAAGTCCCTTCCATGGCGGCGGCGGCCGTTCCGGAATAGCTGATGTCCTCCGCCAGATTGGCGCCGCTGTTGATACCCGAAAGAATGACTGTCGGCGGTGCATCGCACATGAATACCGACACGGCCATCAGGACGCAGTCGGTTGGAGTGCCCGTGATCTGATAGCGCTTTTCGCCGAGCTGGCGCATGCGGATCGGATTGGTTAGCGAGATCGAATGGCTGGCGCCGCTTTTTTCGTGGTCGGGTGCGACCACCCACACGTCGTCCGTAATGCCGCGGGCGATGTTTTCGAGCAGCGCGATACCGCGGGAGTGTATGCCGTCGTCATTGACGATCAGAATGCGGTGCTCAGTCGTTTGGGTATTCATTCGGCGAAGTATAGCTTTCATCCGGCGGCGATTATGGTGCAAATGGAAATTCGTCGTCAGTGTCAGCGTAATACCGATCGAGTGTTATTGCCTCCGGATCGAGTTGACGCGCCAGTAGGCTTTTGACGTCTTCGCCGACACGGTCGAGTAACGCTTCGATCTCTTGCCGTTCTGCCGCTTCAAATAAAGCGTCGCCCCAAGCCGCTACGGTACTAGTAAATATGACGCGCGACGTCGAATTCTTCGCCCATTCCCTCGAGATGAATTTCCCAAGGCGCGAGAACTTATTTCGCACCACCTCGCTTCGTTCGGATGAAACAGTAGCGGCTGCTTCACGCTTGATATCGCGCCAGCCTCGAGGAAAGCCTTCCCATCCTAGGTACAACCGCATCACCGAAGTCAGATATTCGTCCTTTGTCTGAGCCGCGCGGTCCGCGGCATCGCTGTCGTAAAGCCGGTCGTAATAGGATCGCGGTGGTATGTCCTCGGGCCAGTCAATGTCCCTGACTGGCCCGAGCCCGCATCCGGCCGGGGTCGCCAAGCTTAATGTCTGCAAAACGTATCGGATGATCACAGAGCTGTGTACTCTCCTACCGGACCGTCTGTCTTGCGTGGGGCTCTAAGGATAAAGGAACCTCGTGTGCTGTTCCGCAATAGATCTTCACCGGTTGTAACATTAAGCGGAATCCGCCGCGTAAGCCTTTAGAGCAAAACAGGATTGCCAGGAAATGTCCGGCGTAGACGCTCGGTAGAAATTCTGATTTTCATTGCCGGCGCGTTTGGTTCACACTATGTACATCGCGCTTGTTTCGAGCAGTTCCGAGACCGGACACCATCGTGTGGATACGGTCGTTGAATTACGGAGAGACCGATTATGCAGACTGGATATTTAATGCTGTTTCAAAACGCCCACGAGGGCTTGCCTGACGTGGACATGGTGAAAAATGAAATGCGGCTTGCCGAACTGACCGAAGAGTGCGGGTTCGACGTTTGCTGGTCAGCCGAGCATCACTTCGATTCATACTCGATGGTTCCAGACAACGTCCAAGCCCTGAGCTATCTCGCCGGGCGCACCTCGACTATCAAGCTCGGCACGGCCGCAGTAATCCTACCGTGGAACACGCCGATCCGGGTCGCCGAGAAATTATCCATGCTGGACGCCTTGTGCGACGGCCGACTCGTATTCGGCGTCGGCCGCGGACTCGCGCGTACGGAGTATGAATCCTTTGGCATCGACATGGAGGAAGCCCGCGGGCGTTTCGACGAGGCGGCCAGCATGATACTGGAGGCGCTAGAAACCGGATTCATCGAAGGCGACGGTCCCTTTTATCCGCAGAAACGCACCGAGATCCGCCCGCGTCCCAGCCGCTCGTTCAAGAATCGCACCTACGGCGTCGCCATGTCTCCCGAATCTGCGCCGATCATCGCGGATCTCGGCGCGACGATGATGTTCTTTCTTCAGTTTGATATTGAAAAACACATACCGGGAGTCGAGCTCTATCGCGATGCATTCAAGAAGGCCCATCGATCGCCGCCGCCACCGCCACTCTGCATCGATGTGACCTACTGCGATCGCGATGCCGGCCGTGCCGAGGAAATGGCACGCAAGTACGTCGCCGGATATTACCTTTCGGTGCTTGAGCACTACGAGTTCCTCGATGACTATCATCGCGATACCAAGGGGTACGAATCCTATGCGGCCGCTGCAGATATCCTCAAAGCGGCAGGCAAAGAACAGTCGCTTGAGGACTACGTCGACGTACAGGCGTATGGCACGCCGCAGCAAATCCTCGATAAGCTCGAAAAACGTCAGAAGATACTGGGCGATTTCGAGTGGACTGTGATGGCGAGTTATGCCGGAATGCCGTTCGAAGACGTCGAGGCAAGTCTGCGCTTGCTCGGCAAAGAGGTCCTTCCGGAACTCAAGAGCTGGGGAATGGAGGCGACAGGCCGCGCTGCCTGAATTGAACAAACTCTCCGGCCTAACTAAGAACGGAAGCAACAAGGCGTTGCTTTCGGCCGCTCCATCGGCGGGGTTCGGATCCACGCGCATGGCAGGGCTGAAGCCAGTTTCCGTTCGCGTCTTACTGAAACGTCGCGTCCCCGGGCGCGACAGTCCTTTATGACCGGCGCCGCGTCTCATCCTGTCCGCGAGGACATTCGCATCATGGATCCGGCTTTTCACGCGGATCCGCATGAAGCCTACGCATGGATGCGCAAGCATGCACCGGTGTACTGGGATGCGAACGCTGAAACCTGGGACGGCCAGGGCGCCTGGGGCATCACACGCTATGACGACATCCGGGAAGTGTCAGAACGCCATGAGCTTTTCTCGGTGCGCGGCGGTTCGCGACCTGATGCGCCCCCCGTTCCCTCGATGATCAACACCGACGCACCCGAACACCTCGCGCGCCGGGCCATCAACCGCCAGCGGTTCACGCCGACTGCCGTCAAACGTTACGAAGCCTATGTCAGGGAAGTCGCGATCGATCTGATCGAACACGTGCGCCCCGAGGGTACTTGTGACTTGGTTAAAAATCTCGCCATGCCGCTGCCGATGATGATCATCGGCAAGATGATGGATCTTCCTGATGGAGACTACGAACGTCTCCTGCACTGGTCGGATTTGATCGCCACGGGATTCATCAACATGCCTCCCGGCTTCGCAGAGGAGGTGCGTGCGGCGGCCGGCGAGTTCGAGGTTTACATCGGCGAATGGTTCCAGCGCCGCCGCGAAGATTCCGGAGACGATATCCTATCGGCGATCGTGCATGCCAAGGTGCTTGGACGCTCGCTGCGCGATAAAGATCGGATGCACGAGGCGTTACTGTTGCTGGTGGGCGGCGATGAAACGACGCGTCACGTCATCACGGGTGGGGTGGTCGCACTGCTCGAGAACCGCGAACAGTTTGATGCGTTGAAATCGGACTTTTCACGAATTCCGACCGCCGTCGAGGAAATGCTGCGGTGGGTCACGCCGGTCAAGACGATCGCTCGCACGGCCCTGAAAGCGGTGGAACTCGGCGGGCAGACGATCGGTGCGGGCGACAAGATGATCACCCTGTTCGAATCGGGCAACCGGGACGAATCAGTGTTCGACCAAGCGCATGAATTCGACATCGGACGGGAACCCAATCGCCATTTGACTTTTGGGGGCTACGGGAGACATCACTGTCTCGGCATGCATCTAGCAAGACTCGAGATCCGGGTGGTTCTGGAGGAACTGCTGGGCCGGATGCCTGAACTCAGGCGCGCGGATCAAAACCCGATCCCGAAACGCTTCGGAACGTTTGTAGTCGGCTATGAGCAAGTTCGGCTGTCGTTCTGAGTGAAAGCTCGAGGCGATAAGGGAACGCCGCCCACGTAGGAGCCGGCTTGCCGGCGAATGGCGTTCGGAGATCTCAGAACGTTGCCCGCAAGCGAGCTTCTTAGGCGGATCGTCAAGCTACCGTCATCCTGGCGACAAGGTAGTAATGGTAAGGAGAACTCACCGAGTTTCCCGACGCCAACAGTGCCAATCCCTCGCTTGAAACGAGCCGTTCCGCGCGGTCCAATCCGATGCGCACGGCCATGGGCGGTCCGCGGGGGGTGTCGATGTCATCGCGCCAGTGACAGATCCCGATCCGTCCGTCGGGGGTCAACATGCGCGAAGCTCTCGAGATCAACGCGCGCGGATCGGTATGATGAAGGATGTTCATCAATAAACAGACGCTGAATTTCCCGAGCGAATCTAGCAGCGCGGCATCAAAAAAATCACCATGATGGATCGATGACGCCATATCCAGGCGGTCGAGGCGTTTCCGGGTTGCCTGAACCATGATCTCGTCGATATCGATGCCCGCAATCGCGGTGTCTCCGCCGTGAAAGCATTGCAGTATCGAGCCGTAGCCAACGCCGAATTCAAATACGCTCACGCAGTCGTGCAGACTCATTTCCTCGAGCAGCCCGCAATGGTCGATGAGCGATTCCCAGTACGCCTGATCGGGCATGTCGCTTTCACGCACCTTCATGGACGGTCCCTAGCACGCCCTAAAAAATCGCCGCGACGCGCGCCGCTTCCTCAACGGCCTTTTGCGCCGACTGTTTCACAGCATCCGGGGCTTCCAAGGTGCCGGCAACGATGATGCGTTTGACGTCGGTCAGTCCGATGAAACCGAGCCAGTTTTCCAGGTAGGGTTTCTGCAGGTCGAATGCTTCGGTGCCGCTGCCGTTATGATAGGCGCCGCCACTGGAGTAAATTGCCACCACGGGCCCTTTGACGAGGCCGCTGTACCCCGCGGCAGGATCAAAGCTCCACGCCATGCCGGGCTGGGTAATGATGTCGATGTAGTGCTTGAGTATGTAGGGAATGCCGAAGTTCCACATGGGAAGACTGAAGACGTACTTATCGGCATCGCCGAAGCGACTGAAGATTTTTTCGACCTCACTCCAAGCCTCTCGTTCGCCTCCAGAAGGATCCTGGCCCTGCATGACGGCGTACTTTGCGTTGATCATGTCGCCGTCAAAGGCGGGGAGGGGTTCGTCCCAGAGATCGAACGAATCGATGCGGTGATCGGGGTTGGCGGACCGGTAAGCACTGAGAAAAGCATCGGCCACACGGATTGAATGGGATCGTTTCTTGCGGGGCGAGGCTTCGATATAGAGCACTGTAGTCATGGCTTACGCTCCAGGGTGAATGAACAAGCGGCCGACAGTATACGGATCCGCGGCTGTCGTTGGATGCGCTCGTTAACAGCGCTTGGCGTAAAACGTGCGCTTTTCGGAGATATTGTCTGCCATGAAACAGAACCCGCGCCGCGCTTCCGCTATTATCCGTTGAGCCTGTTGATGCTCGGGAGTTCGCGTACATGAGCCGAACGAAGTTCGGCCTGACCCTTTCCAATCGCAGTGTCGTACTCGGTATGTCCGACGTGCCGGGTATGCTGGGCCTCGCCGAAGCCGCCGACCGCGCCCCCGTGTGGGATTCAGTGTGGCTGGGCGATTCCATCTTCGCCAAGCCACGGCTCGACGTTATGGTGGCGCTGGGCGGGCTCGCCGCCGTTACCAGCCGGGTCAAGCTCGGCGTCGCGTGCATGGCCAGCACCCCACTGAGAGATGCGTTGCTGCTCGCCTACCAATGGGCGAGTTTTGACTACATGTGTCAAGGGCGTTCGATCTTCGTCGCCTGCCAGGGCCAGCGCGAGGCAGGCGGCGGGCGCTTCGCCGAGGAATTTGCAGCGTTTGGTATCGATCCGGCCTCTCGCAGCCGCCGCATGGAGGAGGCAATGGAGATCATGCGGCTCATCTCCGTTGAGGAAAACGCGAGCTATAAAGGCGAGTTCAATCGATTCGAGGACCTTACCGTGCTGCCGCGTCCAGTGCAGCAGCCCTTGCCGATCTGGGTGACGGCGAATCCTAACGCGGCGTTTCCGAAGCTCCGTGAAGCCGCGCTGCGGCGCGTCGCCCGTTATGGCGACGGCTGGATGACGACTGCCAATACGGTCGACAGCGTGGGCGAGAACCTCGACGCAATACGACTGTATGCCGAAGAAGAATCGCGGACCTTGCCGGATGACTTCGAAGTATGTCTCTATTACAACATTCGCGTGGACGACGACCGCGAGGCGGGCCTCGCCGTCGCGGCCGACTATCTGCGGGACTACTACGGCGTCGACTACGAGCGCGAGTTCCTCGAACGCTGGGTGGCCGTGGGCGAACCGCAGCGCTGCATCGACGAGATCAGACGGTTCATCGACGCCGGGGTGACGACCGTCACCTTGCGTCTGATCGGCCACGACGAAACGGCTCAGTTCGAGCGCGTCTCGAATGAGGTTCTGCCGGCGCTTGTCACGTGATTGTCCGTTTCGACCACGCGGTGATTGCGGTCCCTGATCTCGATACGGCAATCGAGGTTTATACCGCGCTCGGATTCGAGGTCGCTGCTGGCGGACGCCACCCATCGATCGGTACCCGAAACGCGATCGTGCGCTTCGGACTTGATTACCTGGAGTTGCTCGCGATAGAAGACATCGAGCAGGCGCGGGCGCAGGGTTCGTTCGGTGCCGAATTGGCTGCGTTTCTGGAGCAGTCGATGGGCCTGGTCGGGTTCGTCTTTGCGAGCAGCCGGCTCGAAGACGAAGCAGAAGGGCTGGCGGACATCGGGCTCGCAGCCGAGGGGCCGTTCGCCATGGAGCGCGAGCGCCCGGACGGGCACACCCTGAGCTGGCGGCTGGTCATACCCGGATCGTCACCCTGGCGCAAGCCGTGGCCATTCTTGATCGAATGGGAAACCCCCGATACCGATCGCTTGAGGTGGGACCCGGTAGGCAGCCACCCGAATCGGGTGACCGGAGTCAGCGGTATGGAATTGCTGGTGGATGACGTTGACGCGGCAGCGACGCTCTACGAGAAAGCCTTCGGTCTCTCGCCATTAGGAAGCCCGACGAAATCGACGGGCTTGAGCTATCGCATCGGCGGGTTCGAACTCAAGCTTTGTGAGCCTTCAGAGCCCATCTGGACAGAAGAGCTGGAGCGGCGGGGACCGGGGCCTTTCAGGCTTCAATTACGATCGCCCGATCTCACCGCGACCGCCGCAATGCTCGGTACAGCAGCGACCGACGTGAGCGCGGACTCGATCGAGATCGATCCGGGCTGGGCACTGGGCGCACGGCTCCGGATCGTCAAGGACATCAAATGACCGGCTGAAATCATCTGAACACGCTTGCGTTTCTTCCGATTGCCTGAGATAAAAACATAAAAAATCCGGTATCAATTCACTTGATATCGGATTCTGATCCTGCTTTTTGTCCTACGCAATCCTTAACTGATCAGCATTGCGGCTTTGGCCGGGTCTTCGCTAGTAATCTAAAGGGTCCGTAGCCGCCTGCTAAGCTCGCTTGCGCTTCGCGACGAATCCAATACCGGCGATGCCGGAAAGAAGCAACGGCAAGGCAGCCGGCATGGGGATCGAGGAAAAGCCGAGACTATCCAGCGAGACGGTCGACGAGGCTTCCCGGGGGCGGGCAAAATTTCCCCCGTTCTTCGCAATCGCTTCAGCTACAAATCTGCGGTCGCCGGTCCGCCCACGGCTGGGCGCGTTCGAGCTGTGCACTGAGTTGTAACAATAACCCATCGCGGCCCATGCGCGTCACGAACTGGCAACCGATGGGCAGATCCCCGTCGTTCCACCACAACGGCAGGGATACGCCCGCCGAGCCCGTGACATTGAACAGGGACGTGAACGGCATGAAGTCGAACATGATCCCGAAATACTCGTTCCAATCCGGGATCTTCGGATCGATTTCACCAATGGATACAGGCGGTTTGCCGAGTGTTGGCGAGAGATAAATGTCGTAATCCTCGAAGAACGGTCCGACCGTGCGCGCGACGTCGTGCAGGACGCGCTTGAAGCGCACGGCGTCTCTGCCGGAAAAAGTTCGTCCGTATTCGATGTAGGACCAGTTGGCGGGTTCAAAGTCGTCGGCGGTTGCCGGTCGGCCGACCAGTTCGGACAACTCGTCTGCATCGCGGGCGGTCTCGATAGCGAGTGCGCCTAGAAAGGCCTCGCCCAGCGCTTCCGTCAAGGCATCCGGCAGTTGCGGGCAGGCCTGTTCGACATGATGACCGAGATCCGCGCAGAGCTTCGCCGCGTTCTCCACCGCGGCGACGCAATCCGGATGGGTGTCGTAGTTTGCGGGGCCGCCGGTCGAATAAGCGATCTTGAGCGGCGCCGGATCGGATTCGACTTCTTCCCGGAACGGCCGTTCCTGAGGCGGCGCTGAATAGTAGGCGCCGACATCCTGACCCGCGACCGCATCCAACATATACGCCGAATCGCGCACCGAACGGCTCATGACGAATTCACCGCAGCATGATTCCCAGATCGAACTGATGTCCGGGCCATGTGGCGTGCGCATGCGCGACGGTTTGAAGCCGACGATGCCGCAGCAGGAGCCCGGCATGCGGAGCGATCCGCCCCCGTCACCGCCGTGCGCGATGGGTACCACGCGGGCGGCGACCGAGGCGGCACTGCCGCCACTGGAACCGCCGGTCGTGCGATCGGGATCCCAGGGATTGCGGCAAGCACCGCGAAAGCTGGGTTCGGTCGTCGCGCTCAAGGCGAGCTCCGGTGTACTGGTCCTGCCCACGGTGACGAGGCCGGCGTTCTTGAAGCGTTTGACGATTTCGGTGTCGTAGTCCGACGGGCCGATGTCCGCGAGGAATTTACAGCCGTGCGTGGTTGGGGTGCCGGCGTAATGCGAAGTCATGTCCTTGAGTAGAAAGGGCACGCCGGCGAAGCTGCCGGCCGGTAAGGTGCCGCCCGCGAGTTCGCGCGCATGGTCGTACATTTCATAGACGACCGCATTAAGCTTGGGATTAACCGCCTCGACGCGTGTGATCGCTTCCTCGACGAGTTCCAGGGCCGTTACTTCGCCTTTGGCCACCAATTGAGCCAGCGCGATGCCGTCTAGATCACCATATTCCGAAATACTCATTGCGCACCTCCCGCAGGGCTGAAATCATTATTCTTCGGAGTCTCCCGTAACCTTATCAAGCGAGTGACAAGCTATCCAGGGACGCGGTCGATCGCGAACGAAAAACGTGGTATCGGAGGAACTTAGTCGCGCCAGCCGACCACGCATTTGGCGTTTCTGATCGCCGGCAGCAGCTCGTGATCCTTAAGGAGCGGGCGAACCTCCAGTTTCTCGTCGGTGTGCAGAACGTCCTTCAAGCGCGCATCGATCTTCTCCATCACGCCGGGTATTGCCGATTCCGGATCGATAACCACAAAAAATATCAGTTCCGGCGGTTCGTTCGACCCCAGTTCGTTCACCTGCGGCAGGTGCGCTTCGCGGACCTCTTCGAGATCAGACAGCATCTTCGACAGGAGTTTAAGCCGCTTTTTCTTCGTCGGATTGAGGGGCGCGCCGATGATGAGGTTCGTCATCACCTTGCGGCGGTATTTCTGATCCATGTTCGCTGCTTCTCGTTCGTGAGATGGGCTGTCCCAGTCGCAAAGCATACCGGCAACGCGTGCACGAAAATATACAAGTCTATATGGCAGGCGATGACCACGCCTGACAGGGGCTTGGGCTATGCCGGCGCCGCAGCGAGGCTCAGACTCTTGCCGGAGCCGTGTACCATAGGGCTACAGATTGACAAACAGGAGCACAGAGATGGCTGCTAAGGAATTTGAAGCCGTTTTCTACGGCTGGCGCGACGCGCTCAACCAGGGGAATCTCGACGGTGTCTACTCGGTCATGGACGAAGATATGGTGATTTTCGACGAAGACATTCCCTGGCGTTTCAACAAGGCCGATTTCATCGATCACATCGGCTTCCACGTCCCCCTTTGGGAGTCATTTGCGTGGGTCCCGCGCGAACTCAGATTCCAGTCTCGCGGCTCGGTCGGAATCGTATCGGGTTACGCGACCTTCCGCGGCAAGCCGAAGGACTGTGGATTTCGGCAGCGCTTTATGGGGTTCACCCAAACCTGGCACAAGAGCAAGGGCGAGTGGACAATGATCTGCTGGCATCAGGGGCCGCTGCACGGACAGATCGACGGCGCATCACCCGGTTGAGATCATGAGCGACGTTTGAGGATAAAACGACATGTACAAGGTCATGGGTATCATCAAGAGGCCCGAAGGAATGGATTTCGAGGCATTCAAATCGTGGTGGCTAAAAGACCACGCGCCGAAGGTCAAGCAGTGGTCCGGATTGAAGGAATACCGGATCAATCTCTGCACGACACCGGATCAAGCGTTCGATGGCGTCGCTGAAGTCTGGTTTGAATCGCGCGAAGCGATGGAGCGGATTTTCTCGACGGCCGAGGGCGGGGCGGCGCGTGAGAGTGCGACCCTTGGCGCCTCCGAGCTCGCAATCCTCTTTACCGAAGAGCATATCGTGGTTTAACGGGCGATCCGGAAGCAGATCTGTAGGAGCGCGCGGCAGCCGATCACCCGAAATCTATCTAGATTTTGCGTCCATTTCCTTGTCGCTGCGTCTTATAGACTGAACGAAGCAACAGGAGCAGCCGAAGCATACGATTACAATTAGCGCTGAACGTGGCGGATCTCGAACAAGCCGTCGCCTATTACTCAAAGCTGTTCGATGCAGAGTCGCATAAACGGAGACCCGGCTACGCGAATTTCGCGATCGACAAGCCGCCACTGAAACTTGTCTTGTTAGAAAATCCGGATGCGCACGAGCGGCTGAATCACTTGGGCGTTGAGGTCTTTCACGCTGAAGAAGTCGATATTGCCGCACGGCGCTTGTTCGCGGCCCGCCTTCTCGCGAAAACGGAGCATGAATCGACCTGCTGCTACGCGACTCAGGACAAAGTCTGGTCGCACGAGCCGCAGGGGGTACGATGGGAATGGTACCGGATCACCGATGATGATCCGATCGAAAAACGCCCAGCGGCGCGGGTGCAACAGGAAGACGGGCGTGACCATGCGCAAGGCGTTTGTTGTACCTAGGCCGAACAACCGTGGAAACTGCCCCGGCTGACGATGTCGTCGGCGATATCCTCCTTCGCCTGGTTCAGCATTGAGGAGATCTGGAACACGCACGCAAACCGCTGACGTGGATCGTGCGCGTAGCGACCAACGCCATAACGGATCATTATCGGCGGCATTCCGCAGAGCGACGCATGCTCGCCCGCGTCACCGACGACCCGTCGGGATCGAGCATGGCCGCTGAACCCGGCGATGATTCGCAAGCTGGGCTGGCCCAATGTCTCGTCCCGCTTATCCGCGGGCTGCCCGAAAAATACAGCGAGGCATTGCTGCTGACCGAAATCGGGGGTTTGACGCAGACCGCGGCAGTCGCGCGCCTGGGCGTGTTGCCTGCGACGATGAAATCCCGAGTACAGCGCGGCTGCGCCAGGCTCAAACAGGCGCTGCTGCACTGTTGCGAGATCGAAGTCGATCGCCGTGGCGGAGTCGTCGATTACGCCGAGCACACGCGACGCAGTGCATGCGAGGAATGTTGATGCCGTAAGCAAGCGCCTAGGTAATAGAGGTCACCGTAGCAGAACGGTGGCGGAAATTACGGGTTAGGCCTGCGCGCTTTACGCATAGAATGGGCCGCATGCTGAACCCGACACCGACCACGGTCTATCTCAGAGACTACGCGCCGCCGCCTTTTCTGATCTCCAAGGTCGAACTAGACATCGACATTCGCGAAGACCACGCCGTCGTCAAGGCTTCGCTCGCGATATCGCGCAATCCCCGGGCTGCCGACGTCGATGCGCCGCTGTCGCTAGACGGTGAAGAACTCGAACTTCTCTCCGTGTCCATCGATGGCCGTAGACTGCAAACGACCGACTATGATCTCGATCGGGAACATCTGCGGATCGCCGAAGTTCCGGACACCTTTATCTTTGAAACCGAGGTGCGTATCCGCCCGGACGAGAACACCCAGTTGATGGGTCTTTACGCCTCGCGCGACGGGTACTTCACCCAGTGCGAAGCGGAAGGCTTCCGCCGCATCACGTTTTTCATCGACCGGCCAGACGTGATGTCACGTTACACGACCACCATCCATGCCGAGCGGGACAGCTGTCCGCTGCTGCTCTCCAACGGGAACCTCGAGAGCGAGGGTGATGACGAAGGCGGGCGGCACTGGGCGCGTTGGGTCGATCCCTTTCCGAAACCATCCTATCTGTTCGCGATGGTAGCGGCCCACCTCGACTGTCTGGAGGACAACTTCGTTACTGCTTCGGGCCGGCAGGTCAAACTCCTGGTATATGTCGAGCCGGGCAAGCTCGATCAATGTACGTTCGCCATGAACGCACTCAAATCCGCGATGAAGTGGGACGAAGACGTCTTCGGCCTGGAACTCGATCTCGACCAGTACATGATCGTCGCGGTCAGCGATTTCAACATGGGCGCGATGGAGAACAAGGGACTCAACATCTTCAACACGAAATACGTACTGGCGCGCGCCGACACCGCAACCGACTTCGACTTCATGATGCTCGACCGCGTGATCGCGCACGAATACTTCCACAACTGGACCGGCAACCGGGTCACCTGCCGCGATTGGTTTCAGCTCAGCCTCAAGGAAGGTCTTACCGTGTTCCGGGATCAGCAGTATGGCGGCGACCGTTACTCCGAGGCGGTTCAACGCATACAGGAAGTGCGCGGCCTGCGCGCGGGACAGTTTCCCGAAGACGCCGGGCCGATGGCCCATCCGGTACGTCCCGATGCCTACATCGAGATCAGCAATTTCTATACCGCGACTGTCTACAACAAAGGCGCCGAGGTAGTACGCATGATCCACACGCTGCTAGGGGCGGACGGCTTTCGTCGAGGTATGGATCTCTATTTCGAACGGCACGACGGCGAGGCGGTGCGCACCGAGGAATTCGTGAGCGCGATGCAGGATGCCTCGGGCGTCAATCTCGGCCCGTTTCAGCGTTGGTATGACCAGGGCGGGACGCCGGTCGTGAGCGCGCGCGGAAAATACGATGCGGAACAAAAGCAATACGTGCTCGAACTCGAACAGTCTTGCCCGCCGACGCCTGGACAGGACGAGAAGGCACCGTTTCACATTCCCATCGCGCTCGGGCTCGTCGACCGTGCGGGACATGATCTGCCGCTGCAACTGGCAGATGAAAAGCAAGCTGAGGGTACGACGCGCGTCCTCGCCTTGACCCATGATACGGCTCGCCTGACGTTCATCAACATACCGGAGCCCCCGGTACCTTCGTTGCTGCGCGGGTTTTCTGCGCCCGTCACCCTGCGCTTCGATTACAGCGATGCGGAACTCGCTCACCTGATGGCACACGACAGCGATCCCTTCAACCGCTGGGAAGCCGGCCAGCGCCTGGCGCTCGATGTTCTGGTGCGCGGCATCGCCGCTTATCGCTCGCAAGATGAACCGGAAGTCCCGCCGGCCTTCGTCGACGCCTTCGCGCGCGTGTTGGCCGACGGCGGCGAAGATCCGGCGTTTACGGCCGAAGCGCTGGCACTGCCGGGTGCCGATTATCTGGCCGAACAGCTCGAGGAAGTGGATCCGGAGGCGATACTCGCGGTACGGACGGCGCTTCGCTGCCACGTGGCGCGGTGTCTCGAAGCTGAGCTCGACGCGGCCTACGCGGCGTACGTCGTCGAGGGCGAATACAGTCCGGACGCGGTGTCGGCCGGCCGCCGCAGCCTGCGCAACCAGTGTCTGTCCTACCTGATGGAACTCGACACGCCCGAGATCCGGGCCCGCGCGCTAGCGCAGCTCAACACGGCGGACAACATGACCGATGCAATGGCAGCCCTGGGCGCCCTCGCGGACTACGACTGTCCGGAGCGCATCGAAGCACTGGCCGGGTTTTACGAGAAATGGCGGGACGAGACGCTGGTCATCGACAAATGGTTTTCCGTGCAGGCGCGATCGCGCCTGCCGGGAACGCTCGACGAAGTGCGCCACCTCATGCAGCATCCCGCCTACGATAGTACGAACCCCAATCGCATCCGCGCCGTCGTTGGTGCTTTCTGTCATGGCAACCATGCGCGCTTCCACGCGGCCGACGGGGCCGGCTACGCGTTCGCGGCCGATCAGGTCATCACACTCGATGCCGTCAACGCGCAGCTAGCGGCGCGGCTTACGCGCGCTTTCGATCGCTGGCGCAAATTCGATGCCGCGAGACAAGAACACGCACGGCGAGCGCTCGAACGCATTCGCGATACCTCGGGTTTGTCAAAAGACAGTTATGAGGTAGTTTCGCGAACCTTGAATTGAACGAAAGGCCGAGGAGGCGCAGCGAAAGCCGTCTCTTGGTTCGGAACGCTCTTTTAGCGCTCGAGGCAGCAGGGCCATTGAATCAATACCAGAACTTTGCAGAACTCGCCGCGCGACAGACCGCGGATCGCGATTACCGGATCACCGTCACGCGCCGACCGGCGAGCCGGATCGCCGTCATCGCGCCGCACGCCGGCAGTATCGAGCGGCGGACTTCGCACATCGCGCGCGCGATCGCGGGCGACGATTTCAATCTCTACTTGTTCGAAGGCCTCGATTCGAACGGCAGCTTCGAGCCGCTGCACGTCGCCAGCCATCAATTCGACGAACCCGCGTGCTTGAGCCTCATCGCGGATTGCACGACTGTCCTAGCCGTCCACGGCTGCCATCTCAGCCAGGAGTGTGCCTATCTCGGCGGCCTCGACGAAGATTTGAAGCACCGCGTGGCTGAGGCGATCCGGAACGCCGGTGTTCCGGTCTATACCGATGGTCACGACTACCCGGGGATGC
The DNA here is from genome assembly GCA_036339995.1 of Pseudomonadota bacterium. Classification (GTDB taxonomy): domain Bacteria; phylum Pseudomonadota; class Gammaproteobacteria; genus JAYYZW01. The sequence goes on from JAYYZW010000116.1 coordinate 30,207, forward strand.
ACCCGCGGAACATCTGCAACCGCGGCGCGAGGAGCCGCGGCGTGCAATTGGAGATGAGCGATTCGCTGCGCGGCGGCGTCCGCGAGGCCGATGTCATCGACAAGGTGAGGAAAGTGCTGCTGGATTGCGAACCGATCAACTCATAAGCCGGCCGGGGGGTGCGGAGATACCGCAGCCCCCTGCATCGAGCCCGGGATCACTTACTACTCATCTCCTTCAGGTCCGCGGCCCAGTTTTCGTATGGACGCAGCGGAATCCAGCGGGTGTTCTGCGCCATTTCGTGATGACCTTGCTGCCAGATCGGGAGTGCGTGTAACGCGGCATCCATCGCATCTCCATCCGGCAGATCGAACACGCCGATTACCTGGTACTGTCCAGCGGCTTTCCACAAATGCTTGATGGCGCCCTCCTTGAGCGCAGCCGTCGCGGTGACCGCTTCATCGTTCCAGATTTTGATAAATTCATCGTTGGACATCCCGTCGGGCTTGACTACGTCAGTTATGAAAAGCATGAGCATGCTTGGTTTCTCCTTTTCGTCGGTTGGATCTGATATCACATTGGGATCGCGTAGTCTGACATCGAATCCAGTACGATGCGCCCATAACCATAATTCGGAGGATGAAGATATGACCGACCCCATCATTGAAATGAGCACCACTGGTTGGATCGCGAAACACCGCAAGCAATATCAGGAAGACGGCGACGCCGGCCATATGTGGGACTCGAGTGCCGCCGGCGGCCCCGGACTGCTGCCCACCCTGCTATTGACGACAACCGGCCGGAAATCCGGCACCGAAAGCATCATGCCCCTGCTCTACGGCAAGATCGACGGTGGCTACGCCGTCATCGCTTCCAAGGGTGGCGCGCCCAAGCACCCCGGCTGGTACCACAACATGAAGGCGCAGGGTGAAGTCACTGTGCAGATTGCCAATGATATTTTTCAAGCGAACGTGCGCACTGCTGAAAGCGAGGAGCGTGCGGCGATCTGGAAACAGATGACCGACATGTACCCGCCCTACGCCGACTACCAGGTCAAGGCCGGCGACCGTGAGATCCCCGTCATTGTGCTGGAGCGGATCGGCTGAGGCGGCGGGCTACCCCGACCTGAGCTTCCTGGAAGGCGTCCGGATTGGTCTGTAGCTTCGACCGCGTATCGATCGCGGCCGTCGCAATCCAAGCTTGCGGGTAGTATCGCAAGCCTTGAGTGCAAGCTGGCACTAGGGCGGGGAATAAGCTCTCAACGCGCAGTGGCTGCCGCTTTGATCTGCGCGCCCACCCGCTTGCGCGCCTGCATGCTGGCGTTCGGCGTGATGAAGTCGGCAGTAAAGCCCAGATACCGTTCAGCCGTCAGGTTGCCACCGACATAAGCGTGGTAGAGCCAGCCATACGCCTGCCCGTAATCCCGCGCGACTCCAAATCCGCGCAGATACATGACGCCGAGGTTGCGCTGCGCGTCGGCGTTCTGCGCCAATGCCGCCTGCTCGAACCATTTGGCCGCGGCGACGAGGTCGCGGTCCGTACCCAAACCGAGGTAGTAATGGATCCCGATGAAATTGCGGGCCGCCGGGTCGCCGGCGTCCGCGCGCGGGCCGAATAGTTTCAGAGAATCTTCGTAATCCCCGGCACGAAACCGTTCCAGCGGGTCGTCGCTGCCGGCACAGCCTGCCAGAAAGTATCCGAATGTGAGAATGATCGAGACGGCATAGCGCCTGCAGATCGAGTGAAAGGAACTCATCGGCCGCACCATGATGGAATCGCATTGAACGGGAATCATACCGACAAGTCCACAATAGACCCCTTGCTGCGGCGTTCGTTTGCCGGCAGCAAACTTTGGCAAGGACCGAACTAGGTGAACTTCATATAATCCAGTAGCGTGGTCGCTTAAAGCGGTCGATACGATCGGGGAATTAAATGATGAAAATTGGCACGATGCTGCGAAACATGGGCCCCGAGGCGAACGCCGAATGTCTACTACACTGCGCCCGCTACGCCGAGGAGCTGGGCCTGGATCACATCTGGACGGTCGACCATATCGCGATTCCACCGGATGATGCTGAAGGATCCGACGGCCGCTACCTCGACCCGCTCGCCACGCTCGCCTTTCTCGCGGCGGCCACACGGACGATCGATCTCGGCGTGTCGGTACTGGTGCTGCCCTACCGCCCTGCGCTGCCGACGGCGAAGTGGGTGGCGACTATCCAGGAACTCTCCGGCGGACGATTTCACCTCGGTGTCGGCTGCGGCTGGATGAAGCCTGAGTTCAAAGCCCTTGAGGTCGATCGGAGCAGGCGTGGCGCCATCACCAACCAGGTCATCGCGTTCATTCGTGCTTGTTTCGATGCCGACGACGACATCGTGGAGTCGAACGGCCAACCCTTCTTGTTTCGTCCGCGCCCGGCGTGTCCCCCGATCTACGTCGGCGGTATGAATCCGCCGGCGCTCAGGCGGGCGGTGCAAATGGGCGACGGCTGGATGCCGATGGGCCTCGATGCGGACGTTCTGCGCCCCAAGGTGCAGGAATTATCGGATCTGGCCGCCAGCGCGGATAGAAAATGTGCTGAAATCGTGGTCCTCGGTGGTCTTCCGGAAGACCAGTCCGAGGCCGAAGACCGGCTGTCGGCCTGTGCAGAACTCGGCATGACACAGTACATCCAGGCATCGCGTTATCGCAGCGAAGGTGAGTTCGATCGCCTGGCCGAACGCTTGGCCGATCTGAAAACGCGCCTCAAGTGAGCGAATGGATTGTCGATTCGGACGCAATCGAGCGAACAGATCGAACCGACGCTTCAGTCGTTCCGCGCCCGATAGAACCGCCAGAAACTCAGCGCCAGCAGAAATAATTCCAAGTGGACCGCGATCATCGGCGGCCAGCCCATGATATACAGCACGTCGTTGGCAAGTCCGGCTTGAACGGTGTTCCCCCGAAATCGGCCGCCACCAGCGTTCCGAATTTCTCGTAGGGATTCATCTGGGCGGCTTCGGCTTCATGCATGAGGCGGGTCTCGAATTCATGCAAGCCGCCGACATGATCGTAGTGAATGTGGGTTGTTACGGCGTCGAGCGGCTTGTCGAGCAAGCGCGGCGCCTCGTCAGCCCACGACCGCGAAACCCGTGATCTCGACCATCTGTCCGGGAACGAACAAGCCCTTGATCTCGACCCAGGTACTGGTCGGCGGGTATTCACGGAACACGTCGACGAAAATATCCGCCGTCTTGTGCAATTCTTTCATATCGGTGCCGTACACCGTGTGAGCTACCCAGTTTTCGAGGCCCACCCCCTCGGCGGCAAGACAGCCCTTGAGCACCTCGAGACAGAAACTGACCTGCGCCCTGATGTCATTTTCCCCAACCAATTCGATATTGTCGTTACTCCCTCGCAAAGGGGCGATGCCGGACAGGTAAATATTGTTACCGGCCTTGATCGTCTGGGTAAACGCATACGCCTCGAACACGTCGTTCGAGAGGTAACCAACGTCAGGATTGCTTCGCGTAACCATGTGTTATCTCCAGTTGTTGTTAAGCGTCGTCAAATAGCAGGAAGCCGGGGAGGAAAGTATAGCTAAATAGATCGCGCTGTATTTCAATTTGTGATTCAATCGGAATCGATCGAATCCACGCCGAGCACGCTCGAAGCGGCTTAACTCGGCTTGTGCTTTCCTCGCGGCGTCTCTGTCACCGCGCGGCACGACACCAGGAGGCGGCTGATGACTCAAGCTCATGCAAACATCACCAAGCAGACCAGCGTCTGCCCGTTTTGCGAAGCCAATTGCGGGGTCATTCTCGAGATTGATCGCGAAAATCAGAAAGTCGTCTCGGCTAAAGGCGACAAGGACGATCCTTTCAGCCGCGGATTCGTCTGCGTGAAAATGCACGCCCTGACCAAGATCCAAGAAGATCCCGATCTGGTCCGCAAACCGCTGCGCAAAAAAGGCAGCGACTTTGAAGAAGTCGGCTGGGACGAAGCCTTTGATGAGATTGCGGCGCGGGCCAAGGCGATACGACAGGGTTACGGCTACGATGGGCTCGCGACGTATTTCGGCAATGCCACCATCCATCATCCGGGCGTGATGCTTTACGGCGGCGTGTTCGCCAGGAGTTTGAAATCGAAGAATGCATTCGGCACGTCGAGCATCGATCATGCGCCGAAACTGCTTTCGAGCGGTTTACTGTTTGGCGACCAGGCGGCGATACCGGTACCAGACCTCGACCGCACGGACTATCTTTTGATCATCGGGGCCAATCCCGTCGCTTCGGGCGGAAGCCTGCTGGGCGCGCCCGGCATGCCGCGCCGGTTGAAAGCCATTCGCAGTCGCGGCGGCAAGGTCGTGGTGGTGGATCCACGTTTCACCGAAACCGCGGCGCTGGCCGATCAACACGTCGCCGTCCGGCCGTCCACGGATTCCCAGCTCATGTTGGGCATGTTAAACGTAGCATTCGCGGAAAACCTGATATCGCTCGGCTTGGTCGAGGCGCTCATCGATGAACAACAGGTCGAAACCGTAAAACGCATTGCTTCCGGATTCCCGCCTGAACGAGCCTCCACCATCACAGGCGTGCCCGTCGATGTCATTCGTCAACTAGCCGTCGAGTTCTTCGGTGCCGAGCGCGCAGCGTGCTACGGCCGCGTCGGGACCTCGCTGCAGCGCTTCGGATCGATCACCTCCTGGTTGCTAGACATCGTCAATATCCTGAGCGGTAACCTGGACCGACCCGGCGGTGCGATGTTTCCGGTCGGCGTTGTTCCCTCCGTGCTGCTCAACGATACCTACGAAGGCGATCAGCCACCCTATGCCAAATTCCGCTCACGCGTCAGAAATCTGCCTGAGATAGGCGGCGTCCTGCCGGCGATCACCCTGGCCGACGAGATCACCACGCCAGGGCAGGGCCAGATACGCGGCCTTTTCACCATCACGGGCAACCCGGTCACTTCGATTCCGAACCGCGAACGAACCGCGACCGCCGTACAGACGCTCGATTTACTGGTCAGCATGGATATCTACGTCAATGAAACGTCACGTTTCGCGGATTTCATCCTGCCGACGCCAACGGCCGTGCGCCACGCGGCGTTTCCGATGTTTTCCGTTCCGTTCATGGTCAGAAAATATGCCAAGTGGACGGCGCCGGCGCTCGACCTCGAACCCGGAACCCTGGCGGACTGGGAAGTCTTTTTGAATCTGGGCGCAAGGTTGTCCGATACCGATCCCGCTGCGCTCGAAGAAGCGACCGTCGATGGCTTGCTCGAAAAGCACATGGCGGATCACCCGCTCCGCGATCGCATATCGCGGCAGCAAGCACGCCAACTCATCGGCGAGGAGCCCGGACCCGATCGCTTGTACGATGTCCTGCTGCGGACGGGTCCGCACGGCGACTTTTTCGGCGCCAGACCGGAAGGCCTGAATCTCGATAAGCTCAAGCAACACCCGCATGGCCTCGACCTCGGCCCGATGGATCCGCAGCTGCACGGCTTGCTCAAGACCCCGAATGGGAAGATCGATCTGACGCCGCAGGTCATCATAGACGATATCGAGCGGCTGGATGCATACGTGCCGGACGAGGGCCTATTGCTCGTCGGCCGGCGCCACGTGCGCTCGGTCAATTCGTGGATGAACAACCAGCAATTTCTCGTCAAAGGCAAGAATGCCTGCCTACTTCTGATGCATCCCGACGATGCGGAGCGGTTGGGCGTCGAGACTGGTGAACGCGTGCGGGTGAGAGCCCGCCACTTGTCGCTTGAGGCTTTGGTCGAAGTCACCGAAACGATGATGCCGGGCGTATTGAGCCTGCCCCAAGGCTACGGTCAGAACGTGCCCGGCACGAAGCTTTCTATCGCGTCCAAACTCGATACGGTGAGCTTCAACGATATCTCCGACGAGACCGATGTCGACATACCGTCGATGACGCCGGCCCTGCATACCGTGTCAGTGACGGTCGAGAAGCTCGCGGCCGCCGCTTGATGATGTTTTGGCGTAGGAGCCCGCTTGCGGGCGAATCGATCGCCGCGGTGCAGAATGCCCGCACCGCCCTGCTCTTAGGGAACCTCTGAATAAGCCATGGCACATCTGCCTTGCCCATGAAATCGCGGAGCCTTACGTTACGAACCTTGCCAATAGTCCCCGCTATTGCCGGCGATTCGTGCCTTGCTCTGCACGATTTCATGAACAATTCAGACGCACCATGACTTGTTCAGAGGCTTCTTAGATCAGAGTTTCGCAATCACCTCATTGCCGAACTCGCGAATCATCTCCCGCGCATCGGTTCCGCAGACGTTCAAGGCGATGTTGCTCACCCCGGCTTCTTCCAGTTCATGCACGCGATCGATGATCTCCCCCGCGGACCCGGTCAGAGTCGCGATCTTGATCAGCTCCGGCGTGATGAACGCCTCTTCGCCCGGCCGGACGAAGACCAGGTGTCCCAAGTGCATCTCCTGGAAGCGCCGGTCTAGCGGCGTCTTCATCTTCATGATGTGTTCTTCGAAATAGCGCTTGGCGAGCGGCGCCACCGAAGGCGGCGCGAAGGGGCCGACCTTCATCTCAACCGGATCCCAGTTGGTATGCAGCAGCAGGATCGCGTATGGGCCGATTTGACGCAGTACCCGGGGCGAGGTGATCGATTCGCCCGATCGCAGTACGCAGCCCGAGGTCAGATTGCTGCAATAGACTTCGGATAAATCCCGGCCAGCCGCTTTCGCGCTCCCCTTGATGGTCTTGATACCGCCGGCGATGTGCTGCAGATCGAGGCCGATGGTGATCCAGCCGTCGGCGATTTCACCGACGAGTTTCAAAGCCTTCGGTCCGTTTGACGCCATGTGGATCGGGATCGGATCCTTGATATTGATATAACCACTGTCGGGGTGAAGAAACTTTATGTGACGTTCGCGCGGACCTTCGCTGTAGAGCACCTCCTTGCCGGCCAACAGGTCGCGGATGATCTCGACATGTGCGCGCATCGTCTTGAGGGGGATGGGCGGCATGCCCATCACGTTGCGGCCGGTAAACCCCGTGCCGACGCCGAGTATCGCCCGTCCGGGCGCGAGTTCGTTGATCGTGGCAATGGAATGCGCGGTGACCGGCGCGATGCGGTTGCCGAGAATAGAGACAAAGGTGCCGAGCGTTAGCGTCCGCGTGTGATAGGCACACAGGGCCATGCTGGCATAAACATCGCTGTAGCACATTTGCGAGTCGTAAAACCAGGCGTGTGAAAAACCGTAGTCCTCCGCCATCTTGGCATCGTGCCAGGAGCGGATGTAGGTCGGGAAACTGATACCAAAATCCATAGCTGATCTCCGCGGGTAGCGATTCGTCGCCTATTGTTTCATTTTAGAGGTGGGGTAATCGAGGGCTAGGACCCGCAGGAGAGGGTATCGAGGTCAGCTCTTGCCTTTTGCCTAAGCTGCCTTCGTGCGAGGAAATGCGCAAGACCTGAGCCCAGCAACGCGAAACATCGCTGTCAGATGGCATGGACTTAATCTTGGAAACCAAAAGATAAGACCTAAGGCGTACCAGGTACTGCTGGAATTTCGAGTACAAAAGGGCTATCTCAATAGATGGTTTACACTGGGATTACCTCTTTAAGCTTCCAGTGCGAGGAGAGCCAAACAATATCAGGTCCGTCTGTCGGACAACGAAATCGAATTCGCAGGGGTCGAATAAAATGCCGATTGAGTTTTTGCATTGGGTCCGCGTCTCAGTTATGCGCAGGCACAGAAATAGCATTGCCGCTTCCTAATTGACAAGTTGCCCTGGGATTGGACGTCGTCCTCATTTCCACCTATGAACTCGGCCACCAACCGTTTGGCCTGGCTGAGCCTGCGGCGTGCTTGCGGAGTCGTGGCGATTCAGTGTCGACCTTGGATTTGGCAGTGGAGGGCTGGGACGAAGACCTTATTCGCAAAGCCGACTTGGCGGCTTTCTATGTGCCGATGCATACGGCGACCCGACTGGCCGCCCGGTTGATCCCCCGGGTGAAGCATCTCAACCCTCGCGCGCATATCGCCGCCTATGGTCTTTACGCGCCGACAAACGAAGCCTACCTTCGGGAACTCGGTGTCGGGACGGTACTGGGGGGCGAGTTCGAGCCGGGACTCATGGTCCTCGCCGAACGGCTGGAATCCGGTGTGTCTTGTATGATCGGCGAGCAACTGGAACCGCGGATCTCCCTCGCCGGGCAGCGGTTTCTGGTACCGGACCGCAGCGACCTCCCAGCGCTCGAGCGCTATGCGTTTCTGCGGATGCCCGATGGCGGGACGCGGGTTACCGGCTACGTCGAAGCAAGTCGGGGTTGTAAGCACCGCTGCCGGCATTGTCCGGTGGTCCCGGTATATAACGGGCGCTTTCGTGCCGTGCCGCGCGAGATCGTGCTGGCCGACCTTCGCCAGCAAGTGATGGCGGGCGCACGCCATATGACCTTCGGCGATCCGGATTTCTTCAACGGGCCGACTCACGCTATGCGGATCGTCGAGGCGCTGCATGAAGAATTCCCGGAGCTGAGCTATGACGTCACCATCAAGGTCGAGCACCTGCTCGCGCACGACCGCCTGTTGCCGAAGCTGAAATCTACCGGGTGTCTTTTCGTTACCACAGCCGTCGAGTCGGTTGATGATCGGATCCTCGGCCTCCTGGAAAAAGGCCACACCCGCGAGGATTTCTACCGGGTAGTCAGCATTTTCGATGAACTGGGGCTGACGCTCTCGCCGACGTTTGTCGCGTTTACGCCCTGGACGACACTGAGCGGCTACCGGGATCTGCTGGCGGCGCTTACCGAACTCCGTCTGATGGGCGCAGTCGCGCCAGTGCAGCTCGCCATCCGCCTGTTGATCCCGCCCGGCTCGCGGCTGCTGGAGTTGCAGGCGATCCGTGATCGCGTCGGCCCGCTCGAGCTGGCCGCGCTCGTTTATCCGTGGTCGAATGCCGATCCCAAGGTAGACGAACTGCAGGCCGAAGTTCAGCGAGTGGTACAGCAAGCCGCAGAGAAGCCGCGCGAACAGTTATTCAGGGAGGTCTGGACGATTACTCATGCGTACCTGGCGCGGACGCCGCCGCCCCTGCCAATAGTGGCCAACCGCGCGCTATCGGCGGAGCTGAGTGAGCCTTGGTATTGTTGCGCCGAGCCGACGGACGGGCAGTTCGCCGACCTATAAGCGCGAACGTGCTAGCAGGCTGGTGAAAAACCCTGTTTTACGTCAGTCAGTGTCCGGTACGGGGATGTACCGGCATCCATCGAGCACGTCGGTGCTTGATGGATGGAGCGCGACGGAAACTGCGTTTTCGTTGTAGTGAGGTAAAAAATGTCAGGAAGACATTTTTACCAACCTGCTATGCCCCGTGCGGACATGCCATCGGTAGAACTGCGGAAATCATTCTGTCGGGCTCCTTACTTCTTCTGGCCCTGGGGCACGAATCCCGGTGGTAGACCGCCAAGATCGCCTTCTCCAAATAGAAACCCCCGCATGTGATCTTCAATAAGAGGTATAGCGTCCGGATCTGCCGTGCTCAACCCGTTCTCATTCATGATCATGGTGAGCCGCTCCAGCCACTTCTGCCATCCTTGCTTGGAAATCTCCTCATAGATGCGTGTCCCCAAAGTGCCGGGGTGCGGGGGTGCGTCGAGGCCCTCGGCCTCGCGCTGCAGGATCGGACAATAAACGGTACGTGCCATGGCCAGTGCGCTTCGCGGCAGGGTGAGGGCGAAGCAGCTATAATACCTAAGTAGAATACTCAAGTATTATCCCATCGAGTTATTGCAGTTGAATGGATGAGGTTCAAGACCGTGTTGCAAGAGACGAAGTCCGAATATTCGCAGGAGATCACCAAGCAAACCTTCACGATTACGCCCGCTTGCGAGGCGCAGCTTGCGAACATCATGGAGGAGGCCGAGGAGGAGTTCACCGCTCTGCGTATCTTTGTTGAGGGTGGCGGATGTAACGGGCTCAGCTATGGGATGACCTACGACGACGGGCGAACCGAGTACGACAGTGTCCGCCAGTTTGAGGGCTTCCAGCTGGTGGTGGACGCCGTCGCCCTGAACTTCCTACGGGGCTGCGAAATCGACTACGTCAAAGAAGGCCTCAATGAATCCTTTGTCTTTAACAACGTCTTTGAGAGTGTAGGCGGCAGCGGTATGTGCAGCGGCTGTGGCGGCAGCGGCTTTTAGCCGTTGCGGCCTTGACAATCTTCATCGGTTGACGGCTTCGATGTCTCCAAGCTGCCGTGCTGGACGTCGAACGGGCGTCGCTGGCGATGAAGTCCCGCAACGCGCGTCGGCACGGGGAAAAGCGCGCGTATTGATCATCGCTCCCCACGGGAGCTACCGCACCGTTTCTTACATTGAAGCCGCTCGGCGCCTCGGTATAGAGGTCTTGATCGCTTCCGAAGGCCGCCATTCGCTGGTCAGCGCGTACGCGCAAGGATTACACCTTGATTTCAGCGACAGCCGCGGTGCGCTTGAGATCATCTTGGAGGCGGCCCGTCACCATTGTTTTGCTGCAATTATCAGCACCGACGATTCCACGACCGAGCTGGCGTCACTCGCCGCCAGCCGCTTGGGCTTGCCCCATAACGAACCAGATGCCGCACGCATTACGCGCCGCAAAGACCTCGCACGCGCACGCCTTAGTGCAGCAGGAATCCCGGTCCCGGCGCATGCGCGCATTGATCTGCGCAAGCCGCTGGCGGGGCAGTTCGACGGCATCGAATTCCCGTGCGTGATCAAGCCCCTTGCCATGTCGGCAAGCCGCGGCGTCATCCGGGTGGATAGCGAGGACGCGCTGCGCGCGGCCTGTGAGCGTGTGGCCCGTATCATCGCCGAAGTGCGTGATACGGAAGAGCGGCACTATCTGCTGGTGGAGGAATTCGTTCCGGGCGTCGAGGTCGCGGTCGAGGCGCTACTGACCGACGGGGAGCTCGAGGTGCTCGCGATCTTCGATAAACCCGATCCGCTGAATGGTCCTTATTTTGAAGAGACCTACTTCGTGACCCCCTCGCGGCTCGATGCAGGCGTGCAACGCCAGGTCGGAAAACGGGTGGCCGAGAGTTGCCGGGGATACGGGCTTCGGCACGGGCCGGTGCATGCCGAGTGCCGCATCAATGACGCCGGGGTCTGGATGCTCGAGATTGCGTCGCGGACTATCGGTGGGCTGTGCAGCCGGCTGTTCGAATACGGCCTCGCTGGTAGCCTCGAGGAGATGGTGTTATCGCACGCCGTAGGCGCCCCGCGGGCATTCGCAGATTGGCAACAGGCGGCCGGTGTGTTGATGATCCCGACGCCGCAGGCCGGCATCCTCAGACGGATCGAAGGAGTAGGTGCGGCCCGCGCGGTCTCTTATGTCGAAGAAGTGACCATCCAGGTGCGGGATCGTTATCAGCTGGTGCCGCTTCCCGAAGGCGCAAGCTACCTCGGTTTCATCTTTGCTCGAGCGCCCCGCCCGGAGCAGGTAGAGGCCGCGCTCAGGCAGGCACATGCGCAACTGAATGTCGTGATCGCTCCGCTGTGGAAAGGGATCACCAGCATTGCCGCGTGATACCCGGCTCACCTAAGGAACCTCTGAATAAGTCATGGTGCGTGTGAATTGCTCATGCAATTGTGCAGATCAAGGCACGAGGTTCACAGTGTTTCCGCGGAAACGCTTTTTTAATGAACATTATTTCCAATAAAGGCGATCACCGCGGTCGGGAGTAAATTAGACATGTTGAAACTGCATCACGCACCCAACTCACGCGCGGGCCGTATCGTCTGGTTGTTGGAAGAGATCGGTTTAGAGTACGAGCTTAACAAGATGGCCTTTCACCCGAAAGAGTTGAAATCAGATGAACACCGCGCGCGCCATCCGCTGGGTCGCGTACCGGTTTTAGAGGACGGTGAGGTGATGCTCTACGAATCCGGCGCGATCGTCGAATACATCATTGCACGGCACACGGACGGCACCCTGCAGCCCAACGTGAATACGCCGGAGTTCCCTGAATACCTGCAGTGGTTCCACTACTGTGAGGGCATGGTCATGCCGCCGGTGAACACGATTGTGGTGCAAACCAAGCTCCTTCCCGAAGATCGCAGAAACGCAGAGGTGTTGGGCCAGGCGCAACGTTTGCTGACCAAGGCGCTGGCGCCGGTTGACAAAGCGGTCGAGCGGCGGGAATACCTGATTGGAGACTTCTCCGGCGCGGACATCATGCTCGGACATGCATGCTTCATGAGTCGGCGCTTGGGGTGTTTCACCGGCGAGATGACGGCGTTGGACGTCTACGTGAATCGTCTCGAAGCGCGGCCAGCGTTCCAGACCGGAATCCAGACGTAAGCGCTGATCCGCGGAAGGACTTTCTAGGCAGTGACCGGCGCGGGAAAAGGGCGCATTTATTTTCTAAAAATATGCGTCCGGAATTACGCCTCGGCGCAATGCTTGTGATAGGGCTGCCAAACGGCGTGCTAGTGAACGACCTCCATCTCGCGGAGCGACGGTGGCCACTGGCCTTCCCAGATCCAGCCATCGCGAATGATTTTGGAACTGTACTCAAGGCTGAAAAGCAGCATGGCATCCGGGTAGATGCGTCGCATTTCAGCCATCATTTCCTTTGAATCCCGGGTTTCTCCTATCTTGGCAGTAAAGGTCTTGATGTACTGGCGGGTGTAGTCAATCGAGTTCGGAGAGAGGTACTCATCGGACGGCGCGTGGCCAGGTACTACGACCTCGGGGTTGAGTGCTTCAAGCTGATCGAGTGCGTCGAGCCAGGCTTGCCGTAGCGCCGGCGTCTTGGCCGCAGACATCCAGGCGTGGGCGTGGTCAAAGATCAGATCCGACGCAACCAGCACCTCGATTGACGGGATCCATACGACACTTGAGTTCGGCGCGTCACCTTGAAACGGACCGAGGACTTCGAGACGACGTCCCTCGAGCATGATCACGGGCTCGTCCAGTGTTTCGACAAACACCTTGGTTTTAGCGCCATTATTGCCGAGAATCTTAGTGCCCCAATACTCGATCTTAAAATCGCCACTGCTGTTAACGTCGTCGGCACTCGCCTTGAGGGATACGACACGGGCATCGGGGAAGGCGGCTCTTAATACGGGCAGGCCCATGAAGTGGTCCGGATGCACATGGGTGATGTAGATATGGGTGAGCCGACGATTGGTTTCGATGATTTCGGCGACTAATCGATACGCATTCGACAGTGTGAATTGAGCATCCACCAGTACGGCATCCTGCTCGCCGTAAATGATCGTCGAGGCGACCCCTAAACCCATGTGCGCTTCAGACGACATGAAAACCTTGAACTCGAGCGGCTTTTGCGTCCCGGCAATGACCAAGGTCGAAAATAGACTTGCGGCAAGCAATGCGGGCATCGAAATCCGGTGAAGACGGGATGTATGAAGCATGTCGAAACCTCCTCAATAATTGCACTGTCCATGACGCGTGCGGGCGTCGCTTGGGGGGGGGGCTGTCACGTTACTATGGTACACAAGCCGGACATTCGTTAATTGAACCACACGGCATCGAGTTTTTGCTCAAAAGGAACTGTGCGCATCCCGCCCTGACAAGCCCTGCAATACGGGATAACGAACGTTCGGTGCGATCAATCGATACAAAGTATCCCCATGGACAAGTATTCAGGGCGGGCGAGCCGATAATGGCCCCAGTTCCACGAGGTGATTCCGGACAATCTGCAGTTTCTGATTCAACTCGGCATCTTGCCGCCGCTCGGGATGACTGACGACGGTACTTCCAACTCCGGGAACTAATTATCAAGGAGACAAATCTCATGCCTTACGTTAATCCGCTGCCCCGCGATGCAACACCCGAACTCGTCGAACGATTTGACCATTACGAGACGACGCGCGGCTTCATCCCCAACAGTATTCTGACCATGCAGCACCGACCGGGTATTGCGGACGCATTCATACGCCTGAACCGCGCTGTGCTCTACGAGGGCACAGTATCGACCGAGTTGAAAATGCTCGTTAGCCTTATGGCGAGCCACGCCGCGGGTTGCCGTTACTGCCAATCGCACATGGCGAACCTGTCCAGTATCTACGAAGCGCCCGACGACAAAATCGCGGCAATCTGGGAGTTCGAAGCCAGTGCGCTTTTCAGTGAAGCGGAGCGCGCCGCGCTACGATTAGCGATGAAGGCATCGGTGGTGCCGAATGCAGTCGAGGAGGACGATTTCGGTGCACTTCGCAAACATTTCAACGACGCTGAAATCGTGGAAATTGTCGCGTCCATTGCCTTGTTCTGATATCTCAACCGCTGGAATGACACGATGGCGACGGAACTGGAAGAGCTCCCGTCGAATGTCGCAGTGCGCACTATTGGTCCTGTCGGATGGCGGCCTGGGAAACACGGCTAATTCGAATAATAAGGGGTCGTGACATCTGATAATCACTATTATTCTCTGTTGTCACCGCCCCATTTATACGGCGCTCTTCGCGGCCGGAGTGGCGATGTCCGCTCCGGGTCGAGGCTGCGTGAAAACTCAATAAGACGATGACGAAAGTAAAAATCTCCACACCTGCATAGTAGTTAAGCACCGTGAAAAGGGATCGGCATTTCAATTAGATCCAATTTCGAGTGTAGTTCCCCAACTTTCGCAAAACGAAAATAGTTTTCACACAGCCTCGGTTGTAAAATGCCTTCTGTGGTGCAGCAAGGTGTGGCTGCTTCCGGGTGTATAGCGGACCCTGATCTCGTGAAGCCGGATTGCAGAGTGCAGTGCGTATGCGAAGGGACTTCTCAGACTGGGTCGAATTCAAGGCGTCAGTCTGTAAGATCGAGCCAAAGTTATTACAAGTTGCATCGCCGCCGCCGCGTCGGGACGACCGTGCGCCGGCCATCTCGTTCCCGTCTTTAGATACCGGATTATCGGATAATATCTGGACCACGCCCAAGCCCAAACGCAAGAAAATCGAAAAAGGAGAAAGACATGATTGGATACGTCACCATAGGCACCAACGATATCGATCGCGCCGCGAAATTCTACGATGCGCTTCTCGCCGAGATGGGCGCCAAGCGCGCGATGGAAATGGATCAACTGGTCGCCTGGTCGGATGGCGAAGGTGCGACCATGCTCATGATCATCAAGCCCGCCGACGGGAATCCGGCGGTCGCGGGCAACGGCAACATGGTCGCGCTGCACGCCGGCAGCAACGACAAGGTCGACCTACTCTACGCGAAAGCCATGTCGCTGGGCGCGACCGACGAAGGCGAGCCGGGGGTGCGTGCGGGGACATTCTATGGTGGCTACTTCCGCGATCCGGACGGCAACAAGCTGGTCTTCTTCAACATGTGATCGCAGCGGCGCGTGGCTCGGGGAAGAGCCGCGCGCGCCCTTAGTTCGGCAGGCGGGCGATCTGGCAGAGGTAGGACTTGAGTGGTTCGCAGCCGCCGATCGGATCGACCTCGTCGTCATTCATGAGGCGGTTTACGTTAGCGCCGTCGTCGCTGTGCGCGTCGTAGCCCGCGAGGTCCAGTGCGACGCAGCTCTGCCACCAGCCGTGGGTCGCTTTCACAACGCGCGGATCCAGGTTCTTCGCGAGCCGTGCTTTCGCACGGGCGCGACCGTGGGGTGTGATCAAAGCGACCCAGTCGCCGTCGACGATATCGCGTTCGGCAGCGGCGTCCGGATGCAATTCCACCCGCGGTTCGCGCTCGTGGCGCCGTACCGCGGGCAGCGCGCGGAACTGGCTGTGTAGGTAGTGGGGCGATTTGTTGTTCGTCAGTACCAGCGGGAATTCGTCGAGGAGATCCGGCCGGGCGACCGGGCTCATCGCGGGCTCGACATATTCGGGTAGCGGCGCGTAGCCGTGTTCGAGCAAGGTCTCGGAATAGATCTCGACCTTTTTGCTCGGCGTCGCGAAACCGGGCGCTGTCTCGCCGTTCCCGGCATATTTCCGATAGCGCGTCTCGAGCGAAACTTCGATCCCTTCCGGATGCGCGCGCAGCTCGTCGAGATCGAGTCCACTCGGCGCGAGGATCTCGCGATAACCCGCGTCGATGTCGCCGTCCCAGAACGACTCGCCGAATCCCAGTCGCTTGGCGAGTTCGAAAGCGATCCAGGCGTCGGAGCGGGATTCACCCTGGGATTCCACCATCTGTCCCCGGAATTGGACGAAGCCGGCGGCGCGTTGATCGACCAGGAAATCCGTCTTGAGTCCCTCACGTTCCCAGGGGGTGTTGACCGGCAGCACGATGTCGGCATGGGATGCCGTCGGCGTCATAAAGAGATCGGCGTGCACCATGAAGTCGAGCGCGTCCAATGCTTGCGCGCCGCGAGCGCCGTCGGTGTGGGTCAGCAGCATGTTCATGCCGAAGCTGACGAGCGCGTCGACGCCGTATGGTTTGCGATCGAGCACAGCGTCGTAGAAAGAGTTGCTGGAGATCCAGCCGTTGACGCTTTCGGGTCCGAGCGAACGCTTTTCGCGGCCCAGGGACTTGTCGAGTCGACCGGCGGGCATGAGGTCCGAGCCCGCGACATCCTTCGTCGGTACTCTTTCGTAGATGACGTTGCCGCCCGGAGCGTCGAAGTGGCCGGTCAAGGAATAGAGGCAGGCGACAGCGCGGTTAGTCTGGCTCGTGTTCGTATGCTGTTCGAGTCCTGCCCAGGCATAACAGCACACCGCCTGCGAGGCACCGATCAAGCGTGCCGTCTCGCGGATCTGATCTGTCGGCACCCAGCTTATCTCCGCGGCGCGCTCTGGCGGATAACGGCGGCAGAGTTCGGCATAGCGATCGAAAGCCGGGCGACAGGGAATCACGCCAGCGGCGGTCGGTACGTCACGGCGGCCGAAGAGCGCCGGCTCGATATCACCGCGTTCGTAGCGGCCCGCCAACGGGTCGTAGTGGACCAGACTGCCGGCCTTTTCATCGAAGGCCACGCGTGCATTGGGATCACCGCCCGCGCCTAAATCGGCCGCGCTCAGGAACCGGCCGTTATCCTCGCGGATCAGAAACGGTCCGTTGGTCCAGTCGCGCATGAAACCGCGGTCGAACAGCTCTTCATCGATCATGATGCCCGCCAGGCTGAGCGCCAGCGCACCGTCCGATCCCGGACGGACTCGCAGCCACTGATCGGCCTTGGCGGCAAAACCGACGCGCACGGGATCCATCACGATGAGTTTCGCGCCACGCGCGCGGGCGTCCGCGACCCGGGTGCCGTGTGCTAGCCAGCTCGTCCCCGGGTTGTGTCCCCACAGGATGATGCAATCGCTATTTGCGAGATCCGACATCGGCAGCCCGGCGCCAAAGGTATGCGGGTAGATGAAGTCTTTCGCAAAATTGCAGATCTCGATAGAGGCGAGCGCATTCGGGGTACCGAAGGCCTGGCGCAACCGTTCGACCCAGGGATAGCCGTCCTGCATGGCGGTGCCGGCAGTGGTGGTGATGCTGAACGCGACCGACTCCACGCCGGACGCCTCTGCGATGCGCTTAAGGTTCGACACAGTGGTGTCGAGCGCTTCATCCCAGCTGATCCGCTCCCAGCCTGGATCGGTCACGCCTTTCGGCCGCGTGCGTTTCAGCGGGTAGAGCAGGCGTTCCTCACTGTAAACCAGCTCCGGCGCCGCCAGGCCCTTACCACAGAGCGCCTTGCCGGTCGGGTGAGACGGATCGGGCTCGACCGAGGTCAGGCGCCCATCCTCGATGATCGAGATACACCCGCAGCTCGACCAGCACAGCGCACAATAGCCCTGAATACGCTCGGTGACTTTCGCTTTCGCCATGAGCTATCTCCTCCGCCGACGCCGCCCTGTATCTCGGCCCGTCTTCGACGAACAGCGAGATCTGCGCGCCACGGTCATCTGCGGCGCGCGGGATCGATCAATGCGCGAGGTCGTTGGAGTCCGGATCGTGAATGTGGAAGA
>JAYYZW010000117.1:0-9937 GCA_036339995.1 Pseudomonadota bacterium
TCCTGCCCGCCCGAAACGCGCTCGCCAGGCTGCCGCGCCGCACAGTTTCCGCAAATCCTCACCTCAGGATGTGACGCCGTTCATATTTTTCCAGGCACCGCGACAATTCGCCGAATCATTCGCGCCGTTCGTCGATCGGGGCGGGCAGCGGGGATCTTCACTGTCCATACTTTCGCCCATGAACAGACAACTCGGTTTCACCATCATCGAATTGATGGTCGCGATTGCGGTTCTGGGCGTGCTCATGGGCATTCGCGTTCCCGGCATGCAGTCATTCCTTCAAAACAGCAGGTTGACCAGCCAGATCAACCTACTGTCGACCTCGCTGGCGATCGCGCGCAGCGAGGCCATCAAGAAACAGAACTGCACGAACGCCAAAGAGCAACTCGCGGACCAGCAAGGCGCAGAAGGCCATAAAGGAATATTGTAATTGACCGGATTCGCAGGCACGGACGCCTGCATGGATCGGTCCGCAAGGCCTCGCTTTTAGGCTGACGTACCTATCTCAAACCATGACGCGATCGGTCACGGCGTCTGCTCCGCGGCCTTAACCAGTTCCCGCGGCAGGCTGAAGACGACCTCTTCCTTAATTCCCGCTACCTCGCGGACTGCCAGGCCGCCGTGTTCCCTCAAGGTCTGAACAACCTGCTCGACCAGCACTTCGGGCGCCGAGGCACCTGCGGTCACCGCCACGCTTTTCTTGCCTGCCAACCAATCGGTCTTGATCTCGCTGGCGTCGTCGATGAGGTAGGCCGCGATCCCGTGCTTTTCCGCGATCTCCTTCAAGCGGGTGGAATTCGAACTGGTCTCTGATCCGACCACGAGAATGAGGTCGGAATATTCGACCATACCCTTGACCGCGTCCTGGCGATTCTGGGTCGCGTAGCAGATGTCTTCCTTCTTGGGACCGACGATCTTAGGAAAGCGGGCGCGCAGAGCAGCGATGATCTCGGCGGTGTCGTCCATCGACAAGGTCGTTTGCGTCACGAACGCCAGGAATGTCGGATCTTTGACCTTTAGACTGCCGACATCCTCGACCGATTCGACCAGGTACATCCCGCCGCGCTTATCGTCGACTTTGCGATACTGGCCCAGAGTACCTTCGACTTCCGGATGGCCGGCGTGGCCGAGAAGGATGCATTCGCGGCCTTCGTCCTGGTACTGCCCGACTTCCATGTGCACCTTGGTCACGAGCGGACAGATCGCATCGAATACCCGCAACTTGCGGTGGGCCGCCTCCTCGCGGACGGCCTTGGCGACGCCGTGGGCGCTGAAAATAACTGTCGCACCGTCGGGGACTTCGTCGAGTTCATCGACGAACACGGCGCCCTTATGGCGCAGCCCATCGACCACGTATTTGTTGTGCACGACTTCGTGCCGGACGTAGACCGGCGCGCCGAACAGGTCGAGCGCGTGCTCTACGATGCCGATCGCGCGCTCGACGCCGGCACAGAATCCGCGCGGGTTAGCCAGGTGTATTTGCATCTATTACTGCCCGTGAACGATTGACGCGATGGCGGAAAAAGACTTCCTCGTAATTTTCGTCGACCTGTCGGGATCACTGCGATGCATTATACGCCCCCGTCCGGCCCTTGGTAGATACCGCTTGTCCCAAGCGGCGGCATCACGGTTTATACTAGTCCGCACTGGGTAAGCTGCGGGCACGCGGTCCGCGAATGATCAGCATTACGGCGCCGACCGATATTGCCGCGTCCGCAACATTGAAGGCGGGCCAGGACCAACGATCGTAATAGACTTCGATGAAGTCAACGACGTAGCCGAGAAAGAGCCGATCGATCAGATTTCCGAATGCACCGCCGAGGATGAGGGCCAGCGCCAACGGCGCCCAACGTTGGCCCGCGTCCATCGTCGAGAGCCAAAAGGCGACACCGATGCCGACCACGACGGCGACGCCCGATAAAAACCAGCGCTGCCAGCCCGAAGCGTCGTCGAGCAGGCTGAAAGCTGCGCCTGTGTTGTGCAGCAGAGTCAGATTGAAACCGGGGAGCATCGGCACGGGTACGCCATAGCTCAGAGACGCAACGGCTAAGGTCTTTATGCCCTGATCCAGCAGACAGACTACCAGCGCGAGGCCCAGCCAGAACCGTAGATGCCGGCGGCTTGCAAACCACGGGCTAATACTCAAAGGACAAAATCTCCTTGGCCGCGTCGCAGTCCCGCCGGATCTGCTCCGCCATCACGTCGAAGGATTCGAACTCGATATCCTCGCGTATCTTGCCGACAAACTGCACCTTGATGTACGCACCGTAACAATCCGCATCGTAGTCGAATACGTGCACCTCGAGTACGCAGCGCGGATCGTCGATGATCGGTCTCGTGCCGGCGTAGGCAACGGCATGCAACGGTTCATCGGCAAGGCCATGGACCTTGACTGCGAAGATCCCGGAAACAGGGCTTTCCATTCGATGTAAATCGAGGTTCGCGGTCGGGAAACCCCATTCGCGTCCACGTCGATGACCATATACGACACGGCCTTCCATACAATAGGGGTGGCCCAGCATCCGTTCCGCTTCTTTCATGAAGCCGTGATGCAGCAGAGCGCGGATCGAGGTGCTGCTGATCCGTTTACCGATGAACAGGAAGGCCGGCGTCTGCTCGATCTCAAAATCGTAGGCACGGCCTAAATTAAGCAGCGTTTTAAAGTCACCGCGGCGGGCACGGCCAAACCGGAAATCGTCGCCGATGATCAGCGCCCGGACACCCAGCTTGTCCACCAGCAAGTTACGCACGAAATGTTCGGACTTTAGAGTCGCCAGCGCACGGTTGAACTTGAGCACCAGCAGCCAATCGACGCCGCGCTCAGCGAGCAAATGAAATTTCTCGCGCAAGCGCGACAGCCGGGCCGGGCATTCATCGTGGGCGAAAAATTCCTCGGGTTGCGGTTCGAAGATGATGACGACGCTGGAAACTCCGTGGCGCTCCGCTCGACGCTTGAGGCGTTTGATGATTTCGGTATGCCCCAGATGTACGCCGTCGTAATTCCCAATCGTTGCGACACAACCATGGTGTTCCGGTCGAATGTTATGTATGCCGCGTATTAGCTCCATGGCAGGCAGGATGAGGTATGGTGTTCGGTTCGCGGGACGCGCAACGCTATTATACGCTAGCAGTCTGTCGGACTTAGAGAATCGTAGCGAGGCGGTTGGGAGAGCGAGGCCAGATGTGAGATGGTTTGAGGCGAATAGTGGGACTATTTAACGAGAACCATCTCGCATCTGGACCACTATCCCAACGCCGCAGTAGATTCATCCTAAGTCCGACAGACTGCTAGATACCTGCAACTCCATATCGCGCGGCCTCAGTCCGCAAATCCAGAGAACCGCGAAATAAGTCGCTGCGCCGGCTGCGATCCAGATCGAAAGCTGACCGGCTCGCGTCCAGACATCCCATCCGCTCCATGCCGATACCGGTTCGACGCTTAACCACAACACCAAACCCATCGCGATGCCGGCCAGCGCGACGCGACTAAGATAGGGTCGCCAGACAGTATTCGATCGATACGCACCGCTCCGCCGCAAGGCTCGAAACAGCAATGCCGCGTTGATATAAGCCGAGAGCGTAGTTGCCAAAGCGAGGCCTGCATGCGCTAGCGGAAAGACGAGCACGACGTTCATCACCATATTCGCAACCATCGCAATGACGCCGATGCGCACGGGCGTGCGCATATCCTGGCGCGCGAAGAATCCCGGCGCCAGCACCTTGATGAGTATGAAACCCATCAGGCCGCTCGAATACGCGACGAGACTACGGGAGGCCATGACAACATCTCGTTCGCCGAGCGCGCCATATTGAAAGAGCGTACTCAACATTGGCGCCGCCAGAACCACAAGACCGACCGCAGCGGGAAGGCCGATGAGGAAAACCCAGCGTAGCGCCCAATCGAGTGTTGCTGAAAACGATTTCGGATCGCTTTCGCTGTGTCGGGCGGACAGGGTCGGCAAGATCACCGTCGCGAGTGCGATACCGAACACGCCGAGCGGAAATTCTACTAATCGATCGGAGTAATAAAGCCATGAGATGCTGCCCGTCTGCAGGAAAGATGCGATCAAGGTATCGAACATAAGATTGATCTGTGCGACCGAGACGCCGAACATCGCCGGGCCCATCAGGCCCAGTATTTTCCTGACCCCCTTGTTGGCAAATGCAACGGTCGGTTTCGGCACGAATCCGAGCCGCCAGAGCGCCGCTAGCTGCAACGCGAGCTGCGCGATCCCGCCCACGAGCACTCCGATGGCTAGCGCCATCACGGGTTGCTCGAGCCGCGGTGAAAGTGTAATCGCGGCGAAGATCAGTGACACATTGAGCAGCACGGGCGTAATTGCAGGGACCGCGAACCGCCCGTATGTATTGAGTATCGAACCCGCTAGCGCGGTGAGCGATATGAAGAACAGGTAGGGAAAAGTAAATCTCAGAAGCGCCGTAGCAAGCCCGAGCTTGTCCGTATCCTGAATGAACCCCGGCGCGAACACGGCGATTACAAGCGGTGCGGCGATGACACCGATGGCGACGACTGCCAGGAGCACAATCGCCAGGGTGCCACTCGTCGCGTCGATCAAATCACCAACCGCCGGATCGCCGTCCTTCTCACGGTATTCGGCCAGAACTGGCACGAATGCCTGCGAGAATGCCCCTTCGGCAAACAGTCTGCGGAAGAGATTCGGAATCTTGAACGCGATGAAAAACGCGTCCGCCGCGAGGCTCGTGCCAAACGACCGTGCAATGACGACATCGCGAACGAAACCGAGAGCGCGCGAAATGAACGTCATCTGGCCGACGACGGCGGTCGACCGTAAGAGTTTCGAAGTCAGTGTCCCAATCCCCAGAGTTACGCACGGGGCGTCAACGCAGGATTATACGCCGCAAAAAACACGGCCTGGATCGCAGCAACATTGACAACAGGCGCGTGAATGAGCATAGTTGCGCGCCTTTCAGGATCCCTGGAGACGGTCAATTGGCTAATTCCACCCAGGCGCGCAAGCGCGCCCGCCAATCTGAAAAACGTCGTATCCAAAACGCCTCTCGCCGATCGCTGTTACGCACCCGCATTAAGCAGGTCGTGAACGCCATCGCCGCGGGCGACAAAAAACAAGCGATAGCCGCTTACGCGAAAGCAGTACCGATCATCGACCGTATGGCCGGCGACAACATCATTCACAAAAACAAGGCGGCCCGACATAAATCCAGGTTGAATTCCCGAATCAAAACCATGTCTTGAGAATTGTCCCGCCCCTACAAATGAAAAAGCCGGCTCAATGCCGGCTTTTTGTTACTCACTCCTAAGGAACCTCTGAATAAGTCATGGTGCGGGTGAATGGTGCATGAAATCGTGCAGATCAAGGCACGAATCGTAGGTAATAGCGGGGACTATTGGCAAGATTCGTAACGTAAGGCTCCGCGATTTCAGGGGCAAGGCACGTGTGCCACGACTTGTTCAGAGGTTCCCTAAGTCGCTATCCCGGAATATTCTCCCCGGTAATAATCTTCATTGGGTATCGACCACGAGGTTATCGCGATGAATGAGTTCGGGCTCGCGCATCAAATCGAGCACATCCTCGATGCGATCCGACGGTTCGCCCGCAATCTTCAAGCATTCGTCCGACGAATAGTTGGTGAGGCCGCGACCCAGTTGGCGGCCGTCGGGATCGCACAGGGTAACTAGTTCGCCCCTGGAGAACTGTCCCTGGACCTCGGTGACGCCGACGGCCAGAAGGCTCTTGCCCTCACTGCGTAAGGCCCGACACGCGCCCGCGTCCAGCTTGAGCGTGCCGCGGGAGCGCATCGACCCCGCAAGCCATTGCTTACGTGCATTAATCTTCTCGCGCGTGGAATACAACAGGGTCCCCACGGCTCTGCCCGCCGCGATGTCGCGGAGGACGTTGGCCCTGCTGCCCGAAGCGATGATAGTCGGCGTTGCCGAACGCGCCGCGAGCTTGGCGGCTTGCAACTTCGTACGCATACCACCCCTTCCCCAGGCGCCGCCGCCGCTCACGATTGAAGACAGCTCCGGCGCGTCGACTAGCGCGTCTCCGATCAGACTTGCGTCAGGGTGATGGCGCGGATCGGCCGTCATGATCCCATCCTGATCCGTCAGCACGACCAGTAGATCGGCATCGATTAGATTGCTCACGAAGCCCGCAAGCATGTCATTATCGCCGAGACTGATCTCCTCAGTGGCGACGGTATCGTTTTCGTTGACGACAGGAATCACACCGAGTTCGAGCAGAGTTATGAGCGTCGTTTTCGAGTTGAGATAGCGCTGGCGATCGGACAGGTCTTCGTGCGTCAACAGGACCTGCGCAGCGCGGCGCCCGAATTTCTCGTATCCCTGATCCCAGGCCCGGACCAAACCGAGTTGACCGATGGCGGCCGCAGCCTGCAACTGGTTCAAGGCGTGCGGGCGGGTCGACCAGCCGAGCCGCGCCGCGCCTTCGGCCACCGAGCCGGACGTCACGACGACGATGTCCCGGCCTGCGTCTTGCAGTTCGATCATCTGCTCGGCCCAGGTTTCTATCGCCGGCAGGTTGAGGCCCAGGCCTTCTTCAGTGGTGAGCGAGCTACCGACTTTGATCACCCAGCGGCGCGATCGCCCGATGGCCTCACGTAAAAGACCGGGATCAATCGCCGGCTGATTCGTCATCTGCCTTCCCCTGATTATCTAGAGACGCCTGAACCGCCTGCATCAAGGCCTTGCAACCTTTGCCAGTGGCTGCGGACACACGGTAGACCGGCCCCGTCCAACCAGCCGTTCGAATCTTGTCTTCCCATCGTTTGATCTTATCTTCGGTCACCGTATCCGTTTTATTGAAAACAACCCAGCGGGGCCGGCGAGCCAGATCAGAACCGTGGCGTTCGAGCTCTTCATCGATGGTAACCCAATCGCGAACCGGATCACGCTCAGGGTCAAACTCGGAGATATCAATCAAATGCAGCAGCAGACGGGTACGGTCGAGATGTTTTAAAAAACGCAATCCAAGACCGGCTCCGGCGGCCGCGCCTTCGATGATTCCCGGAATATCAGCGATCACAAAACTCTGCTCGGTCCCGAGGCGGACGACGCCGAGATTCGGGACTAGAGTCGTGAACGGGTAGTCCGCGACCTTGGGCCGGGCGGCTGAAACGGCGCGGATCAAGGTCGACTTGCCGACATTCGGCAAGCCGAGTAGGCCGACGTCTGCAAGCAGTTTGAGTTCGAGCCTCAAGTCGCGTGAATCGCCCGCCCTTCCCTTGGTCGTTTTGCGCGGCCCGCGATTGGTGCTGCTCTTAAAGCGCGCGTTGCCGAGGCCATGGAAACCGCCGTTTGCAACCAAGATCCGAGTGCCGTCGCCGATCATATCGCCGATGAGTTCTTGGGTGTTCGCATCGAATACGAGCGTGCCTTCGGGTACGCGAATGATCAGGTCCTGCGCACTCTTGCCGATTCGGTCCTGACCCATTCCGGGCTGGCCGTTGCGAGCTCGAAACAGGCGCTTGAAGCGAAAGTCGACCAGGGTGTTGAGGCCGGCGTCGACTTCGAGATAGACACTGCCGCCATCACCCCCGTCGCCCCCGTCGTGGCCGCCCCGGGGAACAAACTTTTCACGGCGAAAGCTGAGACAGCCTTCTCCCCCTTTACCTGCTTCGACGGTAATGTGCGCTTCATCTACGAATTTCATGGCAAACGCCCTCGCCGCATTCGCATTTTAGCGTGCGGGACAGCACACTCGGGGCCGCACAGAAAAAACCCCGTCTGGGACGGGGTTGCAAGTGCTCAATTGGCGTTGTTGTTATTGTTTGACAACGACACTCACAAAACTTCTGTGGCGCGAGCCTTTGCGCCCGAAGAGCACCTGCCCGTCCGCCTTCGCGAACAGGGTGTGATCGCGTCCGCATCCGACATTCACGCCAGGGTGAAAATGCGTACCCCTTTGCCGGACGATGATGTTGCCTGCACGCACCGACTCGCCGCCGTAGCGCTTGACGCCGAGTCGTTTGGATTGTGAATCGCGTCCATTCCGTGTACTGCCGCCTGCTTTCTTATGCGCCATGATTAACCCTTGGTGACGCCCGTGATCTCGACCCGGGTATAGTTCTGCCGATGGCCCTTACGCCGGAGGTAATGCTTGCGGCGCTTGAATTTTACAATGAGGATCTTCTCGCCGCGGCCGTGCTCGACGACCTTGGCCGTAACCTTCGCGCCCTCGACAAAAGGGGTGCCGATTTCGATATTATCGTCGTCGGCCAGCATCAAAACCTCAGCGAATTCGACGCCTTCGCCGGCATCTACGGCAAGACTTTCGATGTTCACCTTGTCTCCTTCGCTGACGCGGTACTGCTTTCCGCCGGTTTTTATGACTGCCTGCATTGCGAAATCCTGCCGGGTAAATCCAGGGCCTTAGCGCCCCAAACGAGCGCGCGATTCTACGGAATTCGCCTTTGCGAGACAACATCGGGGAGGGGCGCCGAAAATGGCAATTTTCCCCTGCTCTTGGCAAGATCATACAGCTGAGTCAATCCAATGCCCAATAGTGACCGCCTTGGAAGAAACCAAAACCAAACCTGAAATCGAAGATCTGCGACGACTCGTGGGCGACGATGTCGCTGCGGTCGACCGGCTGATCAAGGCCCGCCTCTATTCCAACGTCGTGCTGATCAACCGACTCAGCCATTACATCATCGGCAGCGGCGGCAAGCGCCTGCGCCCGTTGCTCGCGCTGTTGAGCGCCAAGGCGGCGGGCTACGACGGGACCCGTCATAGAGAGGTGGCGGTTATCGTCGAGCTGATCCATACCGCCACCCTGTTGCACGACGACGTGGTCGACGCCTCGAAAATGCGCCGCGGGCGGGAGACCGCGAATCTCGTCTGGGGCAACGAGGCCAGTGTTCTCGTCGGCGATTTTCTCTATTCACGCGCATTCCAGATGATGGTGGACCTGCAGGACATCCGCGTACTCGAAATCCTCGCCGATGCGACTAACACCATTGCCGAGGGCGAGGTGATGCAGCTCATCAACTGTCGCGACCCGGGCACGACCGAGTAATGCTACCTGACCACGATTCACAACAAGACGGCAAAACTCTTCGAAGCGGCCGCAATCCTGGGCGCCGTGATCGCGGGCCGGGAAAGCGAGTTCGAGCACGCGATGGGCGCCTACGGCCGCCACATCGGCACTGCTTTCCAACTCGTCGACGACGCCTTCGACTACAGCGCCTCGCCGGAGGACCTCGGCAAGAACATCGGCGACGACCTTGCAGAAGGCAAACCCACGCTACCCCTGCTCTACGCGATGTGGAACGGCACCAGCGAGCAGGCCGCGATCGTCCGCGAAGCCATCGTCGAGGGCGGCCGGGACCGCATTGAGGAGATCTCCCGTGCAATTGAATCGACCGGTGCCATCGCCTACACTTTCGCGCGCGCCGAGGCCGAGGCCGAAAAAGCGCGGACGGCATGCGCGGCGATCCCGAAATCTCCCTACCGAGATGCACTCGAAGCCCTGGTAGAATTCGCCGTCCAGCGCAATTCGTAGAACTGGCGCGTTCCATTCAGTCGGGGTGTAGCTCAGCCTGGTAGAGCACTGCCTTCGGGAGGCAGGGGTCGTAGGTTCGAATCCTGTCACCCCGACCAATATATCCCGTATAATCAATAGTTTATGAGTCTATTGATTTTACCCTCTCCCAAATTCTATTATACCTACATCGTACCTACATAAATTCCCTTCCTTTGTAGGTACGATTCCAAAAAACGGATAGGTACGATTTCTGCGGTTTAAACCCTACATTTTCGGATGTAGGTGCGTTTAAGAAGTAGGTATTGATAGGTATAGATTTTGGGGTTCAACAACGACGTAAACTTTACTGATGTAAATGGTGACGGTCGCATCGTCATCTTCCAACGTACCCGAAGGAACGGAACGGTCAACCCTGTTTGGTATATGCGGAT
>JAYYZW010000118.1:0-46268 GCA_036339995.1 Pseudomonadota bacterium
CTTACGGGGAAGCCTATTCCAATTTGAGCATCGTGCTGGAGCGCTCGGGCGATATCGAACGGGCGCAGCAGTACCGCGCGAAGGCATTGGAGTATGCCGCCGCAGATTAAGAAGCCTCTGAACAAGTCATGGCACATATGCCTGGCGCCTGAACTCGCGGAGCCTTACGTTACTAATCTTGCCAATAGTCCCCGCTATTACCTTCGATTCGTGCCTTGATCTGCACGATTTCATGCACCATTCGCACGCACCATGACCTATTCAGAGGTTCCTTAATTCAGCGATGCGAGCGCGGCGACTCGCCGGTCGGTTGGGAGCGCCGCCGGACCGTGTCTTTCAAAAGCCTTCGATATTCAATTTCGTCCCACCATCCACGGGCCCGCGGCAGCAGGACGCTGAAAGCGGCGATGAAGACGTGAACGGTGAGTGCACAGGCGGCTCCGAGCGCGTACGCGCCGGCGAACGGATCGGGAAGCCACAACCACAGGCCGATGAACGTCAGACACCACACTGCGATGCTTATGCCAACAAGGCGATAGTGAACGCGTATTGCATACCAGTGGTCGATGATGGCGTACAGCGAGGCCATCGCCCGGAAGAAGAGAAAAATCCCGATCAGCAATGAGACTAGGCACAGGGCGGATTCGATCACGCGGCGCGCTCCCGTCCGGTATTCAGACGAATAATCCCTTGGGTTCCGTCGACGAAGATGCGATCCCCGGTCTTGATGAAGCTCGTGCAGTCAGCCACGTCGACGACGCAGGGCATGCCGTATTCGCGCGCGATCGTACCGGCGTGAGACAGATAACTGCCCACTTCGACCACCGCCGCCCGCGCGGTCAGGAACAGCGGTGTCCAAGCGGGATCGGTATAGGGGGCGATGAGGATCTCGCCGGGCTTTAACTGCGCATCGACGCTGGGATCGAGGATCACCCGGGCGATGCCCTCGTAGGTACCCGGAGAAGCGCCCTGTCCGGCGATTTCATCTTCGTTCGAAGCGGTTCGCGGCGGTGCGACGCGCAGGTCGATATTGATCGTCCTGGGCGGCGTCATTTTCGACCATCGGATGATCTCCATGCGCCGCTCGCGAATACGATCCTCGACATCCTCCCAGTCGAGATGTCCTGCCCGTAATGCGATGACTTCCGGCCACCGCAGATAGAAGATATCGTCCTTGACCTTGAGTTTGCCGGCCGAGAGCAGTCCCCGTTCCGCGCGCAGAATGCATTTTCTCGCCGAATACCACACCATGATGTGATAGAAGCGCGAGTTCTCCCGCAGCTTGATGAAATATCGGGCGCGCCGGGCCAGTCGGTCGATGAGCCGCCAGCGCCAACCGAGTAGGCGTTCGAGCGGAAGATCTGCAAGCCGGCGTTTGATCGACTGGAAGAGGTCCGCTCGCCTGGCGCGCGCACGGGCTTCCATCTCGCCGGGTTCGACGTTCGATTCAAGGTGGTTTTTGACCATCGCCAGCACCGGCGCCGGGTTTTCCTCGAAGCGTTGCGAGGCGATCTCGAACTCTTTCAATGCGCGGTGACCGTGAACGCGCAGGAAAGCCTCGAGTTCGTCGAGAAACGGCTGGGCCGTCTCTTCGTTTTGGAGGGCGTTGAACAAGGCGTCTGGGCTCTGCGTTGCCATGCATCGAACGACAGCCGGCAGTGTCTTCGCGGTACGTGACAGCGCGAATATCGAGCGGCCCATCTTGACCGAGAGCACGCCTTCATTGCCCGAGCACAAAAGTGATCCCGCATTCTTTTCGATGTCCGGAATCCAGCGCTTGAGCAACGCGTTGAGGAGCCCCATGGGGAGGAAGTAGCGTGGCACAGAGGCGATGTTGATCCAGATAACCCGGTGTCCGCACGGGGCCGACGGCGGCGCGCCATTGAGAAGTTTGACCATCGTCGTCCGCGGGCTCAGGGCATCGTCGGCCTCGATCTCGGCCGTAAACGCGCGGAACGACTCCATGAAATCGTCCGGCATCGCGCGCGAGCGGGCGGCGATGAGACCGAAGCCGAGATAGATGACGAACCAGGCGGCAAGCACCATCGGGAGCTTCAACCAGCTTATCGATAGATCGAGATCTTCCGGCATCTCGAGATAAGCGAGGCGCGCGGCCTGCTCGTCGGTGAGTTTGATCGGCACCAGGGCGTGCATGGGCCACAGATCGTTGTAGAGGCGTCCCTTGATCCAGTGCAGACCCGGGGGTAGGGAATCCTGGGTCAGCGGCAGGACGGGCTCCGTGAAATTTTCGGCCGCGGCCTTGAACAGCACCAGCTTGTGCTTTTCGCCGGCGGCGAACGATTCCTCGCCCATGATGGTAATGGGGCGGGATTGCAGCATGTAGTAACGATTTTCGTGCACGGCCCATTCGACGTCCTGGGGGGAGCCGAAATGCTGCTCGGCCTTGACGCTCCAACGGCACACCTCGATCAGCATTTCATCGCTGAGGCAGGACTGGTGGCGCCGTTCTAGGGGTACCTCGGCCATGCGAGTCTCATCGGGCGGCAGGCGGGAGTTCACCATCGACTTCTTATCGGCGATGCGCTTTTGCTGAATAGCAAAATCCGCGCGCCTCACCATGAAGTGATCCGGCGATACGCGGCCGTCGACGATCGCCGCGCCCATGCCCCAGGTCGCGTCGGTAACGATCTCCTGCGCGTCGCCACTGACAGGGTTGGCCGTAAACGTCACCCCCGACACGTCGGAGGGAATCATTTCCTGCACGAGCACCGCCATCATCACACCGGCGTGAGCGATCCCCTGGCTCTGCCGGTAGGAAACGGCCGCATCACTCCACAGTGACGCCCAGCATTTGCGCACCATTTCGATCAAGTTTTGTCCGTCAACGTAGTAATACGTCGCGTGCTGGCCGGCAAAACTCGCGTCGCCCAAGTCCTCCGCGGTAGCGGATGAGCGCACGGCGCAGATGAGCGGCTCATTACTGTTCGATTGCAGTCGTTCGTGAGCGCGTAGAATCTCTTGCGACGCCGTGATCGGGAGGGGGTCGTCGACGAGCCGTCGTCGTATGGCCTCGCTGGGCGCGCTGGTATCGATGCCGGACAGGAGCTTGCCGTAGACGTCGGCGCAAACGACGAATCCGGGCGGTATGGGAAATCCGTGCACCAGGAGTTCGCCCAAATTGGCTGCTTTACCGCCGACCTGCTCGATGTCAGTCCTGGTGACTTCTTGTAGGAATCGCACGGCCATCACAGGGTCATTGTTTTGCGTTAAACGGAATTGCGGAGACAGTATACGTAATCCGCATTACGCGCTGATGTGCGGATTATCGTAGCGGGAAATTTCGTATAATTTCCCGAACTGACCGGAGGTCGTCAAATTATGGTTCAAGCATTGCAGCAGCGCGCGAACATTCGCGAGCAAGTCTCCGACGAGGAATGGCAGGTTCGTGTCGATCTCGCCGCGGCGTACCGGCTGGTCGATCACTATGGCTGGACCGACATGATATTCACACATTTATCTGCGCGCGTTCCTGGTCCCGAGCAACATTTTCTGATCAATCCCTACGGCATGATGTTCGATGAAGTAAGCGCATCGAACCTGATCAAAATCGATTTCGATGGAAACATCGTGCTGTCGACGGGATACGACGTGAATCCCGCCGGGTTCTGCATTCACAGCGCCATCCATATGTCGCGGGACGACGCCCATGCCGTAATGCATTTACACACGGACGACGGGGTCGCCGTGTCAGCCATGGCGGACGGCCTGCTGCCCATTACTCAGACCGCGATGATCATCCACGACCAGATCGCCTATCACGAGTACGAGGGTATCGCCCTGGATCTCGGTGAACGCGAGCGCCTGGCCGCGGACATCGGCGACAAACTGGCGATGATCCTCCGGAACCACGGCACCTTGGCGGTGGGCAAGACGGTGTCGACCTGTTTTCTAACCCTTTACGTTCTCGAACGCGCTTGCAGCATGCAGGTCCGCATCATGGCTGGCGGCAACTTGCATCAGCCCTCGGCGGACTCCGTCAAGACCTCTCGAGAGCAGGGCCGCATGTTGATGGCGTCTGGAGAGATGGACCAACTCGCGTGGCCTGCACTGCTCAGAATGCTCGATCGCAAGGACTCGGGGTTCAGACAGTAGCGGGTGGCCAAGTTAATCCGTGAGGAGCTTGCGAGGAAAAAGAATGAACACGATTCAGATCGGCCCGAGTCGCTGGGGATCTATCTGGACGATTTGGCTCGGAGGTATCTGGAAGAAAACCCGGATATGGACCCCGAGCAGCTGCGGGAAGAATTACTGGGTCTGTAGTCGGCGAGCCGCTCCGCGGCGCCCTATAGGCACCTCATAGCGCCGTCCATTTCCACTGCGACATGGACGCAGCCGAACATTAGCGAAAAATGAAAGCCACCGATACTGACGTTAACTGAAGTCGGCTATTGTTTGATTTGACGGTTGGATCTTGATCCCGGGTTCAGCGGTTAACGCGTACCCGGCTGTGTAGTTCGCGGCTACATTGAGGCTACACGCTGATTCTTCGCTTCTATGCGTAGCATGAGTTTCCTGTTTTGAATCAACTGGCTGGGGGAGAGGGACTCGAACCCCCACTGGCGGAGTCAGAGTCCGCAGTCCTACCATTAGACGATCCCCCAGGCGGGAACCGAGAGTTTAGTGCAGATTTCGCGTCGTGAAAACGGTAGGCTTTCAATGCTTTCTCGCCGGAACCTCGTAGCCGCGTAACCGCCGGATCTGCGCCCGCTTCGCACCACTCGATCAATCCTCAGAGCATGCGGGTGATCTCCATCGAATCCTGTATCAATTCGGTGGATTTCTGCACCGTGATCAGATCGAGTTAAGCCGTGATGTAGAGTTGGGTGCGAAGTTCGGCGCACGAATCCCTGGCCATCCTCAGATAACGCGCGAACTGCTTTTTCGAATCTCGTTCATAGCCTTCGGCAATGTTCGAAGGCACGGAGAGGGATGCGCGGGTAATTTCGTCGCGGAAGTTTCGATCGCCGCAGTCCCTGACCGCGGAGCAGCTCTGAACAGCAAGTTCGCAGGCTTTGTTCCAGGCGCTCAATCCATGTAACGCGTTCATGCTTACACCTCCTTGTATTTTTCTGTAAGGGCATCCTGCCCGCCGTGCTGCTTAAGTTAGCGCTTCGAGTACTGCGGTCTCTTGCGTGCTTTGTGCAGCCCTACCTTCTTGCGTTCCACTTCACGCGCGTCGCGTGTGACAAAGCCGGCAACCCTGAGCGGGCGGCGCAAGGTTTCATCATAGGCAATCACTGCGCGCGTAATTCCATGGCGAATGGCGCCGGCCTGTCCTGACATTCCGCCCCCTTCGACGGTTACCTTGATGTCAAAATCGGTCGGCATGTTGATCGTAACGAGTGGCTGGCGGACGATCATGCGGCCAGTCTCGCGTCCGAAGTATTCGTCCAGCGGCGTATCATTGACAATGATATTACCGGTGCCCCGTTGCAGGAATACGCGCGCTGCGGAACTTTTCCGGCGCCCGGTGCTGTAGTGGATTTCGGTTGCCATACGCTTAAAGCTCTAATTGAATTGGTTGCTGCGCGGCATGCCGGTGATCAGGCCCCGCGTAGACTTTAAGTTTCCTGAACATGGCGCGCCCTAGCGGTCCTTTGGGTAGCATCCCTTTGACCGCTCGCTGAATGATGGTCTCGGGCGATTTCTGCTGGAGCTTCTCGAAAGTTATCCGCTTTAAACCGCCCGGGAAACCCGAGTGACGGTAATAGATCTTATCGCTGGCCTTGTTGCCCGTGACGCGGATTTTCTCGGCATTGACCACGACGATGTAATCCCCCGTATCCATGTGCGGCGTGTATGTTACCTTGTGCTTGCCGCGCAGGCGCCGCGCAAGCTCGGTGGCAAGCCTGCCGAGTACTTTATCGGTCGCGTCGACGACATACCAATCGCGTTTGATCGTCCCCGGCGTGGCGGTGTAAGTTGTCATGCTCAGGTATATGGGATTGCGAAAAAAGAGGCGCAATAGTACGGACGGCGATCGGGGGTGTCAATGCGAAACCCCGTGATTTCGCAGGATTTTCTTTATTTTGAAGTGGATTCTCAGTAGATGCGAAAATTTCCTCGCAATGCGTAATCCGTCATCCGTTGACGGGGCCATCGTGCGCCTCGATGCCGCGCTGCGGGGGGCAACCGGTTCCAGCAACCGCCAAGGTCGGCCGTCGCCCGCGCAAACGCTGCCGGACCCGCCACTGTCCGCCCGGGACAAACGGCACGCGGCCGGCCTGATGAGGGTGAATCATACCGGTGAAGTGTGCGCCCAGGCGCTTTATGTCGGACAGGCGAGCCTGTCTCGAGACGACCCAACGCGCGCGGCCTTGCTCGAAGCAGCCAGGGAGGAAGGCGATCATCTTTGTTGGTGCCGTGAGCGCCTCGCGGAACTCGATTCGGTGCCCAGCCGGTTGAACTTTTTCTGGTTCGCGGGCTCTTTCGCAATAGGCCTGGCGGCGGCGGCTCTGGGAGATGACTGGAGTCTCGGTTTTGTCGAAGAAACCGAACGCCAGGTCGTACGCCATCTGCAAGGCCATCTCGACGAGCTCCCGGTATACGATGAACGAAGCCGGGCCATTGTCACCGTGATGTGCGACGACGAAGCGCGTCATGCCGATAAGGCTGCCCGCCAGGGATCGGCGCCTTTGCCGCCGCCGATCCGAAGCCTGATGAAAATGCACGCCCGGGTCATGACGAAAATCGTGTACTGGATTTAAGGGACCTCTGATGATCCTTACGACAACAGTTCGAAACATGCTCAAAGCCTCCCTCGCGCTGCTGTCCTTGTCAGCTGTGGGCGCGTTACCGCAAAGCGTCGATGGTCAGGACATTCCGAGCCTCGCGCCAATGGTAGAAAACGCGACGCCGGCGGTAGTCAATATAGCCACCCAGGGCCACGTCGAGCTGCGTAGTAATCCGCTGTTCAACGATCCTTTCTTTCGCCGATTCTTCAATTTCCGAGAACAGCCGCGGCATCGGCGAACTCAAAGCCTGGGCTCCGGGGTCATCGTGGATGCCCGGCGCGGTCTGATCATGACCAATAATCACGTGATCGCGAACGCCGATCAGATCACGGTAAAGCTGCGTGACGGCCGTACGTTCAAGGCGGAACTCGTTGGTACGGATCCAGACACGGACGTCGCGGTGGTCAAGATTTCGGCCGACAAGTTGACCGCGCTGCCGCTCGCCGATTCCGAGAAACTGCGAGTCGGCGACTTCGTAGTCGCCATCGGAAATCCCTTCGGTCTGGGACAGACGGTCACTTCCGGTATTGTCAGCGCGCTGGCCCGGAGCGGCCTGGGGATCACCGGCTACGAAGATCTGATTCAAACCGATGCTTCGATCAACCCCGGTAATTCCGGAGGCGCGCTGGTTAACTTGCGCGGCGAACTGGTCGGTATCAATACGGCGATTTACTCGCAGTCCGGGGGCAATATCGGCATCGGCTTTGCGATTCCCGTGAACATGGCAAGCCAGATCATGGAGCAGTTGGTAGAGCACGGTGAAGTAAAGCGTGGTTTCCTAGGTGCCCAGTTACAGGACCTCGATACCGAGCTGGCCGAGGCCTTTGGTCTGACGATCACCGAGGGCGCCGTACTGGTCAATATCGTAGCGGGGTCGCCCGCGGAGGAAGCGGGCTTGAGTCCCGGTGATGTCATCACACATATCAATGGGCGCCGCGTTACGGGTGCCGCGGATCTTCGCAACCAGATAGGGATCACGCGGGTCGGAGCAAAAGTCGATCTAACTTATCTGCGTGATGCCGAGTCCCGGCAGGTTAGCATCATCGTCGCCGAGCGCGAAGAGGTCTCGGCCACGGGGCCGCAGTTTGGCAACAAACGCCTGGCGGGAACGACTTTTGGCGAGATCCCGGAGGATTCCCCAGCGTACGGCCGCATCA
The DNA here is from genome assembly GCA_036339995.1 of Pseudomonadota bacterium. Taxonomy (GTDB): domain Bacteria; phylum Pseudomonadota; class Gammaproteobacteria; genus JAYYZW01. The sequence continues at coordinate 7,913 of JAYYZW010000118.1, forward strand.
GGGGGGTCATGGCGTTCGCCCTCGAGCGCGACTCACCGGCCTGGGCGGGCGGCCTACGTGAGGGCGATATTATCACCTCGGTCAACCGCCAGCCGGTCGTGTCAGTGCCGAATTTTCTGCAGGTGGTGAATCAAATAAGGGGGCAGCTGCTTTTGCGCGTGCTGCGCGGCAGGCAGGCGGCTTTCATCATTATCGAATGAGCGGCCACTATTCAGAGGTTTTTTAGATATTGAGGTATTTGACTTCGGCCAGGTCCGCCGCACGGATGGCCTGCGCCAGACAATTGATGAGTGCGGGGCGGGCGAACCCTCGGCGGTAGAAAATGGCGACCGTGCGGGACGGTACCGGCGGTGTAAAGGGCCGGATCGCCAGATGAGCGCCAAGATCTTCATTGATCTTCATCGTCGACGGCAGGATCGTAACACCGGCACCCATCGCAACCATCTGGCTGATCGTGTTCAGTGAACTGCCTTCGAGCGTTTTCGTGAGTTCTGTCTTCCCGCTTTCGCCCGTGGTAATGCATCCCGGACAAGCATCCATTACTTGATCGGGAAAGCAGTTCCTGGCGGCGAGCAGCAACAGCGTCTGATCCGCTAATTCAGCGGCATCGATGCGCTTTTTTTCGCCAGCGGATGATCCGCAGGCAACGCGACTTTGAACGGTTCATCGTAAAGCGGACGGCTGATCAAGCCCTGGCTTTGAAATGGGAGGGACATGATCGCGGCGTCGAGTTCGCCGCAGCGCAGGCTCACCGTCAGCTCATCAGTGAAATTCTCTTCGACGACCAGCGACAAACTCGGCGCGAGCGCCGTGAGGCTCGTGATCAGGCGCGGTACCAAATAGGGTCCAATCGTGTGGATTACGCCGAGCGTCAGCGTTCGCGTCCGAGGGGGGCCTGTGCGGCCTCGGCCGTTTCCTCGATCACTTCGGCTGCGCGGATCACTGTTTCAGCCTGCCGGACGATCTCTTCACCGATGTCCGTAATGATGACCTCGGATCGGCTGCGTTCGAACAACCTGACGCCAAGCTCCTCTTCGAGCTTGCGCACGCCGACGCTCAAGGTCGGTTGGCTGACGAAACACGCTTCGGCCGCCTTACCAAAATGACGAAAACGCGCTACCGCGATGATGTAGCGTAATTCGGTCAAGGTCACGGCAGCATAAACTCCGCGTGTGGGCGAGGGCGGGTTCAGGCAGTTGCGCGAGCGGCCGAATAAGGTACTTCAGCCTGCGCGCCTTTTGACATAATCTTGTCAAGTAACTCGAGGTCGACGTAACGGTGACCAAAGGCGTCTCCGGCGGTCACGGTAAACGGTTGATCCGGTTCTCCGACGGAATCGATAACCAGTTCCGCGCCGTGAAATTCGTGATCACGTGTAAATCGATGTGTCGTGACAATGGTAGTGAGACCGGCGGCGGTGGCTGACCCCAGGCCATTTTTCGTATCCTCGAACGCGACGACGAGTTCCACGTCGATCCCGAGCCTCTTGAGCACCGCTTTATACACGGCCGGCGATGGCTTCTTTTCGACAACGGTATCGCAGGTCTCGATCGCCGAGAACCAATCGCGCCAACCCGGTGACAGATTGTTGTCCAGCAGGGTTTCGACGTTTGACTTAGCGGAACTCGTCGCAATAGCCAGCACGACGCCTGCGTCTCGTGCCTCGCCGATGAGACGGCCGATACCGGGCCGCAAAGCGACTTCGCCTTCGGTCAGCATGGCGGCGTACTTGCGCGTCTTCGCTTTGTGCAGTGAAACCACGAACTCGTCGAATTTACGCTCGTCGGCGAATCGTGCCCGCAGGTGCTGACCAAAGCTGGTAATTCGCTCGCGGCCGCCGGAAATCACCAGGAGTTCTTCGTATAAATCCAGCGTCCAATTCCAGTCGAGACCGTGTTCGGTGAAGGTGTGATTGAAAGCTAGGCGGTGGACTTCCTCGGTATCCGCGAGCGTCCCGTCGACGTCGAATATGATCGCCTTGAGTTTTTTCACCGTCCGAAACCAGGAAAGTGGGAATTTACAACATACTGTTGCAAGTCTACGACATAAATGTCAATTAAGCCATTGATTTAATGTGAATGTCGTCACATTCGGATTGAGCCTTAACTGGGCGGCGAAAGATGGGTTACCGTCATTTTCCCCGGGTGCGCTCAGAAAACTCAATTTCCGTGAGCTTCCATCCGGCCATCACGAGCCACCGCCTGGTGGGAACCGCTTCTTCCAAGTAGCGCGTGGCGGACCGGCGTTAAACACGTTTTTTCGTTGGTCCGCTACTCTTGTTGTCGGATCTTCGGGGCGGAATCGTCAGTTCCGTCCAGTTCGACCCGCTCGATTTTGTCAAATCGATCGCTGATCTTCCTGGCCGAAATGCTGACGTCGTTGGCGTCGTCATGCGCCTGACTGATATGCCTGGCGAGATTGTCCATACGTTTGCGAAAACGCTGAAAGTCGTCTGCGAGTAATCCCAGGTGTTTCTGGATGATATCGACCTGTTCTCGGGTCTTCGCGTCCTTCAATACCGATCGAGCTGTATTCAGGATGGCCCACAGCGTTGTCGGTGAGGCGAGCCAGACACGGTTTGCGTGCGCGTTGTCGGTTAAATCCGGGTGGTGCGCCTGGATCTCGGCGAATACCGCTTCGGCTGGAATGAACATGATTGCACCGTCAGCAGTAAGGTCGCGAATGATGTATTTCTCCGATATGTCCTTGATATGCTTTTTAATGTCTTGCTTGAATTGTGTTTCCGCGTGTTTGCGCTCGATCTCATTACGTTCCATATCGGTCATCGTACGAAACGATTCGAGCGGGAACTTGGCATCGATGCAAATGGTCCCGGATGGCTTTGGCAGAAACAGGATGCAGTCCACGACCTTGTCGTTCGGCAGTTTGTGTTGAAATGCGAAGCTTCCGGGCGGCATTACGTTCGTCACCAGTGATGCGAGCTGTACTTCCCCGAACACCCCCCGCGAACGCTTGTCCGCCAGCAGCTGCTGCAGGCTGACGACATCCGTCGAAAGTGCGGTGATCTTTTTTTGCGCTTCGTCGATCAGCGCAAGCCGCTTGATCACGTCGGTGAAGATCACGGTCGTTTTTTCAAAGCCGTCGGACAGCCGTTTTTCGACCTGACCGCCGATCTCCTTCAAGCGATCATCAGTGGCTTTGGTAAGGGCTTCCACTCGCCGACCCAAGTCGGTGGAGCTGCGCAGCAGGGATTCTCCGAGCTGCTTGTGGAGGCTGCCGAATCCCGTCTGCATGCTGTCGTGCAGTGTTTTGAGAGAGCGCGCGTTTTGCTCTTCGGTACGTGTGCGGTGTTCGCCCATATTCGAGCCGATCTGCTCGCGGATCTCCCCTAATAACTGAATGAGCTTGGTGCGGTTGTCGCTAAGCCCTTCGTTAACAGCGCCTTTGAACGTATCGAGCTTCTCGCCGACTTGCTCGCGGAGATCCGTCCCGTCCTTAGCGAACTGGTTCTGCAGTTGTCCGAGACGCTGATCAAGTAATTCGAGCGTGGTTTTTTGCGCTGTGAACGACTGGACCAGGCTTTCGAGTCGGTCATCAGAGGCGCTTGGCTGCCCGCTCTTTCGAAACATCACCATCAGCCAACCAATGCCCGTGGCCACGAGGCCGAGCAGGACGGCGAAAACCAGTTCGACGCCGGTCATGGCAAAGCTCGAATTCCAGAGGTGTAACGATATTTCATCTGAATCTGCCTGTTGACGGCTGCTATTATCGTACTAGCAGCCTGTGCAAAATTCGTGTTTTTGGAATCATCGTCTGCCTGAGCCACCATCATGTCCCCTGGTCATCGCCTGAACAAGCCGCTGAAAGGACGCGGCAGCGTTTTTTCAGCGGAACCGTGTTACCTCGGCACTACGCGCGAAGCTGTCGACGATGGATGGGGCAGTGCGGATCTGGAACCTCCGCGGCTTCACACCACGGTCACCGAGGAGCGGATCCGAGGCATCATCAACCGTAACGAGTCTCCGGATCTGCCCTTTAATTTATCGACCAATCCGTACCGCGGGTGCGAACACGGTTGCGTGTATTGCTATGCGCGGCCCGCTCATGCATTCATGGATCTTTCGCCCGGGCTCGATTTCGAGAGCCGTTTGTTCAGTAAACCCGACGCGCCCGAGGTCTTGCGCCGGGAACTCGCGAAACCGCACTATCGTTGCGAGACAATAGCCCTGGGTGCGAACACCGATGCGTACCAACCGATTGAAAAGCGCCTCAAGATCACGCGGCGCTTGCTGGAAGTGCTGGCGGAGTGCAGCCACCCGGTCACGATTGTATCGAAATCTGCACTGATCGAACGCGACGTCGATCTGCTGGCGCCGATGGCAGAGAAGAAGCTCGTGCAAGTCTTCATTTCGGTGACGACGCTGGACCGGGAACTGGCGCGTAGAATGGAGCCGCGAGCGGCCGCCCCGCAACGCCGCATCGAAACCCAACGCCGGCTCAATGACGCGGGCATCCCAACGGGGGTGATGTTCGCCCCGGTGATTCCGGCGCTGAATGACCACGAACTGGAAACGATATTGGAGCACGGCGCGCAAGCCGGCTGTCGTTTCGCCGGTACTATCGTGTTGCGATTGCCGCGCGACGTAAAACCGATGTTCAAGGAATGGGTGGCCGCGCACTACCCACTGAAATACGACCGCGTCATGAATCGAATCAGGGATCTGCGCGGCGGACATGAAAGCGACACGCAATTCGGCCGCAGGATGAAAGGGCAGGGCGTGTTCGCGAGGCTGCTCGCGCAGAGATTTGACCGCAGCTGCCAGGCGCTTGGTATGAACGAGTCCCGTTTTGAATTGGATACGTCCCGGTTCCGTGCCCCGGGCCGCAACACGGATCAATTGGAATTGTTTTGAAAGGGATTCATTGACGTGCGGGATGCCCTGCATATTGCATGGTGGACGACGGGTGCCGACGCTGCGACGGCCGAACGCTCGCGATCCTCAGCGCCGCAGCACCCGGATCCAGCGCCAGAAATTCAACAGACTCCCCAGCGAAGCGGACAGGTAGGTCAAAGCGCATGCGGTGAGTATGCGACGCGCCTTTGGTAAGTCGCCCGAGGACAGGTAGCCCAAACCGAGAATCGGTAGCGCGCGCTTGAAGCTCGCATCCAATTCGACCGGCAGCGTTACGAGGTGGACCATGACTGGCACCATCATCACCGCGACGCCCAAGAGCAGCATTCCGGCACCGGCCGACGGTACACGCGTGAGAACGGTGACGAACGGCATGGCGATCAAGATGATTGAAGCGATACGCTCGGCGTAAGCCGCGGCTGCGGCAAGTTGAGAGCGGATCTGCAGCGGGCGGTAGCCGATGTGGTGCTGGATGGCGTGTCCGACTTCGTGCGCCGCAACCACGATGGCCGACAAGGAGCGGTGATCGTAGTGCGCTTCGCTCAAGCGCACCGTGCCCGTCATCGGGTCGAAATGATCACCCATGCCGTCTTCGGCCTTTTCGACGCCATAGTCTTCCATGTGTGCGTTTTTCAACAGGTGTTTGGCAAATTCGGCCCCGGTTCCGGGTATATCCTGGCGCTCGCCGGCGTGGGTTTTCAGAACGTGCCGCGCCCACAGCTGCGGTCCGAAAATGACGATCAGCAATACTAGGAGGCCAATAAGCACGGAAACGACAGGCCGCCTATTGCACGAAGGCGGCCGCGAAAACACCGCCGATCCAGACGAAGGACTTGTTCTGGCTCACCGGATAGATGCTGGTCACAAGCGTCAAACCGAGCAGGATGTTGTTGAGCGCAAGGCCCATGCGCCTGTCACTCAGAAATGCACCCGCAACCGACAGCAGCAACAGCGATACCAACAACCAGGTGAAGCGACCGCCGGCGGCACCACGATGGAATACGGAAGACAGAGGGGGTCTATCTCCGCTTCAATTAATCGTTGCCGAACCGCTGGCCGGGTCGGCTTGTTCTGCCTGCTTCGGGTCTTCGTCGAGATTCCAGTCCGCGGCCTTTAAGGCATTATCCATAAGCGCGATAAATGAATGGACGAGGTGTGGATTCAATGCCAGGTCGATACCATCGCCACGTTCGGGGCCACCGGTGAGAACGATGCTGCCGTTGTCCCTGGGTTGCAAGCGGAATCGTGTCAACACCAGCGGCTCATCACCCAGCGGCAACGATTTATACTGCGCCTCGTAGGGTGTTTTGAAATCCGCCGCCTGCTCTCTTTCAAGGTTGAGCAACTCCCGTTTCGCCGCCGGATCCGCCTGTACTTGAATACGGGCGTGGGTGGACAAGGATTTACTCAGGTGGGTGCGTAACACCTTGACGAACCGCCGGGTCAGCCAGAACCGAAATTCCTCTCTGTCCTGGGTCGACAGGCGCATCAACAAGCGATCCTGGGCGGCGGCGTACGTAATCTGGATTTGTTCGAGTTGGGACATGGCGTATTTCGTCGACTGTCGGACCCTTTCATTCATCGTCTCAATGGGTGAGCAACGCGGACCACCCGTATTCTGAAAGGGATCATAAAACACCCCGCCTCGTTCGTATTCCCGAATGTCCGACCTGAATTCGAGCCCGGCTTGTTTCTCTCCCCATTTCGCCGATCGCCGGGCCGATCGCCATGACGCTGGATCTCGCGTTGGTTCCGTGCGGTTGCTAGGCTTTGCTACTTTCGCATCGGCGCCAGCGAGGTAACAGGCCGAACCATGAATATCCGAAATGAGGCAAGGGGTGGATCCCCTCGCGCTCGCTACGAGGCCGATCTGGCGCTTGGCGTCATTAGGACGGATGCTGCTCAAAAGGTGGCGGTCGAGTGCATGGAGCGCACCTACCGTGAATTAACGGAGGGCGGTAAGCAGGCGCCGGGCGGCCTCGTCGATCGCCTGTTCGGCCGACGCCGATCCCGCTGGTCACCGGTGCGCGGAGTCTATTTATGGGGCCGCGTCGGCCGCGGCAAAACGTATATCGTCGATACTTTTTATGACTGCCTGCGTTTCGAGGAAAAGCGGCGGATTCACTTCCACAGCTTTATGCGGCGTACGCATGACGCCCTGAAACATTTGCGCAACGAACCGGATCCATTGAAACGCCTCGCCGCTGAGTGGGCGGAAGAGCACCGGGTGCTTTGCCTCGACGAATTTCACGTGGGTGACATCACTGATGCGATGCTGCTCGCCAAGCTGTTCGAGGCGCTCCTCAAGCATGGCGTGACTCTGGTCGCAACATCGAACGAAGCGCCTGACGAGTTATATGCCAACGGATTGCAGCGTGAACGGTTTCTTCCCGCAATTGAATTGGTCAAGGAACAGCTCGAAGTTTTCGAGTTGAGCGGCGATCTGGATTACCGTCTGCGCGCGCTGGAACAGGCCCCCGTGTATTACCGCTGTGCGGCAGGCGAAGTGAGGGACAAGCTCGAAAAGAGCTTTTTGGCGATCGCGCCGGAAGCGGGCGCCGCCGATGTCGAACTCGAGGTCGAAGGGCGGCCGATCCCGACGTTGCGGCTGGCCGACGGGGTCGTGTGGTTCACTTTCGAGGTGCTTTGTGGCGGGGCGCGTTCAACCATCGACTATATCGAGATCGCGCGTTGCCACCATACGGTGATCGTCAGTGACGTACCACACCTGGGGCGCGACGACAACGACGCGGCCCTGCGATTTGTCAACCTGGTCGACGAATTCTATGACCGCAACGTCAACTTGATCGTCTCTGCCGAGGCCGAACCGGCAGATCTCTATCACGGGGGCCGCCTCGCGAAGGGATTTTTACGCACCGCCAGCCGGTTGCGCGAGATGCGGTCCCACGATTACCTCGCCAGGCCCCATATTACGGATTGATGATGCTTTAAATAATTATATAAATCAATAGGTAATAATAATTATTTGACATTTAAAATTATCTAACTATCCTATCTATCTAATAGTTGAACGATTTGTGCGAGCAATTGATCACATAGTGCTAGTGCTGGACCGAATGGATATGCAACTCGAACCCGTCACGATCAGTGAACAGATCATAGCGCGCGTCATCGCTCGCCATTACGGCGACGGCGGTGTCTACATCTCGCGCGATGCTGAACGGGTCGACGCGATGAAACAGGCGATCACAAACGGATTCGTCAGTGAAGATGGATTCCTGACCCGTAAGGGACGGCGTCTGCTGGCGCGAGCCGATTTTTGAAACCTCCGTGGGTGAGTTGACAGGCCTATCCTGTCACCAGCGTATTAGGGCTGCTTTCGCAGCCCTCTTTTTTTGGCATCTCGAAGAAAGCCGGCGCAGGGCGGGTCGCTTTGCGTGTCTGTCGTCTCCGTGTGAGGTACATCGGGCCTGCTCAAGATCCCTTGCACTGACGCCGACAAGAGACTGATGAGCCCAGCTATTGTCGAACGAATGACTCTTCCAACCGAGTTATCCACCTAAGCCGAGCCGTCCGGGCGGCTCTGCGTCATCATCATCAATGACTCGTGCTCTGCCATGGCGCGGATTCGACGCATGCTGGCCACATGCTTTCCCGATGTCGAAGTCACGGAATTCGACCCGGAACAGTAGGGGAAGCCGGGTTCCGATTTCGGTTGGTCGGAATACGATGTCGCGTTGATGGATTACCAACTTGGCATCGGCGAGAACGGGCTCGACTGGTTGGAGACTTATCGTAACTGCCCCGGATTCCCGCCGACCGTATTGATGAGTGACGAAGGCGACGAATATATCGCGGCGCGCTCGATCAAGCTGGGCGCCTACGATTACATTAAAAAGCAGGGTGTCACGGCCGAGCGGCTGTATCGGTTGGTCAGTGCGGCAGCGCATGAAGTTCAGAGCGCCTCGTCATTGGATGCGACTCTGCGCGAGGAGCGCGTGTCGCCGCACCTCGCCATCCTCGAACGGCTCGCCGCACGTTCTGGAGGGTCTGTATCGGAGGGAGCCGATGCCGTCGGGTATCGTTTCGTTCGCTTAATCGGGCAGGGCGCGAGTTCGCGCGTTTACCTCGCGGAACGTTCCACCGACAGCACGACCCTGGTATTGAAAGTCATCGATACGGCCACCATCGCCGACCCGCAGGCCGTCGAACGCTTCATCCGCGAAGCCGAAATCGTATCGAGCATAACCAGCCCTTACGTGGTGCGTTTCCTTGATCACGGCCTGACCCAGACCTACGGCTACATTGCGATGGAATCCTTTACGCGTGGCGATCTCAAGCAGCGGATCGAGCCCGGTGTCGCGTTCGACGATGCCCTGAAATATGCTCGACACATCGCACGAGGCCTTCATGCCATCCACCAGCAGGATATCGTCCATCGTGATCTCAAGCTCGGCAACATCATGTTTCGTGCCGACGACAGTCTTGCGCTCGCGGACTTCGGTATCTCCAAGCGCAACTACCAGGAGAGCGATCTGACGAACCAGGGCAGCGTGCTCGGCACGCCAAACTATCTCAGCCTCGAGCAGGCCTTGGGGCACGACGTCGACCACCGCGCCGACTTGTACAGAGCGGGGATGGTCCTGTTCGAAATGCTGGCCGGTAGGAAGCCGTTTTGCGCGGATACACCATCGGCACTCGTCTACCAGCATGTCTATGCGGAAATCCCGAGCTTGCCCGAGCACGCCTCCGCGTACCAGCCGCTTATCAACAGCCTTCTCGCGAAAGACCCCGCTGAGCGCATGCCGACCGCGTACGCTCTGGTCGCCGCGATCGACCGGCTTCAACGCAGGTGCGCCGCCTGACCTGAACCGGCGTCATTGACGCCGTCGGCTTGAAATCGACCGATCCAGGGCCCATTTGGATCGGGCCACCTCTATGGCCCTTAGGGTATCAATGCCCGCCCAAAGATCATGACTGACGAACAACCCGAAGTCCTCGTTCCCGAAAACACCGCTGATCAGCCGGGCAGCGTTCCGGCGCGCTTGAGCGAGGTTCTTCCCGATCGCCTGTTGGTCCTGCCGCTCAAGGCACGGCCTTTCTTCCCTGCGCAAACCATGCCTATCGTGATAGAAGAAAAGCTCTGGCTCGAGACGATCGATCGGATCGGGGAAACTCCGCACCAACTCGTCGGGCTCGTATATGCGCGTCACGAAGCCGACGGCGTCCCGCGACCGGAGGATTTCGCACTATTCGGAACGGTCGCGCGCATGCACCACCCCATGCGTGATTCGGGGCGCATTCAGTTCATCGCCGAAGGTATCGAGCGCTTTCGGATCGCCGAGTGGGTCAGCGCCGAGCGCCCCTTCGTCGTGCAGGCTGAGTATCCGCGTGCGCGCCAAGAAAACACCCAGGAGACCCGAGCTTACGCGCTAGCCATCATCAACAAGATCAAGGAATTGCTACCGCTAAACCCCTTGTACAAGGAAAGTCTGAAAGGATTTCTCGAACGGTTTACGCCGGACGACGCTTCGCCACTGACTGACTTTACCGCGGCGCTGACCAGTGCCGATGCCGAGCAGCTTCAGGAAGTACTGGAGACGGTTTCGCTGGGAAGGCGTATGGAGAAGGTGCTGCTGCTCGTCCAGCACGAACTCGAGATCGCCGGCTTGCAGACCGAGATTCAAAAGCGCGTCGAACAGCGGATCTCGGAGCAGCAGCGTGAATTTTTCCTGCGAGAGCAACTCAAGGAAATCCAGAAGGAACTCGGATTATCCAAGGATGACAAGACCCTGGAACTCGAACGTTTCCGGGAGCGCTTGGAAGGGCGTGAAGTTCCGGAAGATGCACAAAAACGCGTCGATGACGAAATGCAGAAATTATCACTTCTCGAGCCCGGTTCCCCGGAATACGGCGTGACGCGAAACTATCTGGACACCCTGACAGCTCTGCCCTGGGGCGTGCACTCCGTAGACCACATCGATCTTGAAAAAGCGCGCCGCGTTCTCGACCGCGACCATGCGGGTCTCGACGACGTCAAGGACCGCATTATCGAGTTTCTGGCTGTGGGCAAGTTGAAAGGCGACATCGCGGGTTCGATTCTGTTACTGGTTGGACCTCCCGGGGTGGGAAAAACTTCGGTTGGAAAATCAGTGGCTGCCGCGCTTGGCCGCAAGTTCTTTCGGTTCAGTGTTGGCGGAATGCGCGACGAGGCCGAGATAAAGGGCCACCGGCGTACTTACATCGGCGCCATGCCCGGCAAGTTCATTCAAGCGATTCGCGAAACCGGCGTCGCGAATCCGATCATCATGCTCGACGAGATCGACAAGATAGGCGCTTCTTATCAAGGCGATCCCGCATCCGCGCTGCTCGAAGTACTGGACCCCGAGCAAAACGCCGGCTTTCTCGATCATTATCTCGACGTCCGCTTCGATCTGTCCAAGGTACTTTTCATATGCACCGCCAACCAGCTTGACTCCATTCCGCGTCCCTTGCTGGACCGCATGGAAACGCTGCGGCTGTCCGGTTATCTAACGGTGGAAAAAATAGCCATCGGCCGCCGGTTTCTATGGCCCAAGCAGCGTGTGAAAGCGGGGTTGACCGCCGCCCAGGCCAAGGTCAGCGACGGTGCATTAAAGGGTATCGCCGAGAACTATGCACGCGAGGCCGGTGTCAGAGGGATTGAGAAGCAGTTGGGCCGGATTGCGCGCAAGGCCGTGATCGAAACCCTGCGCGAGGACTCGAAACCGATCTCCGTAACGGGGAAGAACCTGCAGGAATTCCTGGGCGCACCGATCTTTCGCAAACAGGTTCCCCAGCACGGCGTCGGTATCGTGACGGGACTCGCCTGGACCGCCATGGGCGGCGTCACGCTTGACGTGGAAGCAACGTTGGTCCACACCAAAAACCGGGGCTTCAAGCTGACGGGGCAGCTCGGTGACGTCATGCGCGAGTCGGCCGAAATTGCCTACAGCTATATCGCGTCGAATCTGGACCGCTTTGACGGCAATCGAGAATTTTTCGACCAGGCCTTCGTGCACCTACACGTACCGGAAGGCGCAACCCCGAAAGACGGTCCGAGCGCCGGTATCACCATGGCGACGGCGCTGTTATCGCTGGCGCGGGATCAGAAACTGCGCGGTCGGATCGCGATGACGGGCGAAATCACCTTGACCGGACGCGTGCTGGCGGTCGGCGGGATCCGCGAAAAGATCATTGCGGCGCGCCGCTCGGGTATCAAGGAAATCATCCTGCCTGAAGCCGTACGCGGTGAGTTCGAGGAACTGCCTGAATACGTCCAGAAGGGCATGACGATTAATTTCGTATCGCAATATGAGGAGGTCGCCGCGCTCCTATTCAAATGAACATTTGCGGGCTAGTAGCGTCTACCCACGCACGTCAATATTGCTCTCGCAAAGGCGTACAGACGCCAAGATATCAGTCCGTATTATTTCAGAACCCATCTCAAAATTATGCGGGCCCACGTTGCCCCCTAAAAATCGGGGTTGCAAGGCGCAGCGCACAGGGCATGGTGGTTCCATGTACAAGCGCTGGAACGCAGCAAACGCGGTTTTCAGGGGGCAACCCGAAGAGCTGGTGGCCGTTTTCGCACGTTTCGGCGTTGCTCGTCGTTCATTTTAGCTAATGCTTTGCAACACGCCTCGCGCCTTGAGCTGTACGAAAACAGCCGCCAGCGTGGACCCGAATAATTTTGAGATGGCTGCTAATAACAATCACTTATTTCTTTGCTTTGCGATCTTTGCGTCTTGGCGAGAATTATTCTTTCTGGATGGACGCTAGCTAGCGCCGCCACCGCAGGATGGCGCGGGAACGTTCACCAAATTCGGGCATTGCCGCGATGCCAACCAGCATTGCCGCGATGATCAGGATACCAACGATCAGAAACACACCCGGGATCGATACACCGAGGCTGTAAAGGCCCATCGTGAACAAAGCCGAGACGACCATGAACAATGCATTGCTGACGTTGAGCGCGGCGACCATCCGCGCGCAGCGCGGTCCCGCAACACGCACCTGCAGAGACGCATAAAGCGGCACGATGAAGAGCGCGCCGCAGGCACCGATCAAACATAGATCGATGAACATCCGGACCGCGGGTCCGTAGAACAAGAAGGTACTCAAGCTCAGCGTATCGGATGACGCCCTTGGAGTTCCGGCAAGAAAGACATCGAATGAGGCTAGAGCCAGGCCCAAAGCCGCTGGCGGTACGAGGCCGAGTTCGATACGAGCGCGCGAAAAACGTTCACACAGCAGCGAACCCGTGCCGATGCCTACCGTGAATGCGGCGTTGAGCAGGGTCACCGCCTGCGCGTCGGCATTCAGCAATTCTTTTCCAAAGGTTGGCACGACGCTTAGATAGGTTGCGCCAACAAACCAGAATCCGGAAATCAAAAGGATGATGGTGAAGACTTCGCGCTCGCCTGCCGCGTCGCGCAGGATCCGCACGGTCGAACGGCCGGGATTCAAATCGATCCGCATCAGGGCCGCGCTCGGCGCCGCCGGTGGGATGTATCCCGCCGACAAACGCCCCAAAACCGCGAGCATAATGACCGCAACGATGACCAGCCCCGGTCCTAGATCGTCCACGCCGGCTAACATGCCCCCGCATACGCCGCCGAGGAGGATCGCGACGTAGGTGCCCATTTGGATCAGGCCGTTGCCTCCCGTCAACTCGTTCTCTTTGAGATGCTGGGGCAGGATCGCGTATTTGAGCGGACCGAAGAAAGTGGATTGGGTGCCCATGAGGAATAGCACGGTTAGCAGGAAGTAGAGATCTCCCAGCCAGAATCCGGCAGCGCCCAGACCCATGACGAAAATTTCCGTCGTCTTGATGCGTCGAATGAGGCGTGATTTTTCGTACCTGTCCGCGATCTGGCCGGCCAGGGAGGAGAACAGGAAAAACGGCAATATGAAAATCCCGCCGGTCAGGACCACCAGCATGCGCGTATCCACGCCCGTTCGCTCGGCAACGGTAAAGGTCACGAAGATTATCAGGGCGAAGCGGAAGACGTTGTCGTTAAACGCCCCGAAGAATTGCGTATAAAACAACGGTGCGAACCGTTCGGAACGCAACAGCTCGTATTGGCTCATCGATCGCGGCCGGCGTTCGCGGGCCGGCGCCATGCCATTAGCGTTTCTTGCAGGGTGATTGTGAGATACTCGTGAAGGGCCCAGGGGGGGGTCTGCTCAAGACGCAATGTCGATAGTAACTGAACTCGACCTTCTCAAATACCGCCGCACAAAGATTGTCGCGACTATTGGACCGGCGTCGAACAGCGAGGACGTCGTCGCCGATCTGATCAGCGCCGGGGTCAATGTTTTCCGCGTCAACATGTCCCACGGAAGCCATGAGGGACACGCCGAAGCGATCAAGGTGATTCGCCACGTGGCGAAAACCGAGGCGCCGCAGACCGCGATACTCGCTGATCTCTGCGGCCCCAAGATCCGCGCTGGTAAGTTCCACACCGGCGTCGTCCAACTCCTGACGGGCAGTGAAGTAACGGTTACTACGGCCGACGTCATGGGCGACGAGACGATTATCCCTTGTCAATATGAGGCGTTGCCGGATGACGTGATACCCGGGGATCGCGTTTTAATGAACGACGGTGCGTGCGAGTTGCGCGTGTTGTCGATCGAGGGCGGCGATGTGCGCTGCACTGTCCTTAGCGGGGGACCCGTGGGTGATCACAAGAGCATCAATCTCCCGGGCACCGCGGTCTCGGCGCCATCTCTCACGGACAAGGATCGCATCGATGCAGCGTTCGCGCTCGAAATGGAGGTCGATTTTCTGGCACTGTCGTTCGTGCGTACCGGCGCGGATATTTCGATGCTCCGCGAAATCGTCAACGCGGCCGGTTCCCCGGCCGGCATCGTCGCCAAGATAGAGAAACCCGAGGCGCTGACCAACAGCGAGGACATCATTCGCCGGTCTGACGTCATCATGGTCGCGCGCGGCGATCTCGGCGTTGAACTCAATCCGGAACTTGTTCCGCTTGCGCAGGCGCAATTGATCAGCCATGCCCGCGCGCTCAACAAACCCGTAATCGTCGCGACTCAAATGCTGGAATCGATGATAACGAGTGCGCGGCCGACGCGCGCAGAAGTTTCCGATGTATCCCATGCCGTGGCGAACGGCGCGGACGCGATCATGTTGTCTGGTGAATCCGCGGTCGGTCAATTCCCCATCGAGGCGGTCGAAATGATGGATCGCGTCGCGCGGCAGACCGAGTCCTATCACTGGCACGCTGATTTGGATTATCCAGGCGCCGTTACGGATGACCACAACAGCCTGCCGTTCGGTGATGCCATCGCGGATGCGACCGCCAAGCTGGTCGACGATATGAAGGCTCGGGCAGTGGTAGTGATTTCGATGCAGGGTACGACCGCCGCCACGATCAGTGCGGCGCGACCGGCTGCGCCGGTGGTTGCCATCTCCAACGATGCGAGGACCTGCCGCCGGATGAATCTGATGTGGGGAATGATTCCGCATTTCGTAGACTCGGCGGGTACCGAAAATCCAAATCAAATCGCACGTCGCGTGGCACGGGAACTCGACCTTGCCTGTGCCGGTGATTACGTCGTCATGGTGCGCGGCTTCAATGCCGATCCACAGTGGAATACGCCGTCGATCACGCTGCTGCAAGTCTAAAGGTCATGCCGAGAATCGTCACCGCCTTAATCCTTACTGTTGCGCTGGTCCCGTCCGTTGCGACGGAGACGATTCTGCTCGATAGCGCGCGCTCGTCGGCGAAGGCCTCGAATGCCTGCGAGTAGGTTGCGACATCCGGAAACACGAACACAGGATGCGAGACCAGGAGGAAATCCTGGGTGCGGGCATTTGGATCAGGCTCGAACAACTTTGAGCCATCCACTTCCAGGAGCTTGAGGGCCATGCCCCGGACGTCTGCTTCGATGTCCGCTTGGGGATCGGCGTTATTGGAAAACCGGATCCATGCCGGGTAGCTCGCGCCTGCTTGAAACACGCCGACTTGCAGCTAGGGCGGTAACTCTGTCTCGACCACGAACCGTCCATGCACGCAGCCATGGTGTTTCGGGTGCGCCCCGCGTCGCGTCAGTTCATCGCCATCACGCGCTTCGATGGTGGCCGTGAACATCGATACAACCCGTCCGATAGCGGCGGCTTCGCCCGGGGGCACGCGCTCTTCTGCGATGCCGGGCGTGTCTTGTTGGGAACAAGCGGCGAGAAAAATAAGGCCGAAGCCCAGGGCAGTACGTGGCGTCCCTGCCAGGCGGCTTGCCGTTCGCTTAGAACGGAATATCGTCGTCAAAATCGTCTGTCGGTTGTTCGGACGGTCCCGGTGCCGGCGATGAAGCCGAAGCCGGAGCATCGTCGCTTTTCGCGGGGGCACCACCACCGGCACCACGGCCGCCCAACATCTGCATCTCGTTGGCGACGATTTCGGTGGTATAGCGGTCATTTCCGTCGCGGTCCTGCCATTTGCGGGTTTGAATGCGCCCTTCGACATAGACTTGCGAACCTTTACGCAAGTACTGTTCTACGATTTCCGCCAGGCGTCCGAAGAACACCACCCGGTGCCATTCCGTCCGCTCCTGTTGTTCACCGGTCTCTTTATCGCGCCATGATTCTGCGGTGGCCAGCCTTACGTTGGCAACGGCGCTGCCGTTCGTGGTGTAGCGAATCTCCGGATCCGCGCCGAGGTTACCGATCAAAGTGGCTTTGTTGATTCCACGTGCCATGGGTGCTTTCTCCTGAGTGATATTGAGTCGTCCTTGATTCTCGACCCGACTATGATTCCGCCTCAAAACTCATCGTCCGCGATCATGCGGTTTCGGGTGGGCTCATAACGGGGTTTCAGATTCTACCGAAGGTGAACGATGGCGTCAGTCCTTTGAGGGGGATCTCGCCGATCCAGACAATCGACTGGGCGCCGCCGTATCCGGGGACGGCGCCGTATAAGGCGGTTTCCCAAGCGACAAGGTGAAATCGATTTGGGAGCCCGTGAAAAAACGCCGTATAGTACTCGTTTGATCTTTGCGCGCCGGTCGAACGATGCGCGCAGAAATTAATTGCCACTGCCGGACAATGAAGACCATACAACTGCGCGGGGCGCGCACTCACAACTTGAGAAACGTCGATGTCGATCTGCCCCGTGATCGGCTCATCGTCATCACCGGGCTTTCGGGGTCGGGTAAATCCTCCCTCGCCTTCGACACGATATATGCCGAAGGGCAGCGCCGCTACGTCGAATCCCTGTCGGCTTACGCCCGGCAATTCCTCTCCGTGATGGAAAAACCCGATATCGATCACATCGAAGGCCTTTCGCCGGCCATCTCCATCGAGCAGAAATCGACTTCTCACAATCCGCGCTCGACGGTCGGAACGATCACTGAGATATACGATTACCTGCGGCTATTGTTCGCGCGCGTGGGTGAGCCGCGGTGCCCGGATCATGCGGAAGTGTTGGAGGCGCAGGCGGTGTCGCAGATGGTCGACCAGGTTCTCGCCCAACCCGAGGACACGAGGTGGATCCTGCTCGCTCCGATTGTACGCGGGCGCAAAGGCGAGCATCACCAGGTGTTTGAACACCTGGTCCGCCTGGGCTACGTTCGCGCGCAGGTAGACGGTGAAATCGTAATGCTCGACGAACCGCCGGTGCTCGCGTTGCGCAAGAAACATGACATCGACGTAGTCGTCGATCGCTTTAAGGTGCGTGAAGATTTGAGGTTGAGACTCACCGAGTCGTTCGAGTCGGCCTTAGAGCTTGGCGAAGGCGTGGCGCGGGTACGGTCGCTGGAAGGAAGTGGTCCGGAATTGCTTTTCTCCTCCCGTTTCGCATGTCCGGTCTGCGGGTACAGCATAAACGAACTCGAACCACGTCTGTTTTCCTTCAATAATCCACTCGGCGCCTGTTCGTCCTGTGACGGCCTCGGCGTTGTTCAGTTCTTCGACGAGCAGCGCGTCGTACAGCGTCCGGAAATCAGTCTGCCGGCCGGTGCCATTCGGGGTTGGGATCGCCGTAATGCCTATTATTTCCAACTGATCAACGCGCTGGCGCGCCATTACGAATTCGATATTGACACGCCTTTTTGTGACCTGCCGGAGTCCGTGCGCACGATCATCCTGCATGGCAGTGGCAAGACCGAGATTGTATTCACCTATTTCAAGTCAGGCGGGCGCGCCTATAAGCGTAAACATCCGTTCGAGGGCGTGATGACCAATATGGCGCGGCGCTACCGGGAGACCGATTCGAATATGGTGCGCGAAGATCTCGCGCGCTACCTCGGCAGCAAGCCGTGCCACGATTGCGATGGCACGCGCCTGAACCGTGCTGCGCGCAACGTGTTCGTGAATGAGATAAACGTGGCCGCGATCACGGCGAAGCCGATCGGGATGGCCCACGAGTTTTTCGAATCACTGGAATTGCCTGGTCAGCGTGGGGAGATCGCGGAAAAGATCGTCAAGGAAATGCGCTTGAGGCTCCAGTTCCTGGTCAACGTAGGACTCGATTACCTCGCGCTGGATCGCAGCGCCGATACGCTTTCCGGCGGCGAAGCCCAGCGCATTCGACTGGCGAGCCAGATTGGCGCCGGCCTGGTCGGCGTGATGTACATTCTGGATGAACCTTCCATCGGCCTGCATCAACGCGACAACCAACGCCTGCTGAATACACTGCGGCATCTGCGCGACCTCGGGAACACGGTGATCGTTGTCGAGCACGATGAAGAAGCGATCCGGGCGGCGGACCACGTAGTGGACATGGGCCCCGGCGCCGGCGTACACGGCGGGAATATCGTGGCCGAAGGGGTTCCGGATGCGATCGCCGCATGCCCCGAGTCCCTCACCGGGCAATACCTGTCCGGAAGGCGCGTGATCGAGATCCCGGCCATGCGGGTAGCGGCCAATCCCAAACGGATGCTCGAAATCTTCGGCGCGTGCGGTAATAACCTGAAACACATAGATGTGCAGATCCCGGTCGGACTGATGACCTGCGTCACGGGCGTGTCGGGGTCCGGCAAATCGACCCTGGTCAACGACACGCTCTACCGCGTCACCGCACGCGAACTCAACGCTGCGACGGTCAGCGTTGCTGAATATCGCGAGATCCAGGGACTTGGCCAGTTCGACAAGGTGGTCGATATCGATCAGAGTCCCATCGGCCGCACGCCGCGTTCCAACCCCGCGACTTACACGGGACTGTTCACGCCGATCCGGGATTTGTTCGCGGCGATGCCCGAGGCCCGTTCACGCGGTTATAAGCCTGGGCGGTTCAGTTTCAATGTCAAGGGCGGGCGCTGCGATACCTGTCAGGGAGACGGGCTGATCAAGGTCGAAATGCATTTTCTGCCTGACATCTACGTGGCCTGCGATCTGTGCAAGGGATCGCGTTACAACCGCGAAACACTGGAAATTGCCTACAAGGGCAAGTCCATCAGCGATGTCCTGGAAATGACGGTCGAAGAAGCGCGCCATTTTTTCGATGCCATTCCGGCGGTCGCCGCAAAGCTTCAAACACTGACGGAAGTCGGCCTGTCCTACATTCGACTCGGGCAGAATGCGACGACGCTTTCCGGCGGCGAAGCGCAGCGCGTCAAACTCTCGCGTGAGCTTTCGAAACGCGATACGGGTAAAACACTTTATATCCTCGACGAGCCGACGACCGGGCTGCATTTTCACGATATCAAGCAACTGCTAAAAGTCCTCCATCGATTGCGCGATCACGGCAATACCATCGTCGTCATCGAGCACAATCTCGATGTCATCAAGACCGCCGACTGGATCATTGATCTTGGTCCCGAGGGGGGTGCCGGGGGCGGTGAGGTGATCGCAACGGGCACGCCTGAAACCGTCGCTGCAAACCCGGGTTCCTACACAGGACAGTTTCTCAATCGCGTATTGTACAAACGCGGCGAAAGCACTGAGCGCATCTCCGCATGAACCCCAAGTCGCGTTTCAAATAGCAATCTGGCGCCCGAGCGCGTATCCGTAGATCAGGATCACCGGCGCCTGGATCAACAACACCATCGCATTTGGCACGACCCGGTCGAACCCGGTCGTATTGAATACCACATCCAGTACGTGGCCTAAGCGCTGCCCGGACTGCGTCGCCAGCCAATGGCCGAACACGACGATGCAGACAATGAGCAGCGCGGTTGCCATACCGGGCCAGGCAGTGGCGGCTGTCGCTCCGAGGTATTCCGTGTACCAGGTGAATACGGCGCCCGTCGCGATGATGCCCTGAAGCGGAACGATCAGTTCGGTGCGCTTCCTGAATGGTGGGACGAGAGGCAGCAGTGGGGTGCATACAAACAGTATGCCGAGCAGGTTGTTCAGCCGCAGCGAATCTTCGGCCAGCAGTCGTTCGATTTCCGGTGCGTGGCGCATGCCGAACAGCGAAGGATAGGCCAGGAACACAAAAGCCACGATCACTGCGGCGCGAACGAACGGCGTCAATAAGTAATTCCGGCTCCAATGAAATACATGGTTGTTTTCGAGTACACCGTCGAGGTGGTGTTCGATGAAGGGTTCGGCGACGCCGGCGAGCAGGAAGAATGAAAGAGCGAAAAATACGTCCAGCGTCGTCGTTGCTTCTGTGAAAGACATGATCGCGGGGGCTAAGAAATCACTGAAAAAGTCATGGCACATCTGCCTTGCCCATGAAATCGCGGAGCCTTACGTTACGAAGCTTGCCAATGGTCCCCGCTATTGCCTGCGCTTCGTGCTTTGATCGGCACAATTTCATGAACAATTCAGACGCGCCATGATTTATTCAGTGGTTCCTTAAAAGCGCCACGGCGCAATTCGCGAATCGAGTATGATGGAGATCCCGTCTGCTCTCAAAGGAAATCATTCAATGTCCGCCTTGATCTGTGGTTCGTTCGCTTATGACAACATCATGGTGTTTCAGGACCACTTCAAGAACCATATTCTCCCGGACAAGATCCATATCCTGAACGTATCGTTCCTGGTACCGGAACTGCGCCGGGAGTTTGGCGGATGTGCAGGTAACATCGCCTACAACTTGAAGATGATCGGCGGCGATCCGCTGCCGATGGGCACTGTCGGACGGGATTTCTTGCCGTATGCGCAATGGATGGACGAACAGGGTATCGAGAGGCGCTGCATCAGGGAACTGGATGACACCCTGACTGCACAGGCGTTCATCACCACCGATCTGGACGACAATCAGATCACGGCCTTCCATCCGGGTGCCATGGAGCAATCAGCCTTCAACACCGTCGCCGAGGCAGGCACCGTCAGCATCGGCATTATCGCGCCCGACGGGCGCGATGGCATGATACGCCATGCCGAACAGATGTCAGCGGTCGGGATCCCGTTCATCTTCGATCCTGGCCAGGGTATGCCGATGTTCGACGGCGAGGACCTGAAGCGTTTCATCGACGACGCCACCTGGGTCACGGTGAACGACTATGAATCGGAACTGATGCAGGCGCGTACCGGTCTTTCGCTGGGCGAGATTGCCGAACAGGTGCTGGCGCTCGTGATTACACGTGGCGGCGAGGGCTCCCATATCTATATGGACGGGAAGCGTCTAGAGATCGCCACTGCTCCTACCGGGGCGATCAAGGATCCCACGGGTTGCGGCGACGCTTACCGTGCAGGGCTTTTATACGGTCTCATGCATGACCTGCCTTGGGAGACGACGGGGCGCATCGCGTCCCTGCTGGGCGCAATCAAGATCGAGCAAGCGGGTACGCAAAACCATCACGTGACGCGCGACGATTTTGCCGAGCGCTACCGATCGAGCTTCGGGATGAGTCTCGAGTGGTGACCACGGTCGGGGCGTTAATTGTTAAATAATGTGAGCTATGACGCATTCCGGGCTTTCGCGCGTATCTCCATACCCCACGCAGTGGCAGAATCATCGAACTAGTAGTGGATCAAAGGCGACGATACTGCCCACCGGCCAGCGTTGCTTGCGTGCTTCGGTGACTTCATGCACTTTGCCGTTGGTAAGCGTCATAAACGCCGGAATGCCACCGTCATGGTCCAGTCCCACATGCAGTTTCAGTGCGCCATCGCGTTGCCGGAATTTCGCCCACGGGAAAATGGATAAAGATAAATCGATCGTCGAAGCATCCAGCGAATACAGTTTGTTCTTGAATCGGAAACCGTACCGCGGTGCAACTGCGCTGCACTGTGCGTACAGTTTTCCGAATAGCGCTTCGTAGAATTCATGCGGCTGGCGTTCGTTCACGCGCGCTAGCGTGGAACGCGAGATCTCACCGCCTCCAAGGTGATAAAGCGAAGTGCTTTGAGCCTTCAGATTACTGACGATGTCACGCAAACTCCACCGACCGACGAGCTGACCGGTTGCCAACGCCACGAACTGCGACCAGCGGCTCGTCTTACGGAACTTTCGACCCCGATGGTGCGCTTTCGCTAATGTCTCAAATTGATGTCTCGGTACGAATTTCAGCAGTTGCGCAAACACGGTGCTATGATGGGACAAGGCTAGGATCTTCCTACGAATACAGTGTGTTGGTGCTACTTCACAGTGTGTCAATTCGAGGACACCAAGCCTTTTCTATTTCTGTTTATGTTTATGTTTATGTTTATGGGACACCAGTGATACCGTGCTTAATTCTTAAGCTCCCCCCAGTCTCTAAATACAATCTCGTTGAATCACGAAGAACACGGAGAACGCGGAGAACGCGGAGAACACGAAAAAAATAGTAAAATATGGCATGTACGCGGTCTTTTTTTCTCTCCTCCGTAATCTTTGTATTTTTCGTGGTTTTTTTTCGCTCCGAAGTGTGTCTGCGTGTCGGATCAAGCTCTAGAATCCTGCCTATGAGCATCGATAAACAACGCGCGTCTTCGCCACCATCCCTCGCCCAGGTACCGATCCTCAAGACGCTTTCCCTGCGGTGCCATCGTATATTTTCTTCGGTGTATTCGTATCGTCGCAGCCATGATCACGTTCCCCAACATTGACCCGGTCGCATTCGAAATGGGGCCAGTGGCGGTGCACTGGTACGGGATTACCTATATCGCGGGTATCGGGCTCGCCTGGCTTTACCTGCACAGGGGCGCCCGGTACGGCGTTGATAAATCGACCACTCAACACGTCGGCGACCTGGTTTTTTATGCGGCTTTGGGGGCCGTGTTGGGCGGTCGGGCTGGATACGTTCTGTTCTACAATGCCGTCGCATTCTTTGACGACCCGCTCTCCCTATTTGCCGTATGGCGTGGCGGCATGTCTTTTCACGGCGGCGCAGTGGGACTCGTCCTCGCGATGTGGTGGTTTGCGCGCAGCCGCGGCATGCGATTTCTCGAGGTCACCGACTTCGTCTTACCCGCCGTGCCGATCGGGCTCGGGCTCGGACGGATCGCGAACTTCGTCAACCAGGAATTGTGGGGCGCGACGACCGATCTGCCCTGGGGCGTGGTGTTCACCCATCCGGCAGCCGGCGGATTGGCACGACACCCCTCACAGCTCTACGAGGCCCTGCTCGAAGGCTTGTGCCTGTTCGTGATTCTGGGCTTGTTGCGCGCGCGCGCGCGCTCGGTCGGCATCGTATCGGCCTGGTTTCTCATCCTCTACGCGATTTTCCGGGGCGCGGTAGAATTCGTGCGTGAACCCGATGCCCATATCGGCTATGTCGGTTGGAACTGGCTCACCATGGGACAGCTGTTGTCGATACCGATGCTGCTCGCGGGCATCGCCATCTTGATCCTGACGCAGCGGCGCGCAGCGGCTGACTGAACTTTATGCAAACCTATCTCGATTTAATTCGCCACGTGCGAAATCACGGCAGCCGGAAGGACGACCGTACCGGAACCGGTACCTTGAGCGTCTTCGGTTACCAGATGCGATTCAAGCTGGCCGACGGTTTTCCGCTGCTCACGACCAAGAAGGTCCACCTCAAATCGATCATTCACGAACTCATCTGGTTTCTCCGCGGTGAATCGAACGTAACCTATCTGCGCAAACATGGCGTCTCGATCTGGGACGAGTGGGCGGATGAGAACGGTGAACTCGGTCCCGTCTACGGCGTTCAATGGCGGTCGTGGCCTGGCGCGGACGGCGCGGCCATCGACCAGATTTCCCAGGTCATCGACGCTATCCGCAACGATCCAAATTCGCGCCGTTTGATCGTCAGCGCCTGGAACGTGGGCGAAGTCCCCCGCATGGCGCTAGCGCCGTGTCATGCGCTGTTTCAGTTCTACGTGGCGCAGGGAAAACTGTCATGCCAGCTTTACCAGCGAAGCGCCGACATCTTTCTCGGGATCCCGTTCAACATCGCCTCGTATGCCCTGCTGACCATGATGATCGCTCAGGCTTGCGAACTCGAAGTCGGAGATTTCGTTCACACATTGGGCGATGCCCACCTCTATCTCAATCACCTGGAACAAGCGGACCTGCAGCTCACGCGCGAACCTTTCGCCCCGCCCCGCCTCAGGCTGAACCCGGATGTCACTTCGGTTTTCGACTTCTGCTATGAAGATTTCGCGCTCGAAGGCTACGAAGCGCATCCGCCTATTGCGGCGCCGATCGCGGTCTGAGCGTCCGGCCGGCGGTTTTCACGACCGGAGTCAGCGCACTCATGCGATTGAGTCTCGTGGTCGCCATCGATCGCAACCGATTGATTGGCCGTGGCGGAGGATTGCCCTGGCGTCTTCCCGCCGACTTGAAGCGCTTTAAGTCCATCACTATGGGTAAACCGATCATCATGGGACGCAGAACCCATGAATCGATCGGGCGTGCGCTGCCCGGCCGGCGCAATATCGTACTCACCCGTAACGATAAATTCGCTCCCGAAGGTTGTGAAGTGTTTCATTCGCTGGCCGACGCGCTAGCCGCGCTGCATGATGTGCCCGAAGTCATGGTCGTTGGCGGTGGCGCGCTATACGTTGAAGCGCTGCCCTTGTGCACGCGACTTTATCTGACCGAAGTGGACGCCGATACGACGGGTGATGTCTACTTTCCCGAATTTCAGTGCAGCGCCTGGGACGAAGTTTCCTCGGAACGGCATGCGGCAGACGCCGAGCATGCCTATGATTATTTTTTTAGAGTGTTGGATCGGATCAGCTGAACGAGTTCGTCTGTGACGATTCAATCTGAAAACGCCGTCCATCCTCCAGCCGCATAGCCGACAGCTGACCTCCCCACACTGCGCCTGTATCGAGAGGGTAGACCTTGTAGCGCCCGCATTCGGCGGCGCTCAAGCGCAAGGTCGACCAGTGGCCGAAGATGATTTTCGTGGAGCGGCTCGCACGTTCGGGCAATTTGAACCAGGGCGTGAGATGGCTTGCGTTCCGCGGTGCGCCTTTCTCATCGAGGCGCAAGCAGCCATCGGCCTCGCAAAACCGCAATCGCGTAAAGCAGTTCGTGATGAAACGCAGACGTTCGAATCCGTTCAGGGCAGGATCCCAGCGACCCGGCGTATTTCCGTACATCGCTTCCAGAAAAGCGGCGAATTCATCGCTCACGAGCATTCGTGTCACTTCGTCCGCGTGATCGACGGCATCGTTCACGGTCCAGGCGGGCGGCAGGCCTGCGTGAATCATAGTGAATCCGAGTTCGGGATCCCGGTGAATCAGCGGTTGTCGCCGGAGCCAGTCGAGTAGCTCCTCACGATCGGGAGCCGCGAGGATCTCATCCAGCGTGTCTTTTGGGCGTGGCCGCTTGCCCGTGACATAAGCGCATGCGAGCAGGTGGAGATCGTGATTTCCCAGCACCGTCACGGCCCGATCGCCGAGCGCGATGATTTTCCGCATGACGGCAAGCGATTCCGGGCCGCGATTGACCAGATCGCCGGTCAGCCAGAGCCGGTCATGTCTGGAGTCGAAACCAGCGGCTTCCAGAAGCCCCATGAATTCGCGGTAGCAGCCCTGGATGTCACCGACGGCGTAGGTTGCCAATGGACCTGAGCATCTCCCGGAATCAGCGGCCAGTTAGGGAACCTCTGAATAAGTCATGGTGCTTCTGAATTGTTCATGAAATTGCGTAGATCAAAGCACGAATTGCAGCCAATAGCGGTGACTATTGGCAAGGTGCGTAACGTAAGGCTCCGCGATTTCAGGGGCAAGGCAGATGTGCCATGACTTATTCAGAGGTTCCTTAGTGTAGCAAGTTCGGCGCGGAGAGTTTAAAGGCGGGAATTTCGGCATCAAAACGCACACCGTCATCGGCCACCATTTCATATGCCCCGGTCATCGTGCCGACGGGTGTTTCAATCATCGCGGCACTGGTGTAGCGGAAAGTTCCGCCAGGTTGGAGTATGGGCTGTTCGCCGACCACCCCTTCGCCTTTGACTTCCTGCACCTGGCCCGAAGCGTCCGTAATGATCCAGTGGCGATTCAACAACCGCGCGGTGATCGAACCCGAATTTTCGATCGTGATCGTGTAGGCGAATACGTACCGATCGGTTTCGGGATCGGATTGGTCTTCGACGTATACCGTGTCGACAGTTACACGGATATTGTATTTTTCATCATCCATTTATGTCTGCGGTCAAATTTTACGGCGATTTCGGTCCAAACTGCGAAAGTTGACGGCTTCGGCAATGTCCCGCTCCTCGATCGAATCCTGCTCTTCCATGTCGGCGATGGTCTTCGCCATCTTAAGAACTTTGTGGTAGCCGTGTGCACTTAATGCAAGCCGGTCTGTTGCGGTTTCGAGTAGCTTCATCGTAGCTCGAGATGTAATACATCTTGCGGTGACGACACCCACGTTGAGTAAGCCGTTGAGTACGCCTTGTCGCTGCAATTGCCGTCGCTGCGTGCGAACGATGCGTTCGCGTACGACGGCGCTCGTTTTCTCGCTGGTGTGTCCGCCATGGAGCACCTCGCGTGTCTGACGCGCGACTTCCAGGTGGATGTCGATGCGTTCCGTCAGCGGTCCAGAAACCCGTACCGCCTCGAGGGCGCGGCGGTCGAATTCCGGCAGTTCGTCCAGGAACAGCACGCCGTTATGTGCGAGCGATATTTCGCCAGGCCGCGGCGTGCGCCCCCCGCTCACCAACACGGCCGCCGAGGACGAATGATGCGGTGATCGAAACGCGTCCCTTCCTTGGGAACGTCGCCGGGCGCGAGATTGACGGTGATGCGGCGGCGCGGGAACTCGAAACCGGAATTGATCAACGCCGACGGAACGCGTGCCCGGCTTTCGCGCACGGTCGTCTCCGGCAAGCCCACGATCGTGAACGAAGGCAGGCCGCCGGACAGATGAGTTTCCACGCTGACCGCCAGCGCGGCCGTGCCGTCCTGGCAGCGGCTATGGGTAAGGGCGAATGACATGCCTTCCTAGCATCGGTGTTTGGACCTCGCGGCCGCATTCGGCGGCCGCGTTCAGCGAGAGCCGAAGCTAGGGAGTCTAACAGGCTGATGAAAAACGTCTCGCTGGCGCTGGAAGATTGTTGGGCTTGCGCTGCCCTAAGGCCTCCTAGTCTGCGGTCTTCTCCATGTCCGCGAGGCGCGCTTCGAGGGTTTCCAGCTTTTCACGTGTGCGCCGCAGCATCGCCGCCTGTGCATCGAACTCCTCACGGGTGACGAGATCCATGCGCGCGAGCGTTGTTTCAAGAAGGACCCGGACATTTGTCCTGAATTCGTCCCGCAGGACGCGGGCATCGGCCGGCAGCAGCCCACTGATCTTCTCGGCAATCGTTTCAAAGGTCCGTATATCAAGCACGATTTTATTTCTCACCAGCCCCGGGATTTCGCCGGGTTTGAGCGCAGCTTAATCGGCCGGCGGCGCGGTCGCCAGCCGCCAAATCGCACGGCACGGGTGCGTTAGCGGGTGGTGTCGCTTCATTTTGGTGCAGGAAAATTGCGCATTGCCGAAATAGAAATAATCTAATTTATTAGATAGTACTTGTTACTTAATGTAATTTAAATATTATTTAATGATGGCACGCAAGATGCAACGTGTTGGGCAAACCTACCCGCATGGATCCATGGATGGCACTGGTCGGGCAACTGACGTTGGTTAGGAGGAAATACAGTGAAAAACTTACTTTCAGTCATGATTCTCGCGGCGGCATTATCGATGCCGCCGGCGATTCTCCGCATCAATTCAGCGCCAACGTCTTGATGGCGACGGAATACCTGTATAGCGGACTCACCCAGTCGAACGAGGACCCGGCGATTACAGGGCGGCTTCGATTATTCCCACGGGACCCTGGGCGTTTATGTGGGGTTTTGGGCATCGAGCATCGAGTTCAATGCGGGGACTACGAATACGGCCTCGATCGAGACCAACTTCTACGGCGGCATCGCCGGTGAGTTCGACAACGGTGTGAGCTGGGATATCGATGGTTTGTATTACTACTATCCGAACAGTAATGAAGACACGGTCGGTGATTTTAATTTCGTCGAGGTCTACGGCAACCTCGGTTACACCGTCGAGGCGTCCCGGGATCCGACGATCGATTTCGGGATCGCCTATACCCCCGACTTCTTCGGTGAAGACGACGACGGCATCTACCTGCACGGCGGCCTCAGTTTTACCCTACCGCACAACTTTGACATCTATTCGAATATCGACTACCAGGACGTCAACGGCGGCAAAACCTCGGGTCCTGCCGGTTTCAATTATGTCCACTACGCCGTGGGGCTGACTTACGATTTCGGCATTTTGACGTTCGACGGATCGTGGAACGATGCGGATGACGATTGCGGCCCCGGCGATGCCTACGAGGCCTTCGTACTCACGGCCTCCAACAGCTGGTAGTCATAAAGTAATGAATATCCAATGAGCGGACCCGCCACAATAAAGGTTGAATCAGATGAAACTCGTCACGGCGATTATCAAACCCTTCAAGCTCGACGACGCGCGCGAAGCATTGTCGGAAATCGGCATTCAGGGCCTGACGGTGACCGAGGTGAAAGGGTTCGGGCGCCAGAAAGGCCATACAGAACTCTATCGCGGCGCAGAATATGTCGTCGATTTCCTGCCGAAATCGAAGCTCGAAGTCGCGATCGGCGACGACCAAGTCGAATCGGTCATCGACGCGATCAAAAAAGCGACCGGTACCCGCAGGATCGGAGACGGCAAGATTTTTGTTACCGATCTGCAGGAAGCAGTACGTATAAGAACAGGGGAAACCGGCGCCGACGCACTCTAAGACAGTGTTGCGTCGTTGGTATCGCCCCCGAAACCCACGAGGATATAACCGATGAAACGATCAAGCTTGGGGAAGGTCGTCGTTGCCTCCGGGGAAGAATAATCCGAATTCGTCAAGGCCTCAACGTTTTCCACTACCATCACCTGTGCTTTCTTGGGGCGCTCAACGCGCCCCGAATTTTTTGTCCGGTCGCCTGCGAGGGCGCCTAGGCAGTCCCGGAACGCGGCCTATTCCGGCTTGGTTCGAAACAGGCGGCATTCGACGCCGAAATACGAGAGAATTACACCGAGCCTGGGTTTTAAAAGCCTGTAGGGTATGGAATAAATCTGCTGCGGCGGTGACAAATCGGTCTATATTTCCGATCATTTTGTTGAGCGCATCCATGCGCTTCACCCTTATCGGGGCTTACGCGGGAATTCGTTTTCGACAATTTTTTCGTTGAATAGTTAACGCTGTTCGGCTCAAATGATCGCAAATCTCACTCCCAGCTGCCTCGCTACGATTCGCTATGCTCTACAGACTCCCAGCCCCATCGCGCGCCGGTAATACGTAGAAAACGGACCGGCCGAGGCACACGGTCTGTCAGCGTCCGCACAACACTGGAGGGGTGTCATGAAATTAGTAACGGCAATCATCAAGCCATTCAAGCTGGACGATGTGCGTGAATCCTTGTCCGGACGTAATGTACATGGGATGACGGTCACGGAACTCAAAGGATTCGGTCGCCAGAAGGGACATACGGAACTTTACCGGGGTGCCGAATACGTCGTGGATTTCCTGCCCAAGATAAAAATAGAAGTAGCGGTTGCGGACGAACAACTAGACGAAGTCATGGACGCGATCCGTGACGCGGCCAATACCGAATCAATTGGTGACGGCAAGATTTTCGTCTCCGAACTACTCGAAGTCGTCCGCATTCGCACGGGCGAAACCGGACCGGACGCAGTTTAATAAACGAGCGGGCCCGCTCCGGGGGGCCAATGACGATGCCGAACGATTAAGAGAAGGGGGGCCATCATGTCGCGATTTGTGCTTTTATCGGCAATGCTGATTTTTCCGGCTGTTGCATTGGCCGATTCACTGGATACCGGAGATACCGCCTGGCTTTTGACGTCCACAGCGCTGGTGTTGCTCATGACCCTGCCGGGGCTCGCGCTGTTCTACGGGGGCCTTGTTCGAAGCAAGAACGCGCTTTCGATGTTGATGCAGTGCTTCGCGCTGGCATGTCTTATGTCTCTGTTGTGGATGGTGGCGGGTTACGGCATTGCTTTCGGGGACGGCGCCGGACTCAATAAGTTCATCGGCACGGGCAACCTCCTGCTGACCGATGTCACGCGTGATTCGATGACCGGAACGATCCCCGAATCCGTCTTCGTGATGTTCCAGATGACGTTCGCGATCATCACCCCCGCGCTGATCTTGGGTGGATTTGCTGAACGCATGAAGTTTTCGGCCGCCATTTTGTTCAGCGCGTTGTGGCTGCTCGCCGTTTACGCACCCGTGTGCCATTGGGTATGGGGCGGCGGCTGGCTTGCTGACATGGGCCTGCTGGATTTCGCGGGCGGGACGGTCGTTCATATCAATGCCGGCGTTGCCGCCATCGTAGCGGCACTGGTGTTGGGGAATCGGCGGGGTTTCCCCGGTACTGCGATGCCGCCGCACAATCTAACTTTAACCGTCGCGGGGGCCTCGATGCTGTGGGTCGGTTGGTTCGGATTCAACGCCGGTAGCGCGGTCGCGGCCAATGGCGATGCTGGCATGGCGATGCTGGTGACTCACATTTCGGCCGCCGCGGCGTCGCTGGCCTGGATGTCGGTCGAATGGCTCAGGCACGGAAAGCCGAGCGTACTCGGGATCGTGACCGGCATGGTTGCAGGACTTGGGACGATTACGCCGGCCTCCGGATACGTGGGCCCGGTCGGCGCGCTGTTCATCGGGATTTCGGCGGGCGTGGTCTGCTATTTCGCCACACAAACCATTAAGCGAACGTTTCGCCTGGATGACTCTCTCGACGTTTTTCCCGTCCACGGAGTCGGCGGGATACTCGGCACCACACTTACGGGCGTATTCGTGGCGGAACGCTTTGGCGGTGCCGGTTTGGCCGAGGGTACGACCATGACGGCGCAGGTGACGACCCAGGTGATCGGTGTCGTTGCGACGGTGGCCTGGTGCGCGGTAGTGACTTTCATACTGCTCAAGATCGTCGATGCGCTGGTCGGATTGCGTGTTTCGCCGGAAATGGAAACCGAGGGCCTTGATCTCAGCGAGCACGACGAACGCGGATACAATTTGTAATCCCGGATGATTACGGGTGATCTTTCAGGCCGATGGTTCCCAAGCCGCGAATCTGACGCCGACTATTTTTGCGTGATCGGGAGCCCGATCGGCCACAGTAAATCGCCGTTGATCCACGCGGCTTTTGCCGCCCAAACCGGCCGCGAACTGGTTTACGACCGGGTGGAGGTTTTACCCGGCCAGCTGGCAGCCGCCGTCACCGAATTTCGTGGCATCGGCGGCCGGGGCATGAACGTAACGGTTCCACTGAAGCAAGAGGCCTTTGCGCTCGCTGAACGACGAATGGAACGGGCGGAGGAGGCGGGCGCCGCGAATACGCTCTGGTTCGACGAAAACGGCGCGGTCGTCGCCGACAACACCGACGGCAGCGGGCTCATGCGTGATCTCGAATTCAATCAAGGCATTGCGCTCGTAGGAAAGCGAGTATTACTGATCGGAGCGGGGGGCGCTGCCCGCGCTGTCGTGCCGGCCCTAGCCGCTGCTGCGCCTGCCGCACTTGTCATCACGAATCGAACGGACCACAAGGCGACGGCGATTGCCACGGCGTTTGCAAAACGCGCGGCGATGGGGGCCTTGCCCTGGGGGTCCGATAGTGCCGAGCCCTTCGATATCGTCATCAATGCGACTTCTCTCAGTCTCCAGGGTGAACTGCCCGCGATCTCCAGGCGCTGCGTGCATGCGGGAACGGTGTGCTACGACAT
The DNA here is from genome assembly GCA_036339995.1 of Pseudomonadota bacterium. Taxonomy (GTDB): domain Bacteria; phylum Pseudomonadota; class Gammaproteobacteria; genus JAYYZW01. The sequence continues at coordinate 39,837 of JAYYZW010000118.1, forward strand.
GATGTATGCGAACAAACCGACTGTATTCGAGACTTGGGCGCGAGCCGCGGGCGTCGCGCACGCATTCGATGGGCTTGGCATGCTTGTCGAGCAGGCGGCCGAGGCCTTTCTAGACTGGTACAGCGTCAGGCCGGAGACTGCGGCGGTGATCGCCCAAATTCGGGCATCGCTGGCGGCTTAGCGAATAAGACTGGGGCAACACGGATCTTCGGGTCAATCCTGACCGTGCTACCGGTCCATGATGTCCGGCAGCCACGAGGCAAAATCGGGGAAGGCCGCAATCACTGCCACGGTCACGACCTGGATCCCGACGAATGGCATGATCCCCCGGTAAATATCGGTGATGCGTACGCTTTCAGGGGCGACCGCCTTCAGATAGAAAAGCGAAAACCCGAAGGGCGGGGTTAGAAAAGATGTCTGCAGGTTTACCGCGATCAATAAGGCGAACCAGAGTAGATCCACCCCCATACTACGCGCTATCGGTTCCAGAATCGGTACGACGATGAAACAGATCTCGACGAAATCCAGAAAGAATCCGAGCACGAAGATCAACACCATGCTCAGCAGTACGAACGTGAATGACCCGCCGGGTAAATCGACGAAAAAAGACCCGACAAGACCGTCGCCGCCGAGTCCTTTGAATACGAGACCGAAGGCAGTTGCACCGACCAGTATCAAAAAAACCATGCTCGTCAACTTCATGGTCTGTAAAGCCGCCTGATACAGATTGTGGCGATTGAGGCGGCGGTGTGCCGCGGCGAGCAACATGGCGCCGGCCCCACCGATCGCGGCTGACTCCGTCGGCGAGGCGATCCCGAAAAAGATCGACCCGAGTACCGCCACGATCAAGGCGAAAGGCGGGATCAGGGATTTCAGCACGCGCCCGATCAGCCCGCTCTCGCTACCGGTGCTCACGGGAGGCGCCGTGTGGGGCGAGGACCAGGCCCGCCAGGCAATGTAGATCAAATAAAGCAGGATCAAGACGATCCCGGGGATGACCGCAGCCATGAACAGGCGTCCGATCGGAACCCCCATCACGTCCGCGAGTAGGATCAAGACGATGCTCGGCGGAATAACCTGACCAAGAGTTCCGGACGCGGCGATCGTACCGGCGGCCAGCGACGTGTCGTAATTGTGCTTGAGCATCGCCGGTAGGGCTATAACGCCCATGGTTACGACCGTGGCGCCGACCACGCCGGTAGTTGCGGCGAGCAGGGCCCCGACGATGACGACTGCGAATGCCAGGCCGCCCCGCAGTCTTCCGCAGAGCATGGCCATGGTTTCGAGTAGCTCCTCGGCCAGTCCGGATTTTTCGAGCACGACCCCCATGAAGATAAATAAGGGAACCGCGAGCAAGGTGAAATTAGTCATGATGCCCCAGATACGTAGCGGGAGGAGGTCGAAGAATTCGAGGCCGAGCGCCGCGCCGCCAAACAGCATGGCTACCGCGCCGAGGGTGAACGCGACGGGATAGCCCACTAGGAGCGCACCGATCACGACGCCGAACATGACGATGGCCCAAATCTCCACGGATCAATCGCCCGCTTTCGGGTTTGCGATCAAGCGGCAGAGATCGGCAAGGCCCTGCAAGAAGAGTAAAGAGAAACCCACCGGGATGAACGCTTTGACGGCCCAGCGATGGGTCAGACCGCCGGGATCCGGCGATATCTCCCCGTGGGCCCAGGCGTCGTACACGAAGGGAATGGAAGCCCACACCACCAGGGCGCAAAAAGGCATGAGGAACAGTACGATTCCGGCCATATCGATGGCGCGGCGCAAGTCGTCGCTTACGCGCCTGCTGCGGTATAAAACGTCGACCCTTACGTGTCCGTCGTGTTTCAGGGTGTAGGCGGCACCCAGCAGAAATATTGCTGAAAACAGGTGCCATTCGAGTTCCTGCAGAGCGACTGACCCCTGCCTGAACACATAGCGCATGGCGACGTCGTATACCGTTACGCCGACCAGCACGACCACTAGACCGGTCGTCAGGCGGCCGGCGTATTCCGCGATCCCGTCGAGGATGGAAATGAATCTTGAAATCATGTGATGACGGCCAATACCTTTAGCGTAGAGATCTCACCAAGATTCGGTATTTTTGGGACAAGCTCCGAAATCGGTGCGAGTTTTTTCCCGAAAAACAGGGGATTTACGCCTGAAAAGGCGCTATTCGCGGCCGTTTTATACACATGTAAATCGGCGCTAGTCACGGACATCGGCAGTTACCGTTGGTTTCCGGGAGTTCAGTCTCAATAGCTCGTGTAAGTGCTTGTTATCCAGTAGCAATCGTAGAGCTGGTCATTTCTTGGCCGATCTAACGTGCACCTCGGCAACGGCACCGAATTCGGTCTCTCGCCCACCTTTGATGCACAGGCTTATCCACAGATGCTGTGAGTAATGCGAGGCGACCGGCGTTGCGGCTTGATATCAGCCAGTTGCCGTCTCTTGTTGAGTCCCCGTATTCGATTTGACGGTTAAGCGCCGTGCGGTTTTCGCTTGTAGATGGTCTGGGCGAGGCAGACGAAGTTCTCGACCGAAAGCTTTTCCGCACGCCCGCGCGGGTCGATTTCACACCGTGCGAAGTCCGCGGCGCTGACATGCGCGCCGAGCGTATTGGCCAAGGTCTTGCGCCGTGTGGAAAACGCCGTACGTACGAGTTCAGCCAGACACCGTTCGAAACCTGCGTCGCCGGGGTCTTCGCGGGGCCGAATTTCTATGACGGCGGAGTCTACCCTGGGGGGCGGCTTAAAGCTTTCGGGACCGATGTCCAGGTGTTGGATCACGTCGCAGCGGTGCTGGATGATGACGCTGAGACGGCCATAGGCCTTGGTTCCGGGTTCCGCGCAGAGTCGCTCGGCAACTTCTTTCTGCAGCATCAGAATCATGCAGCTGAACAAGAACGCGTGCTCCAGCAAGCGCGCGATCAGTGGCGTCGAAATATTGTAAGGAAGATTACCGCAGACCTTCCAGGTGCGCGCCTTTCCACCGAGCCGTTCGAAGTCGAATCGGAGGATGTCGCCGGTATGCAGGGTGAAGCCGGCTGCGCCCGCAAATCGTTCTTCGAGCTGCGCCGCGAGCTGGCGGTCGATTTCGACAGCCAGCAGTTTCGCCCCCGAGGCGAGCAGATGCTCGGTCAGCACACCACCGCCCGGTCCGATTTCGAGTATGCAATCTGTCGAAGTCGGGGAGATGAGATTGACGATTTCGTCAATGACGAAAGAATCCACGAGGAAATGCTGGCCGAAGCGCTTGCGCGCAATGTGGGCGTCACGCGCAGGCATCGTAAATCCGGGTCCTGGAAAGTGTAGCGGCGAGGTCGATGGCTGCATAGAGACTGCCGGCGTGCGCTTTGCCACTGCCCGCCAGAGCAAGCGCGGTACCGTGATCGACGGAAGTACGAATAAGGGGCAGCCCCAAGGTCACGTTGACCGCATCCCCAAATCCGACGGCCTTGAGCGCTGCCAGGCCCTGGTCGTGGTACATGGCGAGAATCGTGTCGTAGTTCGCTCGATGCGAAGCCGTGAATGCGGTATCGGCAGGGACGGGACCGGTGATCGACCATCCCCGCTCGCGATGTACCTGAACGGCCGGCTGGATCACCTCGGCATCTTCGGTGCCGAGGTAGCCGTCCTCACCGGCATGCGGGTTGAGTCCGCAGACGCACAGGCGTGGCTTCGCGATGCCGAACAGGCTCTTCAAATCGTGCTCGAGGACGTCGAGGACCGCGTTAAGCCGCGCTTCGGTTACTGAGCCGGCGACCTCGCGCAAGGGCAGGTGAGTGGTGACGAGTGCTACCCGGAGCGCGCCTGCGACCAGCATCATGACGGGGACGGCTACGCCCAGTCGTTCGGCCAGATACTCGGTGTGACCCGAAAACGGAATGCCAGCCTCGTTGATGATCGATTTCTGTACAGGGCCTGTGACCAGAGCGTCGACGCTTCCCGCCAGACAGCTGTCCATTGCGGCGTCCAGGCAATCGAGCACGTAGCGGGCATTTCGAACGTCGAGTTCGCCGGGTCGGGACGGAACCGCGGCGCCGATCGGAACCACGTGTATGACGCCGCGCGCCTTATCGTCACAATCACCGGCGCCCGATACCTCGACGATTTTGATATCGAGACCGAGCTGGCGAGCCCGATCTCCTATCAACGCGGGATCGGCAAAACAAATCGTGCGGGCACCGTTCGGATTTGTCGCGCAAAGAAGTGCGAGATCAGGTCCGATACCCGCAGGTTCCCCAGGTGTTAGCGCTATTCGGGGAGGCGGGAATTTATTCGTCGATGCGGTATTCGACATACGCCTCGTCGCGCAGGCGACGCAACCAGGACTGGCGTCTTTCTAAGGTTTTACGCTTGCGAATTGCACGGCGCGCGCGATCGCGTTTGAACTCTTTGGTGCCGTCGATTTCGCGCTGATCCAGGACCTGAAGGATATGAAAGCCGAACTCGGAGCGGAAAGGCTGGCTGATCTCGCCGATTCGTGCCGCGATCATCGCTTCCTCGAATTGAGGGGTCATTTTGCCCTTGCTGACCCATCCGAGATCACCGCCATCCAATGCAGATTTCCTGTCGTCGGAATTCCTCCGTGCCAATTGTGCGAAATCGGCGCCGCCGTCCAGCCGAAGCCGGATCTGCGAGATTCTTCCAAACACCTGGTCGGCCGGTAGTAATTCGTTCGTCGTGATGAGGATGTGCCGAACCTTGTACTGTTCGACCATGATTTTCTCGCCGGCGCGTTGATCGGCGAGTTTGACGATATGAAAACCGCTTGGACTGGTAATGATACTGCTGACATCGCCGATCTCCATTGTACTGACGGCATCGGCGAACAGAGTCGGTATTTCCGCGCCCTTGCGCCACCCGAGGTCACCGTTGTCCAGTGCCGTTTGGCCATCGGACGCAGCGATAGCAAGTGCGCCGAAATCCTCGCCGGCGTCGAGGCGGTCCAAGACGTCTTTGGCTTTATTCCTCACCGCCCGAAGCTCATCGTCGTCCGCACCGGAGGGCGTCGCGATAAGAATATGGGACAGACGGTATTCGAGAGCGTTGTCCTCGCCGGTGTTTTCGTTGATCAGAAAATTTTCGATCTCCCGCTCGCGCACCTTTACGCGGTTGTCGACTTCCTTTTTGCGTAGCTTAGCCATGATGATTTCATGGCGAATCTGCTCGCGGAAGTATTCGAACTGGTGGCCCTCGGATACCAGAATTTCGCGGAATTGTTCTAAGGAGAGCTCATTGCGCCTGGCGATGTCAACAATCGCGCTATCGAGGGACTCTTCCAGGACTTCCACACCGATCCGGTCGGCCAGCTGCAACTGGATTTTCTCCAATACCAGACGCTCCATGACCTGCCTCTCGAGGACGGAGGTCGGCGGCACCCGGGTTTCCTGATTGCGCAACTGGAGCCGGACGCGGAGCATCTGCTCCTCGAGTTCGCTCTGCATGACCACATCTTCATCGACTACGGCGAGGATGCGGTCGAGTTCCATTGCGTGAACTGCGGCCGCCGCGAAGATGCCGGCAGCAAAGCCCAGGAGCCCGTTCATTCTTAGTTTGGCGGATATGAGCAACATCGTATGCCAGGGCCGCAGCAGATTTATCCTAAATCCAACGGGCGCGGCGCACATGCGGACAATATTTAAATACGCTTTTGAACTTTAAAACAAGGGGCAAATTGTACCGCATTGCGCGAGCCCTGAAGATTTATTGCCGCCAAAGTGGACTTGATTCGTGTCTGGCTCCTGAGTGCCGGTTCAGTCGAAAGGATCCACGTATCCGGGGATCCCGCGCCGTAAAAGAGCGCTCGGGTCCTGCCCGAATCCGCCGAAACCGCGAAAGTGGACCTGCATGAAGAGTCCGTTTGTGAACTCGCCCTGCGTGTTACGCAGAAAGCGCCGGCCGACCAGACGTGCGCCCCAACAACAGCTTTCGGACTCGAGGCCCCAAATCGTTTCGAGCGAGCGGTTTTCCTGCAGGGAATAGTTCCAGCGGCCGATCATGGCCAGTCGGTCAGTCAGCGGCCAGCGTATCGACACGTTCGTCTGTTCGATATCGGTCACCGCGCGGCGAAACCGGTAGCTCAAGTTCAATACGGTTTCGAGGTTTGGCTGGTAGCGGAGCGTGACCGCCAGCTTTTCGGTCTCGGGTTCACCGGGATCCCACTGAATCGTTCCGCGGGCGCTCCAGTCACTGCCGAAGCGGGTCGCCGCTTCGGCGATGATCTCCGACTGACTGTCTCGCTCTTCGATACGTCCCGGCAGGGTCACTTCGCGATCGCGGAAGAAGAAGATCTGGCCGAAGCTGAAGCGGAAGGTCTCTCGGCCGTTTTCGGCATTGAGCACGCGGGTCGTCACGGCCAGCGCGACTTGGTTTGCATCTCCGACGCGGTCGAGCCCGGCAAACCGGTTGTACAGAAAAAGATTCTGAAACGAATTAT
>JAYYZW010000119.1:0-72034 GCA_036339995.1 Pseudomonadota bacterium
GAGAACCTGAGGAAGATTGCGACCAATGCCGAACTCGCCATGGATCCAGACGTTCTCGTGCAAACGATCGCGGGTGATCGGGAGGCCGGGTTTCGGCCTTTTTTCGTCTGCGCGACCGTGGGAACAACCTCTTCGCTTGCCATCGATCCGGTCGCGGAAATTGGCGCCATCTGTACTGAGCAGGATCTGTGGCTGCACGTCGATGCAGCGATGGCCGGCACGGCAGCGCTGTGTCCGGAATACCGCTACATTCATTCCGGTGTCGAATTGGCAGACAGCTATTGTTTCAATCCGCACAAATGGATGCTCACCAATTTCGATTGCGACTGCTTTTATGTTGCGGACCGAGAGCCTTTGATCCGTGCGCTTACCGTGATGCCCGAATACTTGCGCAACGAAGTGAGCGAGCGTGGCGATGCCATCGACTATCGCGACTGGCATATTCCGCTCGGCCGGCGGTTTCGCGCGATGAAACTCTGGTTCGTGATCCGTTCTTACGGTGTTATCGGATTGCAAGATTTTGTACGACATCATATCGGCCTGGCTGAACGATTCGAGCAGTGGATAGCCGATGATCCGGAGTACGAACTCGCGGTGCCGCGCTCACTCAACCTCGTTTGCTTTCGCAGACATGGCAGCGACGACGACAACCAATCCTTGTTACGTCGTCTGAACGAGAGTGGGCGAATGTTCCTGACACACACCGTGATCAACGGCCGTTACTGCCTGAGATTCTGTATTGGCCAAACGTATACCGAGCAGAGGCATGTCGAGCAGGCGTGGCAGCTCATACGAGAATCGTGATGCAAAGCGCACGACACACGGTTCCCCTATCGTGTCCGAATTGGACCTGAAACGGCCCACCCAGTTAGGAAGCTAGAATAAGCCGACTATCCGCCCGTCGGAATCGACGTCGATTTTTTCCGCTGCAGGCGTACGCGGCAGACCCGGCATCGTCATCATGTTACCCGCGATGGCGATGACGAAACCGGCGCCAGCAGCAACGCGGATCTCGCTGATCTCTACCGTATGGCCGCTCGGCGCACCGCGTACTCCGGGATCGGTCGAGAACGACATCTGAGTTTTCGCTATGCACACCGGGAAATCACCGTAGACAGCATTGAGTTCCTCGATCTCCCGGCGCAGTTTGGGTGTGGCATAAATATCCGAGGCGCCGTAGATCTTCCTCGACACCGTGCAGATCTTGTCCCACAGAGGGTCTTTTGCATCGTAGACATAGCGGTGGGCGACACTGTTCGCATCGACGATTTCACTCACTGCCCGGGCCAAATCCTCGGCGCCCGCGCCGCCTTCGGCCCAGTGTCGCGCGACGACCGCTTTGCCGTCTAGCGAGCGCACCTTGTCGAGGAGCAGAGTAATTTCCGCGTCGCTGTCGTGCGTGAAATGATTGATGCTGACAATGCAGGGCAGTCCATAATGTTGCTTGATGTTGTTCATATGGCGTTCGAGATTCACGCAGCCAGCGTTCAATGCATCGAGATTTTCATCGTTCAATTGATCCACCGCCATGCCCCCGTGGTACTTGAGCGCGCGAACGGTCGCCACCAGCACCACCGCCCGCGGTTTGAGGCCCGCCATGCGGCACTTGATGTCGATGAACTTCTCGGCCCCCAGATCAGCGCCGAATCCGGCCTCGGTGACGACGTAATCCGCGAGTTTGAGCGCGGTACGGGTCGCGATCACCGAATTGCATCCGTGCGCGATGTTCCCGAACGGACCGCCGTGCACTAAGGCCAGGTTGTTCTCGAGCGTCTGTACGATATTCGGGTTGATCGCGTCTTTTAGTAGCGCCGCCATGGCGCCGTGGGCCTTGAGATCGGCTGCGGTCACGGGCCGTCGGTCGTGGCGTGTATAGGCCACGACGATTCGCCCGAGGCGGGATTTGAGATCCTCCAGTGAGCTTGCCAGGCAGAATATGGCCATGACTTCGGAAGCAACGGTGATGTCGAATCCGTCTTCGCGTGGAACGCCGTTAGTGGTGCTGCCGAGAGCGATAACGGTGTTGCGCAGCGCGCGGTCATTCATGTCGACTACGCGTTTGAATTTGATGAGACGCGGATCAATGTCCAGCGCGTCGCCGTGGTGGATATGGTTGTCGAGCATGGCCGCGAGCAGGTTGTGGGCGGCCCCGATGGCGTGGAAATCGCCGGTAAAGTGCAGATTGATGTCTTCCATCGGTACCACCTGCGCATAACCGCCGCCGGCGGCCCCGCCCTTGATGCCGAAACAGGGTCCGAGCGAGGGTTCCCGCAGGCACATGATGGTGGTCTTGCCGATCCGGTTCATGGCGTCGCCGAGACCGACGGTGGTCGTCGTCTTGCCCTCGCCGGCCGGGGTCGGGCTGACTGCGGTAACCAGAATGAGTTTGCCGTCGGCGGCGGTTTCGAGACTGTGGATGTATTCGAGCGACAGTTTGGCCTTGTAATGACCATAGGGCTCAAGGTGTTCCGGCGCAATGCCGAAGCGCTCGCGAACGAGATCGACGACGGGCCTTTTGGCCGCCTGTTGAGCGATTTCAATGTCCGACATGGGTTATTCTCGCGATGATTGAGAACGGTTCAGGGTCGCGCTTGGGTCTCCGAGCAAGTCGGTCAGGGCGGCGCGCGCGAGTTTATCATCAATTCCGAAATCGATTACGCGCACGATCTATAACCGGGCGATTAGTGGACGCCAATGGCGCGATGAAGCCTTGATATGACAAGCTTGTTTAAGCACATCGCGGAGAGCTTGGAGCGCTTTCGCCTGCGCCTGGCTGCGGCCCAGGCCGACGGGTTTCTGGCTTTCTTGGGCCTGCTTAGCGGCATTGCCGCGGGCACCCTGATCGTCGCCTTTCGCTACGCCATAGAATTCATGCAAAACGGATTGATGCCCGCGCTTCCCGGCGAGGCGTTCGAATGGCTAGACCCGTTCCACCGCTTCGCCCTGCCTGCTGCGGGCGGACTCGTTCTGGGCGTCGCCTACTAGCTGTTACCTGCGCCGTCGCGCACCGTCGGCATCGTTCATGTGCTCGAGCGCCTCCATTACCACTAGGGCCGCGTGCCCGGCCGCAACTTGGTGGTGCAATTCATCGGCGGTGCCGTCGCGCTGGCTTCGGGGCAATCGGTCGGCCGCGAAGCCCCCAGCGTGCATCTCGGTGCCGGCGCAGCCAGTCTGCTGGGGCAGCGGCTCGGATTGCCGAACAACAGCATCCGCATCCTGGTTGGGTGCGGTGCTGCGGCCGCAATCGCCGCTTCTTTCAACATGCCCCTCGCCGGCGTGGTGTTCGCCATGGAAGTCATCATGGTCGAGTACACCATCGCCGGGTTTGTCCTGGTCATCCTGTCCGCTGTTGCGGCAACCGCGATCACGCGGGCCGTGTTCGGTGAGGAAACGGCCTTCCTCGTGCCCTTATTGGGACTCGCCTCATTATGGGAATTCGGTTTCATCATCTTGATGGGGGGATTGATCGGCGTGATATCCGCTTTGTTCGTCGGTGCGATTCGTGCGCTGGGGCGCACCGTCGTACGGGTCCACGTGATGTTGCAGTTAACCGCGACAGGATGTTTCGTCGGTGCCCTCGGCGTCGCCGTGCCCGAAGCGCTTGGTCTCGGTTATGACACGGCCAACACCACCATTGCGGGGCATCTGGGGGTGTTGTCCATCATCACGGAGTTCGTCGCAAAATTCGCAGCAAGCGCGCTGTGCGCCACCGTGCGTATGCCCGGGCGGCCTGATCGGACCGAGCGTCCTGATGGGCTGCCTCCTCGGCGCTTGCTTCGCCAAACCGATCGTGATCGTGCCGGGGGTGGCCGCGCATCCTGCCCTGTATGCAATGCTGGGAATGGGAACGATGATGGGCGCGGTGCTACAGGGGCCACTTCTGGCCTTGCTCGAGATGACCGGCAACCCGCTGATCATCATGCCGGGCATGCTTGCAGTGGTGAGCGCCAATCCGACCGCCAAGATCGTCTTCAAGCAGGAATCCGTCTTTACGCATTTGATTCGCGACGCCGGTCTTGATTACCGGCGGGATCCGCTGTCACAAAGCCTGAGGCGCATCGGCGTGGCGGCAGTCATGAATCGTAGTTTTGAACATTCGCCGCGCCATTTGAAGGTAGAGCAGGTGCGCGAACTGCTGACGCGTGGTCCACAATGGATCATCGCCGAGAGCGAAGTCGAGCGTCCGCTCCTGTTGCAAGCCTCTGATTTGGCGCGTTACGTCGAATGGCAACCGGACGAAGACGTCGATCTCGTCGCGATCCCGGCCGATCGATACGAACTCGCCCCCATTCATCTGCAGGCGAACCTGTTCGAGGCGCGCGAGTTGTTGCTGAGCGAGGACGCGGACGCGCTTCACGTCAGGCGGCCCTCGGCGCCGATGAGCTTTCGCACCTTCGGCGTGCTGCGGCAGGAGGAGGTCGAATCCGCTTACGAATTTCGCCGCTGAGACGGCGCTTGCACGACCGTTCCCATTGAGAATCGGCGGGTCTTCTGGTAGCTTCGTCGACCTACAATCGGCCGCGGTCGAGGCCTGAATCCGGCACCTGGAATCACATAAAGCACGGCATGACGCGTTATATCTTTGTTACCGGCGGCGTCGTGTCTTCGCTCGGCAAAGGCATCGCATCTGCGTCTTTAGGCGCCATCCTCGAGGCTCGCGGACTCGAGATTTCCATGGTGAAACTGGATCCGTACATCAACGTCGATCCAGGTACGATGAGCCCCTTTCAGCATGGAGAAGTCTTCGTCACCGAGGATGGCGCGGAAACCGATCTCGACCTGGGACATTACGAACGCTTCGTTCGCTGCCGTACCTCAGCCAGAAGCAATTACACCACCGGCCGCATTTACGCCAACGTCATACGCAAAGAGCGGCAGGGAGAATATCTCGGCGCGACGGTTCAGGTCATCCCGCACATCACCGATGAAATCATCCGCTGCATCAAGCAAGGAGCGGGCGACGCCGAGGTCGCGATGGTCGAGATCGGTGGAACGGTGGGCGATATCGAATCACTGCCGTTTCTTGAAGCGATCCGCCAGATGCGAGTCGAACTCGGCGCTTCGAGTTGTTTGTTTATCCACCTGACCCTGGTGCCGTTCATCCACTCTGCGGGCGAAATGAAGACCAAGCCGACGCAGCACTCGGTCAAGGAACTTCGCTCGATCGGTATACAACCAGACATTCTGCTGTGCCGCGCCGACCGTCCCGTGCCGTCATCCCAGCGCCGCAAGATCGCCCTGTTTACGAACGTTGAGGAACGCGCCGTCATCACCGCCGCCGACGCGGACACGATCTACAAGATCCCGATTCTGCTGCACGAACAAGGGCTGGACGAAATTGTTGTCGAAAAACTCGGCTTGAGCGTACCCGAGGCCGACCTGTCCCAGTGGTACGACGTGGTCAACGCACTGGAAAGCTCGCAGGGCGTGGTCGAAATCGCAATGGTCGGCAAGTACGTCGATCTGACGGAGTCCTACAAATCACTGTCAGAAGCGCTCACCCATGCCGGCATCCACACCCGCACCCGCGTGGATATTCACTATGTCGATTCGGAGCGGCTGGAGACTGACGGCGTCGGCGTATTGGCCAATATGCATGCGATCCTGGTTCCCGGCGGTTTCGGTGAGCGCGGTATCGAAGGTAAGATCCTGGCGGTGCAGTACGCGCGGGGAAAGCGTGTGCCTTATCTGGGGATATGCCTTGGCATGCAGATCGCCGTCATCGAATTCGCGCGCCACGGCGCGAAGCTCGAGCAGGCACACAGCACCGAGTTCGAACCGCACACGCCGCACCCAGTTATCGCGCTGATCACCGAATGGAAGGACGCCGACGGTATCGTTGAAATACGCTCGTCGGACAGCGAAATCGGCGGCACCATGCGCCTGGGCGGTCAGCAGTGCAAACTTGCGCGCGGCAGTTTCGTGGCACGTGCTTACGGTACCGATCTCATCAACGAGCGGCATCGGCACCGCTACGAGTTCAACAATACCTACATGATGGAACTCGAGGCTGCCGGTTTACGTATTGCGGGTCGTTCGATGGATGGTAACCTGGTTGAGATCATTGAAATCCCGGACCATCCCTGGTTTGTCGGATGTCAATTCCATCCAGAATTTACCTCGACCCCCCGGGACGGTCATCCGATGTTCACGGCCTTTCTGAACGCGGCGCTCGAACATCAGGCGCGCCGGTCGCCCGAGGTTAGCGATGAGACTGTGTGATTATGAGGTCGGTCCTTCTAAAGCCTTTTTCCTGATCGCCGGACCATGCGTCGTCGAAAACGAGAGGATGGTCCTCGAAACCGCTGCGTTTCTGCATGCGATGACCGGCGAACTCGGAATTCCCTTCGTCTTCAAGGCCTCCTACGACAAAGCCAATCGCACATCGCACACCAGTTTCCGCGGACTTGGCGTCGAGGAGGGCCTGCGGATACTCAGCAGGGTGCGTGAGGAAATCGGAGTCCCGGTATTAACGGACGTGCACGAGGATTCTCCCCTTGACGAGGTCGCGGATGTCGTCGACGTATTGCAAACGCCGGCATTTCTGTGCCGCCAGACCAACTTCATTCAGAACGTCGCGCGGCAGGGAAAGCCGGTTAATATCAAAAAGGCGCAGTTCCTCGCGCCGTGGGACATGCAGCACGTCGTTGACAAAGCACGGGCGGTAGGAAACGAGTCTATCCTGGTGTGCGAACGCGGGACCTCCTTCGGTTACAACTACCTCGTTTCGGACATGCGCTCACTCGTGATCATGCGCGAAACGCAATGTCCGGTGGTCTTCGATGCAACGCATTCGGTCCAAGTTCCGGGCGGGCAGGGCGCCGTTTCCAGCGGGCAGCGCGAATTCGTGCCGACGCTCGCTCGTGCCGCGGTCGCGGTCGGGATCTCGGGATTGTTCATGGAAACGCATCCCGCGCCCGAACAGGCGCTCAGCGACGGCGCCAACTCCTGGCCCTTGGCTTCGATGAAATCCTTGCTGAGAACACTGAAAGCTATTGACGAGACCGTCAAGCAAGGCGATGCCGGCAATGCCTGACGGGTTGGGCGCGGAACGATAATCAACCATGAGCAGAATCACGAGCATCTCCGCACTTGAAATCATCGATTCACGCGGCAATCCGACCGTCCGCGCAGAGGTGATGACGACGAGCGGTCATCGGGGCGCCGCCGCAGTGCCGTCGGGTGCATCCACCGGCGAACGTGAAGCGCTCGAAATGCGGGACGGCGATTCTTCCCGTTACCTAGGCAAGGGTGTCACCAAGGCCGTTGCAAACGTCAACGACCCCATCGCCGGCGCATTGACCGGCGAGGAAGTCGCGGATCAGGAAGCGCTTGACCAAATAATGATCGCGCTCGATGGCACGGCCAACAAATCTGTACTCGGTGCCAACGCCATGCTGGCCGTTTCAATGGCGGCGGCGCATGCGGCAGCTGCTGAAAGTGGCCGTCCCCTGTTTGAATCATTAAAGGAACGCAATGAGTACATCCTGCCCGTGCCGATGATGAACGTGATCAACGGCGGCGCACACGCCAACAATAACGTCGATCTCCAAGAATTCATGATACTGCCGGTCGGCGCGCCGAGTTTCCGTGAGGGCTTGCGCTTCGGAGCCGAGGTGTTTCACGCATTGAAGGCGCTTCTCAACGCCGATGGAGCGAGTACCGCGGTCGGCGATGAGGGTGGGTTCGCGCCGGATCTTCCGTCGAACGAAGCGGCCTTGGATCTCATCATGCGGGCAGTCGACAAAGCCGGTTACCGCGCTGGCGTAGACATCATGCTCGGTCTCGATGTCGCGAGCTCAGAATTCTACGCAGACGGCGAATATCGGCTCGCATCGGAAAACCGCGCACTCGACAGCGGGGCCATGGTCGAGATGTACGCGGAATGGATCGAACGCTATCCGATCGTCTCGATCGAGGACGGGATGGACCAGAACGACTGGGAAGGATGGCAGCAATTAACCGAGGCTCTCGGGTCGCGAATCCAACTGGTGGGCGACGATCTATTCGTCACTGACGTCGAAACATTGCAGCGCGGCATCGATACCGGCGCCGCCAATTCCATCCTCATTAAGGTTAACCAAATCGGAACCTTGACGGAAACCTTTGCTGCGATCGAGTCGGCGAAATCCGCCGGTTACACGACGGTCGTGTCGCACCGTTCGGGGGAGACCGAAGACACCACGATCGCGGACATCGCCGTGGCTTACTGCACCGGCCAGATCAAAACAGGGTCGATGTCGCGCTCCGATCGCGTCGCGAAATATAACCGCTTGCTGGTGATCGAAAACTTGCTGGGAGCGCGCGCGATTTACCCAGGGCGCGAGGCGTTCGACAGCTTGAAAGGGCAGTGAAGAGTGCCGCGAACGCGTTGTTCACAAGCTTGCATGGTACGCGCCCTATCGAGGAACGTCTGAGAGACGGGCGGTTGTGCGTGTCGTCATCGCGATTCTCTTGTTGGTTACGATCTATCTTCAGTATTCGCTTTGGTTCGGGCGAGGGGGTATTCGCGAAGTGAATAAGCTCGCGCAGGCGGTTGAGGCGCAGCGCGACGAAATCGCCCACCTGCAGGATCGCAATCGAGCGCTCGAAGCGGAAGTCATGGACCTCAAGCAGGGTCTCGAAGCAATCGAGGAGCGCGCGCGCAGTGAAATGGGCATGATCAAAGATGGCGAAGTGTTTTTCCGACTCATTGACCCCGCGCAGGTAGAATCGGCCGAAGGCGGGACGGAGTGATCATGATGCGGTTCGAAATATGAGCGACGCCATCGTCTATGCAGTCGTACCCGCCGCGGGCCAGGGTCTTCGCATGAGCGGCGGCATACCGAAGCAGTACCTCTTGCTCAATGGACGAAGCGTGCTCGAACAAACGCTCACAAGGCTGGCCGCACACCCCCGAATCGAGCGGATCGTCGTCGCAATCGCGGACGGCGACCTGCGCTTTGAAGCGCTCAGCGATCGGCTGCCGAACAAAGTGGTGGTGGTTCGGGGCGGGCTCGAGCGCTGCCACTCGGTTCTCGCCGGACTCGAATGGCTTAGCAGTTGCGTGCCGCCCGAGGCCTGGGTGATGGTGCACGATGCAGCGCGACCGTGCCTGCGTGCGAGCGACATCGATCGTATGATCCGCGATCTATCCGACACGACGACTGGGGGCATCCTCGCAGCGCCGGTGCGTGATACGCTCAAGCGCTGCGACGGAGATGATCAGATTACCGAGACCGTCGACCGCCGGGCAATGTGGCACGCGCTCACACCACAGATGTTTCAATTGCAGGCGTTGCGCATGGCGATCGAATCCGCGCTGGCCGAAGGAATCATCGTGGCCGACGAAGCGCAGGCAATGGAGCGGCAGGGGGTGCGGCCGAAAGTGATCCCCGGGCACAGCGACAACGTCAAGATCACCCACCCGGAAGACCTCGAACTGGCCGCATTGATCATGCAGGCGCAAGGGAAACCACGGGCATGAGGATAGGACAGGGATACGACGCACACCGCTTCGGCCAAGGGGATCACATCATTCTGGGCGGCGTTGAAATCCCATTCGACAAGGGTCTCGCGGCGCACTCGGACGGCGATGTTCTACTGCATGCGATCTGTGACGCGCTTCTTGGTGCGGTTGCGCTAGGAGATATCGGCAGCCACTTTCCCGACTCCGATCCTGGGCTAAAGGACGTCAGCAGCCGGGATCTCCTGCGACGCGTAACGGAACTTCTGCGGGAGGCCGGCTACGCGCTCTGCAACATCGACGCCACCGTTATTGCGGAGCAGCCGCGCATCTCGCCCTTCGTCCGTGCGATGCGGGAGAATATCGCGGCGGATACGGGGCTGGCGATCGACGCCATCAGTATCAAGGCGACGACGACCGAGCGCATGGGTTTCACGGGGCGCGGTGAGGGTATCGCGGCTTCCGCCGTGTGCATGGTGCAAGCAGTTTAGCCCGCATATTTCATGAAGGCGCCTGGTTTCCTGGAGGAAACTCTGCGCGAGTCAGGCCGTTCTTAATTCTGTTTTCGCCGCAGGAGTACGTACAGCGCGCCAGAGCCGCCGTCGTTGCGCGGTGCCGAGGTAAAGGCGCGCACACTGCCATGCTGGCGTAGCCAGCGGCCTACCTTGGGCTTGAGTACCGGGTTCTTTCCGGGTGAACTCAAGCCTTTCCCGTGGATGACACGCACACAGGCGAAGCGCTGCCGGTTCGCGTGTACGAGAAACGCCACGAGTCGTTCCTTGGCTTCGGGCACCGTCATCCCGTGGAGGTCGAGTTCATCCTGTACGGCATATCGGCCGCGTCTGAGTTTGCGCAGCACGCTGCGCTGCAGACCGGGACGGTGAAATTCGGTGACCTCACCGCTGTCGGCGGAATCCCAGTCGAAATCACCGCGATCAAGGTCGCGCATGACGGCCGCTGCATCACTTTCGGAGTGACGCGGTAGCGGCGGCGGCCGCGGACGGTCCAGTGCGACCGTGTCGTGTTCGAGTCTCCTTACCTTGCCGAAGAGCTTCTGGAAGGAATCGAGTTCCGAATCATCCCGCGCCACGATATCGTCTCTCCTCGTAGTAATTTTTAGATCGGTCGGCGTGCCGCGACGAGGTCAACTACCGGAAACCCAGCGCCTTGCGTTGTTGAACAAAGCCATCCACGGACTTTCCTCATCGCCCCATGACGGTGGACACCACGAATACTGCTTGCTCAAGAACCCCCGTTCCGGATGCGGCATCATGATGGTGATCCTGCCGTCGTCGGTGGTGAGGCCAGTGACCCCGCGCGGCGATCCATTGGGATTAAAGGGATAGGTCTCGGTGCATTGTCCGCGGTTATCGACGAAGCGCAAACACACGCCGCGTTCGTCGTCCGGCGCGCCGGGGGGCCATAGTGCGCGGCCTTCGCCATGGGCGACGATAATGGGCGCGGACAGGCCTTCCAGGCCCGCGGTCAAAATCGAGTTCGATCGGATCACTTCGGCCATGACGAGGCGCGCTTCGAACTGTTCGGAGGTGTTGCGCTCGAATGACGGCCAGTGCGTGGCGCCTGGAATGAGGTCTCGAAGCTCGCTCAGCATCTGGCAGCCGTTGCAAACCCCAAGCGTAAACGTATCCGGCCGAGTGAAAAAAGCTTCAAACACGTCGCGCGCGCGCCTATTCAGGCGGATGGTTCCAGCCCACCCGCGTCCCGCTCCCAGAACGTCACCGTAGGAGAATCCACCGCAGACCGCGAGACCGACGATACCGTTCAGTGATTCCCTGCCGTCGATGATATCGGTCATGTGTACGTCGACTGCATCGAAGCCGGCGCGGTCGAAGGCCGCGGCCATTTCAATGTGTCCGTTCACGCCCTGCTCACGCAGCACAGCGACCCGTGGGCGCGCGCCCGTTGTGGCGGCAACGGAAACGCAGTGATCACTGAAGTTTGTTCGCGGAAGCCTGATCGCAAGCCCTGGATCATCGCGATCGAGAATGACGGCGAGTTCCTGATCGGCACACTCGGGGTTATCGCGCAGGCGCTGTATCGCATGCGTCGTCGACGAATAAATGGCCAGCAACGCGTTCATATCCGCCTCGATTACCCGTTTCCCTCGGTGACCTAGCTTGAGCATTCCATTGTCAACAGGCCGTCCGATCACGTGAACGCAGTCGCCAAGGCCAGTCGACTCCGCGAAAAAGGATTCGACGCGGTCGCGATCGGCGGCCGGAATTTGGATGACCGCGCCGAGTTCTTCGGCGAACAAGGCGGTCAGCGGATCATTGCCGAGCGCAGTCAGATCGATATCCAGTCCATGCCTGGCGGCGAACGCCATTTCGGCGAGCGTAACGGCAAGTCCACCGTCCGATCGATCGTGATAGGCCAGCAGATGACCGCCATCGTTCAGCGCCTGCACAGCCCGGAATAAATCTGCAAGGTCGCGAGCCTCCTCGCAGTCGGGAGGATCGCCGCCCGGCATGCCGTAACATTGCGCCAAGATCGATCCGCCCACTCGATTGCGTCCGCGGCCCAGGTCAACGAGCAGCAACACGGTGTCTTCATCGCGCGAGAGTTCGGGGGTCATGCTCTGGCGCACGTCTGTGACCGGCGCGAACGCGGACACGATCAGCGAAACGGGCGCCACCGTTTGCCACGTTTCGCCGTCGACATCCCAAGCTGAGCGCATAGACATTGAATCTTTGCCAACCGGAATGTTGATACCCAGTGCGGGACAGAACTCCAGGCCGATCGCGCGTACCATGTCATAAAGTCGGGCGTCCTCTCCCGGATGTCCCGCCGGGCACATCCAGTTAGCCGAAAGCACGACATCGGCCAGCTGTTTGATCCGCGCCGCCGCGATATTGGTGAGGGCCTCACCCACGGCGAGGCGGGCGGACGCGGGTCCGTCGATCAAGGCCACAGGCGTGCGTTCGCCCAGCGCCATAGCCTCACCGACATGGTTCGAAAAACCACTCGATGTCACCGCGCAATCGGCCACCGGTACCTGCCATGGCCCGACCATTTGGTCCCGAACGGCGAGTCCGCCGACCGTACGATCGCCGATCGTGATAAGGAAACGTTTGTCGCCGACGCCGGGAAAGGAGAATACGCGCTCCAGCGCTTCTTGGAGATCGACCCGCGAGAGGTCTGGCGAAGCCAGGTCCGTCTTAACGTGTTCCACGTCACGCTGCATGCGCGGGGGTTTGCCGAATATGACATCCATCGGTATATCGATGGCCGGCGTTCCCGTGAGGCTGTCACTTACGACGATCTGTTCGCGTTCGGTCGCCGTACCGACGACCGCATAAGGACAGCGTTCGCGTTTACAGATTTCGGCGATCTGTTCAACGCTGTCGGCGCTGACGGCGAGGACGTAACGCTCCTGGGCCTCGTTACACCAGATCTCGTGCGGCGACATGCCTGGCTCCGCGTTGGGAATGTCGCGCAATTCAATGATGCCGCCACGATCGCTGTCGTGCAGTATTTCCGGAATCGCGTTGGATAAACCGCCCGCGCCGACGTCGTGTATCGTTAGCAGGGGGTTGGCGTCGCCGGCGGCCCAGCACGTATCGATCACCTGCTGGCAGCGGCGCTGCATCTCGGCGTTATCCCGTTGTACCGACGCGAAGTCGAGGTCCGCATCAATGGCACCCGAGCCGAGCGATGATGCGGCGCCGCCCCCCAGGCCGATGAGCATCGCGGGCCCGCCGAGTACAAGGATCCGGGCACCGACGGGAATCGCCTGCTTGACGACATGTCCGGGCCGGATGTTGCCTAGGCCCCCGGCCAGCATGATGGGTTTGTCATAACCGCGTACTGTACGTGTGGTATCACCACGCGACTCGAAGCTGCGGAAATAACCGGTCAACGCCGGCCGACCGAATTCATTATTGAAAGAAGCAGCGCCGATGGGCCCTTCGAGCATGACATCGAGCGCTGTCGCAAGTCGGGGATTGAACGGCCGTTCGGTTTCCCAGGGTCGTGCGGCGCCGGGCAGGCGCAGGTGCGACACTGTGAAACCGGTCAAGCCCGCCTTTGGCTTCGCACCCCGTCCGGTCGCGCCCTCGTCGCGGATTTCGCCGCCGGCGCCGGTCGACGCGCCCGGATAGGGAGATATCGCCGTCGGGTGATTATGCGTTTCGACCTTCATCACGATCGACACGTCTTCGGGATGATGCGCATAAATGAGGTTCGCACCGTTCACACAAAACCGCTCTGCGCGATAGCCCCGACTGACCGCGGCGTTGTCTCGATAGGCGGACAAGACGTCGTTGGGATGGCGGGCAAAGGTGTTTCGAATCATGTCGAACAGGCTGAGCGGTTCCTCACGTCCGTCTACCAACCATGATGCGTTGAAGATCTTATGGCGGCAGTGCTCAGAATTGGCCTGCGCGAACATCATCAGTTCGACGTCCGTCGGATCACGTTCGAGTTCGCGATACCGACCGTCGAGATAATCGATCTCTTCGTCCGCCAGCGCGAGGCCGAGCTCCGTATTGGCGGCTATGAGTGCATCGCGTCCTTTTGCCAGCAGCGGGACACGGACTAGCTGACCAGGCCGTGCCGCCGAATTGAGCAGATCGAGCTCGGCGCACGATCGCATGACGGTTTCCGTCATGCGATCGTGGAGAAACGGCAGCAAGCCTTCGATGCCCTTCCGGTCGAGGCCGGTGACGAACCAGGCGGTCACACGCTCGATACGCTCGAGTCCAATCACCCCGCAATTCACGCAGATGTCGGCCGCCTTGCTAGACCAGGGAGATATCGTGCCGATGCGCGGCGTAACCAGAATGTCGGGCTCTGTGGCTGGATTGTCGCCGGCGTCGTCGCGCGCGCGGGTAAGCCGTTTCAGCAGGTCCCGCTCGGCATTCGTCGCACCGTCGGCGTTGTGGAACCAGGCGGCGAACAAATGCTCCGCGTCGATCGTCTCCAAGGCCGGCGCTACGTTTACGCAATCGGCCTTGAGTTTTTCGATTCGAAAGGGCGAAAGGGCGGAACCGCCCCGGAGTAACAACATTTGATTTCTAACCCTTAGGGAATCTCTGAATAAGTCATGGTGCGTCTGAATTGTTCATAAAATTGTGCAGATCAAGGCACGAATCGCAGCCAATAGCGGGGACTATTGGCAAGGTTCGTAACGCTGAGCTGCGCGATTTTATGGGCAAGGCAGATGTGCCATGACTTATTCAAAGGTTCCTTAGGGTATGACTTCCACCTTCACCCAGACGTCGTAGACGTCGCTACCCTGGCGCCGCGTGCTGTAAAGCGTACCGCTCGTCGAATCGTTGAATGCCTGGGCGGCACCGCCGAATGGTATCCATTCGCCCAGCCGACCGCTGACGGTCGTTGACAGGCCGCGTGAGTCGATCAAACCGCCGCCAGAGCGATTGAGGTTCTCGGTAAACGGCGAGATCTCAAGGTTGATCCGGTCGCCCGCAACACGCGGTAGGACGTAGAAACCTGCACCGGCATTACGATACCTGACGGACCCGAACACAGTAGCGCCATACGGCGTCCACACCACCGAGTGCTGCGGTATTGGGACGGATTTCCCCGCACTGATGAAAGCTGGCGACCCTTCAATGGCATGCACGAAATGCGTATTGTCGGCATCGTGCACGCCCTGCGTGCTGAAATTGCGATATTGAACGTGGTTATCTCTATCGCCATAGGTGATGCTCGCGCCCGGCCCACGCGCCGGCCGACCGACCCGGGCTTGAACATCGCCGCCAGTGATGCGGGCCGACAGTTCGTTTTCGCGAAGTTGCGAGTGCGCATCGATGTCCTGACGCACGGTGATGCGCAGTTGTTTCAGTTTCGCATCGAGCGCCGCGAGGACGTTCTTGAGATCGGCCAGGTTTTCGGGCGTCGTGCGGATGATCAGCTGGTCGTTCATTCCGGTCACAGTACCGCCTTCGACAACCAATGCCTGGAGAGTCGGTACAACGTCGTTCACAAGACGATGCTTGAGCGGAATGATCTCCAAGGTCATTTCGGCACTATGCACCGATGGGGCGATCGAGATAAGGGCGATTGTTAAGATCAGGATACGGCTCATATGTGCAGCCTCCGGAAATTCGTGTCGGGCACGCCACGTTCCCACATTTCCTCGATCCGGTCGACAAGCCCTGCGGCGATCCGCCTGTCGTTGAAATCCGCCGTCCCTTCGAAGCGAGCGGAAAACTGGCGATGTACGTATCCTGTGTTATCGGCAACGAGGATCGCTTCATTAAATTGTTTGTGCTGAGGCGCTGGCGCGCGAATTTCAATGTAACTCGGCAGACGCGAACTCAGTTCCAGCACCCGGTGACCGGTAGAAATGAGCGGTCTGGATTCAATGATGAACAGCCTTATCTGCGCAGTTCGGTTCTTCAAGGCCATATTCTTGAGGGCGTCGGCGAAGGCCTCATTATCGTAGATGGCAGGGTCTAGATGGCGGCTGACGATGATCAGCGACTGTCTGCATTGCTGGGCCATCATCACACTGATCACGGCGAGCGATGTGTGATCGTCGAACGTCAGCGGCTCGGCCGTCCCTCCTAGGACGGCGCCTTCATAGCCGACGGCTTCATCGCGGACCTCAGACATCTTTGGCCAGCGCCGCTGCGTTGCCGGTGTAATTCGCGGGAGTCAACGCCTTGAGCGCCCGTTTGGCGTCCGTCGTTATATCCAGCCGGTCAATGAATTTTCCTAGGCTTTCACGGTCGATCCGTTGCCCACGGGTCAGTTTTTTCAACTGCTCGTAGGAATCGCTGATCCCATGGCGGCGCATGATCGTTTGAATCGGCTCGGCCAGTACTTCCCATGCATGATCGAGGTCGTGTGCGAGGCGATCTTTGTCGATCTCGAGTTTACCCAGACCCATGAGCAGCGATCGGTAGGCGATCACGGAGTAAGCAAGGGCACTGCCCAGATTTCGCAGCACGGTCGAATCAGTGAGGTCGCGCTGCATTCTCGAAAGCGGTAGCTTCCGTGCAAAGTGATCGAGCAGCGCATTGGCGACGCCGAGATTACCCTCGGCGTTTTCGAAGTCGATCGGATTCACTTTATGCGGCATGGTCGAAGATCCGACTTCGTCATCGACATGGTGCTGCCTGAAATAGCCGATCGAAATATAGCTCCAGATATCGCGGCACAGGTCCATAAAAATCGTGTTCGTGCGCGCGAGAGCATCGGCGAATTCGGCGATACAGTCATGCGGTTCGATTTGGGTCGTATGTGAATTCCAGCTGAGTCCGAGGCTCAGCACGAAACGCTCGCTCAAGCGCGGCCAGTCGACATTCGGATAAGCCGCAAGGTGGGCGTTGTAGTTGCCGACGGCGCCGTTCATTTTCCCGAGCAGGGCAACTTGTTCCAGAGCATCTATCTGGCGGCGGAGGCGGACGGCGAAATTCGCCATTTCTTTGCCCATCGTCGTGGGCGACGCGGGCTGGCCGTGGGTACGCGACAGCATCGCGTCGCCGGCATGCGCAGCGCCGAGGGACGCAAGCCTGCACAGCAGTTCGTTCATGGCCGGGAGCAATACGTCGGTGCGTGCATCGCTCAGCATCATGCCGTAAGCGAGGTTGTTGATGTCCTCGCTGGTACAGGCGAAATGAATGAACGGTATGGCGGCATCGAGGGTCCGATGTTCCGCGAAACATTCGCGCAGGTAATATTCGACCGCCTTGACGTCATGGTTGGTGGTCGCTTCGATCTGCTTGATCTTTGCAGCTTCGGCCTCATCGAACGAATGCAATAGGCCTTCGAGAATACCGCTTTTCGAGTCGTCGAATGCCGGTAGCTCCGTAATCGAGTTTTCAGCGCCCAAGGCCTGCAGCCAGCGGACTTCGACGACGACACGATAGCGCATGAGGCCAAATTCGCTGCATATGCGGCGCAGCGGGGCCGTGTGCCTGGCGTACCGGCCG
The DNA here is from genome assembly GCA_036339995.1 of Pseudomonadota bacterium. Taxonomy (GTDB): domain Bacteria; phylum Pseudomonadota; class Gammaproteobacteria; genus JAYYZW01. Next base: position 17,368 of record JAYYZW010000119.1, read on the forward strand.
TCCACCGGCGAAACGGCGTTGAGTTCTGACAGCGGCGTTGCGTCGCCGGCGGGGGGTGTCATGGACACGGGTTGGAAATCTCCTCATGCACAGCATCGATCGCTTTCAGCAGTTCGCGCGGCAGCTCCGATCCGCTCGCCTTCAAGTTGTGGTCCAACTGCGCAGTTGAACTTGCGCCTATGATAACGCTGGTTACAAAGGGTTTCGACGCGACGAACGCGAGTGCCATGTGAACCGGGTCGATCGCGGCGGCAGATGCGATCTCGACGTAACGCCGCGTGGCCTGACGAGCGGCCGTATTCAAATAGCGATCGTGGCGTCCAAACAAGGTCATGCGTGCGTCCGCCGGGGTCCGACCTTCGAGGTATTTTCCGCTCAGGGTACCGAATCCAAGGGGCGAATAGGCGAGCAGGCTCAGGTGTTCACGGTGCGCGATTTCGGCCCCGCCGACTTCAAAGCTGCGATTCAGGAGGTTGTAGGGGTTCTGGATCGAAGCGATACGCGGTAAGCCCTGTTGGCCCGCGATACGCAGAAACTCCATCATCCCCCAGGGCGTCTCGTTCGACAGACCTACGCAGCGAATCTTACCGCTGCGAACGATGTCGTTTAGCGCATGCAGGGTCTCCTCGATGCTGAACGCCTGTTCGTTTCGAGCCGGCTTGAATCCGAGTTGGCCGAAAAAATTCGCGGCGCGATCGGGCCAGTGCAGTTGAAAGAGGTCAATATAGTCCGTTTTAAGCCGCACGAGGCTCGCGTCCACCGCGCGTGCGAGGTTTTCGGCCTTGTGGACAGAACACCCGCCCCGTATCCAGGGCACGAAAGTGCCGGGGCCTGCCGCCTTCGTTGCGAGCACGATGCGATCCCGGCTGCCCCGTTGCGCTATCCAATCACCTACGATAGATTCCGATTCGCCGTAGGTCGCCGCTCGCGCCGGAACCGGATACATCTCGGCGGTATCGATCAAGTTGACACCGGTATCGCGGGCCCGATCCAATTGGGCATGCGCCTCCGCTGCGTTATTCTGTCCGCCGAAGGTCATCGTTCCCAGGCAGAACGCACTCACTTCCAGGTCAGTATTTCCGAGCTTGCGATATTCCATAAACAGAGATTCGTGATGATTCGATCTAAATTGACTTCGAGGCCGGCCGATAGGCCCCCGAAATCGAATACTAAGCCGCCCCGACCCGTTCGCGCCGGTTCAGCGGTACGACTTCGGAGTCGGCTTGATGCCTGAATGCTCCGTTGCCCAGCGATTCCGCGGATTTCTCCCCGTTATCATCGACGTGGAAACGGGAGGTTTCAATTCGCAAACCGACGCGCTGCTGGAAATCGCCGCGGTATTGATCGACATCGATGAGGCGCGGGGGTGGCACAGGCGCACCACGATTGGTTGCCACGTCACGCCCTTCGAAGGCGCTAATCTCGACAAAAGTTCGCTCGAATTCAACAAGATCGACCCGTATCACCCTTTTCGGCTCGCGATCGACGAAGGCGAGGCTCTCGAGAAGATCTTCGAAACCATCCGGGCCGAAATTACGCGCCAAGAATGCAGCCGGGCGATCCTTGTCGGTCACAACCCGACCTTCGACCTCACTTTCGTCAAGGCCGCAGCGTCGCGTAGCGGCATCAAAAAGCTCCCCTTTCACAATTTCAGCACCTTCGATACGGCGGCCCTGGCGGGTGTGGCGTTCGGCCAGACCGTACTCGCGCGCGCCGTGCTGGCCGCGGGTCTCGACTGGGACGCTGACGAGGCGCATTCCGCCATTTACGACGCTGAACGTACGGCCGATCTCTTCTGTGAAATCGTCAATCGCTGGGACCGGTACTTGGATGCCGCCGAAGTTCCTTAGCGCGCCTATTGCATGACAGACGGCGGCATAGTGTGAGCAGGGCGCGGGAACTCAATCCTTGTGGATCCGCTGGCGCCAGCGGTCCGCGCTGGCCTTGAGCTCACGCGTGTCGAGTGTGGTGAGTTGGCCTTGTTGCACGACATGGCGGCCGCCAACCCATACTTCGCTCACCTGGTCGCGGTGTGCGCCGTAGACGACATGCGATACGGGATCGTAGAGCGGCCGGGCCTCGAACCCGGCGAGATCGATCGCGACGAGATCCGCCAGCTTGCCGTGCTCGATCGTGCCGAGGAGGTGGTCGAGGCCGAGCGCTTTCGCGCCATTGAGCGTCGCCATGCGCAACGCCGCGGCGGCCGGCAGGGCGCAGGGATCACCGGCAAGGCCCTTGGCCAGGAGTGACGCGGTGCGCATCTCGCTCAGCATGTCGAGATCGTTATTACTGGCCGCGCTATCGGTACCGCAGGCGACATTGATCCCTTGCGCCACGAGCTCCGCAACGGGACAAAAGCCGCTGGCGAGCTTGAGGTTGCTTTCCGGGCAATGCACGACATGCGTTCCAGTGCGGCTCAAAATCTCGATCTCCTCCGAATCCAGCGCAGTCATGTGCACGGCCACCAGGCGAGGTGACTGCAGACCCAGTGCGCCAAGACGTCGCAGGGGCCGCATTTTCGTCGCGGCTAGCGCGTCGTCGATCTCGCGCTGGGTTTCATGCAGGTGAATGTGAATGGGGAGATCAAGTTCGTTAGATAGGGTCGCGATGCGGCGCAGCGCGTCATCGTCGACCGTATAGGGTGAGTGGGGCGCGAACGCGGTCGTGATCAATGGATGTGAGCGAAATCGATCGTGGACTTCTTCTCCTTTACGGAGATATTCGTCAACATTGTGAGCCCAGGTGCTCGGAAAACCGATCACGATCATCCCGATGACGGCGCGTATACCCGCTTCGACCGCCGCTGCCGCGGCTTCGTCGGGGAAAAAATACATGTCGTTGAAGCAGGTCGTACCGCCCAGAAGCATTTCCGCGGCGGCCAGGCGGGTACCTTCGCGCACGAATTCTCGATTGACGAATGACGCCTCGGCCGGCCAGATGTGCTGTTCCAGCCATTCCATCAGCGGGCGATCGTCAGCCATCCCGCGAAACAAGCTCATCGCCGCGTGCGTGTGTGCGTTGATCAATCCGGGGATCAGGACGTGTTCGGTACAGTCGACTTCCACGACCGCATGCGACGGCCGCCGCCAATCGGCGGTGGGTATGATCGAGGTGATGCGCGCGTCGTCGATAAGGATCGTGTGCCGTTCGTAAACCACGCCTTCTGGTTCGACCGGTATGACCCAACCCGCATGAATCGCCTGCATCGTGTCCATTGTTGATTCGTTTTCAAGCCGGCGAGCGCCGGTTGGGCTAAAGTACCACAGACCCGAGGAGAACATAGGTGATTAAAACTGTCGACGGCCCCGTCCCCCTTCGCTGGGAAAACGAGCGGCTCGTGCTGCTCGATCAAACGCGCCTTCCGCACGAGATCGCTTACGTTGAATGTCATTCGGCCGAAGACGTCTGCACCGCCATTCGGACTATGGTGGTTCGCGGCGCTCCCGCGATAGGTGTCGCCGCGGCCTACGGTGTGGCGCTTGCGGCGCGTCGGCGCTTCAAGGAAGCGGGCGCAGGATGGCGCGAAGCGATGCAACCGGACATCGACGCTCTGGCGACCTCGCGGCCGACTGCCGTTAACCTGACTTGGGCCCTCAAGTTTATGAGCGATGGGCTAGAGGACCTCGCCACGGAGCCCTACCCTTTATTACTCGCCCGTGCGCAGACGCTGCATAGAGAAGACGTCGAATCGAACAAAGCGCTCGGAGATTTCGGTGCGCGCCTGATCGCGCCGCGTTCGGGCGTGCTTACGCACTGCAACGCAGGGGCGTTGGCGACGGCCGGATATGGGACTGCGCTCGGCGTCATTCGCAGCGCATGGCGTGACGGCCGCTTATCGGAAGTATTCGCGACCGAGACCCGTCCCTGGCTGCAGGGCGCACGACTGACCGCGTGGGAACTCCACAAGGACGGCATCGACCCGATCCTCATCGCCGACAACGCTGCGGCCTACCTCATGCAGCAGGGACGAATCCATTGGGCCATCACCGGCGCGGATAGAATCGCGGCCAACGGCGATACTGCGAACAAGATTGGAACCTACGCGCTGGCGACGCTCGCGCGTGCCCACGGTGTGAAATTCATGGTGGCCGCGCCACTGTCGAGCATCGACCGCGACGCTCCGACCGGCGCCGATATTCCAATTGAACATCGAGACGCATCGGAGCTTACCCATCTTGCCGGCCGCCCGGTGGCCGCAGCCGGCGTACGCGTACTCAATCCCGTATTCGACGTTACCCCGGCGCATTTGATCGATGTCCTGACGACCGAAAAAGGGGTCGTCGAGAAGCCCGATCAAGCGGCCGTAGCGCGTCTTTTCGAGCGCTGAGATCGCGGCGTCGAAAAGGTGCGCCGGGGGTCCCCCGCATGCTATAATATGCAGGTCTAGTAGACCTAGAACTCCCCTTTAAAATCAACTAGTTAAATACACTCTGATGGCCGATATCGCGCGCCAGTTACTGCCGGTCAATATCGAGGACGAGATGCGGCAGTCGTACATGGATTACGCCATGAGCGTAATCGTCGGCCGTGCCCTTCCGGACGCCCGCGACGGGCTCAAACCGGTGCACCGTCGCGTACTCTACGCGATGCAGGAAGCGAACAATCTCTGGAATCGGCCCTACGTCAAATGCGCTCGCGTCGTCGGCGAGGTAATGGGTAAATACCATCCCCATGGCGACAGTGCCATCTACGATACCCTGGTCCGTATGGCACAGGATTTTTCCCTGCGCTACACGCTGATCGACGGCCAAGGCAATTTCGGATCGGTCGACGGCGATGCGCCCGCGGCAATGCGTTACACCGAATGCCGACTCGATCGGGTCGCAAGCGAGCTGCTCGCCGATATCGACATGGAGACGGTCGATTTCGCGCCAAACTACGACGGTAAGGAGCACGAGCCAACGGTTCTGCCTTCGCGTATTCCCAACCTGCTGGTCAATGGCTCCAGCGGCATCGCTGTCGGCATGGCGACGAACATCGCGCCGCATAATCTGAACGAAGTAATCGACGCCTGCGTCGCCCTGGTCGATGATCCGAGCCTCGAAATCGACCAGTTGATGGGCTATATCCCAGGTCCCGATTTCCCCACGGCGGGTATCATCAACGGTTCGGCAGGGATCCGTGAAGCCTATCGCACGGGCCGCGGGCGAATTTACGTGAGAGCCCGTACCGAGATTGAAGACGCCGATACCGACGCGTCGCGCATCGTCATCTCTGAATTACCGTACCAGGTTAACAAGGCCCGGCTTATCGAGAAGATCGCGGAACTGGTCAAAGAGAAAAAGATCGAAGGTATTCGACAGGATGGATTGCGCGACGAATCGGACAAGGACGGGATGCGCATCGTCATCGAACTCAAGCGTGGCGAGTTGGCAGAAGTGCTGCTCAACAATTTGTACCGGCATACGCAGATGCAATCCGTATTCGGCATTAATACCGTTGCGCTCGTCGACGGTCAACCCAAAACGCTCAATTTGCGCGAGCTGCTCGATTGCTTTTTGCGCCACCGCCGTGAGGTCGTTACTCGGCGCACCCTGTTCGAACTCGGCAAAGCACGCGATCGCGCCCATGTGCTGGAAGGGCTCGCCGTGGCGCTGGCGAATATCGACGCGATCATCACGCTGATCAAGGCGTCCCCGACGCCCGCCGACGCGCGCGAGGGCCTGCTAAACCAGGCCTGGGAGCCAGGACTGGTATTGACCATGCTGGAGCGCGCAGGGGCGGACGTATCACGGCCCGAGAACCTGCCGCAGGAGTACGGCCTCAAATCCCTCGGCTACCATTTGTCCGAGCGCCAGGCCAAAGAGATTCTCGAGATGCGCCTGCAACGGCTGACGGCGCTCGAGCAGGACAAGATTCTCGATGAATACCGCGAAGTGCTGGAGCGTATTGACGATCTGCTCGATATTCTGCAGCGGCCCGACCGCTTGATGCAGGTCATTCGCGATGAATTATTGGAGATTCGCGAGCGCTACGGCGACCCGCGCCGCACTGAAATCGTGGAGATGCAGAAACACCTTTCCCTGGAGGACCTCATTTCCGAAGAGGACGTGGTCGTGACCTTGTCGCATGCCGGTTACGCAAAATCACAGCCGATCGAGGTCTACCGGTCGCAGCGGCGGGGCGGCAGGGGCAAGACGGCGACCACTACGAAGGACGAAGATTTTGTCGACAAACTGTTCATTGCCAACACACACGATACATTATTGTGCTTCTCCAACAGCGGTAAACTGTACTGGTTGAAAGTTTACGAGTTGCCGCAGGCCGGGCGTACTGCGCGTGGACGGCCGCTGGTCAACCTGCTGCCGCTGGCAGACGGCGAGCGCATTACTGCGGTGCTGCCGATCAAGGAGTTCGATCCGGAATTGTTCGTCGTCATGGCAACCGCGCGTGGCATCATCAAGAAAACCTCGCTGGCGAATTTCTCGCGGCCCCGCGCCTCGGGCATTATCGCCGTCGATCTCGTCGCCGATGACCGCTTGGTCGGCGTATCGCTGACCCAGGGTGCGAGCGACATCATGCTCGTCAGCTCGGGCGGCAAGGCCGTTCGATTCTCGGAAACCCACGTTCGACCCATGGGCCGTACGGCACGCGGAGTGCGCGGTATCAAGCTCCGCGAAGGGCAGGAAGTGATCGCGCTGATTCCCATTGAGGGCGAGGGCACCATCCTGTTCGCGACGGCCAAGGGTTACGGAAAGCGCACGCGCTATGCGGAATTTCCGCTCAGGGGGCGCGGCGGCCAGGGCGTGATCGCGATCCAGGCCAACGAGCGCAACGGTGCGGTCGTTGGCGCCGTATCGGTTGCAGAAGATGACGAAATCATGCTGATCAGTGACGGCGGCATCCTGGTAAGAACGCCGGTCGAAGGCATTTCAATCATCGGCCGTATTACTCAGGGTATCCGACTGATAGCCCTGGGCGAGGGAGAGCAGCTCGTTGGGGTTGAACCCATCGCCGATCTCAATGGCAACGACGAAGCCGCTGAAGAAGCCGATTAGGTCTACACCGCCCGCAGGGTGGCCGCGGACTCGAATTCCTGGATCGGGGTAAGGATTCATGTCGTCTGATCAGCACATCAGCAATTTACGAAATGACATCGACGCGATCGATGACGAGCTCGTAGGTTTGTTGAACCGCCGTGCAGCGCTCACGATTGAAGTGGGTGAGATAAAGCGTGCTGGCGACGGCGAGGCGCAGTTTTATCGCCCTGAACGCGAAGCGCAAATATTGCGGCGACTGTTGCAAAGCAATGCGGGTCCGATTTCGGACGAAGATCTGGCGAGGCTGATGCGCGAGATCATTGCGACCTGCCTCTCGCTCGAGCAGGGATTGCGCATCGCCTATCTCGGTCCGGAAGGGACTTTTACCCATCTAGCCTTGCTCAAGCATTTCGGCGGCGCGGTAGAACCGATCGCCGTGACCAGCATCTCGGAAGTGTTCCGTGAAGTCGAGGCGCGCGCGAGTGACTATGGCGTTGTTCCCGTGGAAAATTCCCTCGAAGGCTCGGTGAACCAAACGCTCGACTGCCTGGGCGAATCAAGCTTGGTGATCTGTGGCGAAATCATTCTTCCCGTGCACCACCAGCTTCTAAGTACGGAAGCCGCGCTCCACGATATTCAGCGGGTGTATGCGCATGAACAGGCATTGGCACAGTGTCGCGCCTGGCTCGATCGGAATCTGCCGGGTGCCGAACGCTCAGCACTCAGCAGTAATGCCGCCGCCGCCGAACGCGCGCGAAGCGAATCAGGCGCTGGCGCGATTGCGAGCAAGCAGGCGGGAGAACAGTACGGGCTCGATGTGCGCGCATCAAACATCGAAGATCATCCGCAGAACACGACGCGATTTGCGGTACTCGGGCGTTCCATACCTCAGGCGACGGGGGAGGACGTGACCTCGATCATGTTCAGCATGCCGAACGAGCCGGGCGCTCTTCATAGCCTCTTGAGCGTGCTTGCGGCGGCGGGGATCAGCATGTCGCGTATCGAATCACGCCCGAAGCGCACGGGCGATTGGGACTATTTGTTTTTCGTGGATCTGCTCGGTCATTGCAATGATGCCGATATCGCCTCGGCGCTGAGTGAAATGGAATCCCGTGCAGCACTGTTCAAGGTGCTCGGCAGCTGCCCACGAGCGATAGTTTGAGCATCGACCGGTGCGTGTACGCCGAACCAGTCAGGTGATCGACACACTGGTCATCATCGGGGTGGGCCTCATCGGCGGTTCCCTGGCGCGGGCCTTGCGGCGGTCCGGCGTGGTCGGCGAGATCGTCGGCGTCGGACGCAGCGCGGCGAACCTCGAGGCGGCAGTCGATCTAGGCGTGGTCGATCGGTTTGAGTTCGATGCCGCCAAAGCGGTTAGAGGCGCGGACATGGTGGTGGTCGCCGTAACGCTTGGTGCCTCGGCTGAAATTCTCGAAACTATCGGCCCGGCCCTCGACGAAAACACCTTCGTGACCGATGTCGGGTCGACCAAGTTGAGCGTCGTGGTGTCGGCGCGAGCGGCGCTCGGCGCACGGTTTCCAAACTTCGTCCCAGGCCATCCGATCGCCGGCACCGAACTGAGTGGCGTGAAAGCCTCCTTTGCCGAACTCTTTGAAGATCACAAGGTGATTTTGACGCCGCTGCCGGAAACGCGCGAGGAGGCCCTGCATGCCGTGGCCTCTCTGTGGCGCGCAACAGGCGCCTCGGTGGTCGAGATGGACGCCGCTCATCACGACCAGGTGCTCGCGGCCACGTCGCATTTGCCGCATCTGCTCGCCTATACGCTGGTCGATATGCTGGCCGCGGCGGAGGATTCCGGCGAGATATTCAAATTCGCGGCGGGCGGGTTTCGCGATTTCACGCGCATCGCTTCGAGTAATCCCGAGATGTGGCGCGATATCATCCTGGCCAACCGCGAGGCGGTGTTGCCATTATGCGAGGTATATGCGGATCGGTTCGGGGCGCTCAGGCGGGCGATCGAAGCGGGAGACGGTGCCGCCCTCGAGGCAATCTTCGAGCGGGCCAAGGATGTCCGCGACCGATCATTTATTTCCCCGCACCCGTCCAACTGGCCGGTTGGACGGGTGCGGTACGGGCGCTCAGGCGGTGGAGACGGCGATCAATAAGCTGACCGTGCAGGCGGGCGGTCGCCTGACGGGCGAGGTTGCACTTCCGGGTGACAAATCCTTGTCGCATCGCGCGGTCATGCTGGGCGCGCTCGCGGACGGTCCGTGCCGGGTACGATCCTGTCTGCTGGGGGACGACGTGCGGGCTACGGTCAGTGCCTTGGAGGCCATGGGAGTTGAGATCGAAATCGGCAACGATCAGATCCTCACCGTCCATGGTGTCGGGGTCGACGGCTTGAACGCGCCGCGCGTGGCACTCGATCTTGGAAATTCCGGGACGTCGATGAGGCTTCTGTCCGGGATCGTGGCCGGCGCCGGCATCGCCGCTACCCTTATCGGCGACGCGTCCTTGAGTACACGGCCGATGAAGCGCGTCGCCGATCCGCTCAGGCGCATGGGCGCCCGAATCGAAACCTCGGCCGACGGGACGCCGCCACTGCGGATAGCAGCCGCGGGATTGCTGAAGGGGATCGACTATGCGGTGCCCATGGCGAGCGCCCAGATCAAATCAGCGGTGCTGCTCGCGGGTCTTCTAGCGTCAGGCACGACGCGTGTGTCGGAGCCGGCGCCTACGCGCGACCACACCGAACGCATGCTGGAGGCTTTCGGCGTTAAACTTTCCCGCGAAGGTCCGTGGATCGGGATATGCGGCGGACAGCGCTTGCAGGCGGTTGATATCACGATACCCGCCGATATTTCGTCTGCCGCGTTCTTTATCGTCGGCGCGGCGATTGCGGAGGGCAGCCGGCTGGTCTTGCCCGGCGTGGGCGTAAATCCGACCCGCACCGGCGTCATCGACATCCTGCGGGAAATGGGGGCGGACATCGCCCTCGACTCGCGGCGTTCCTACGGCGCTGAGCCGGTCGCCGATATATCGGTTACAGGCTCCGTACTGGATGGCATTCGTATTCCGCCCGAATCCGTGTCGCTTGCCATCGACGAATTCCCGGCGATATTCGTGGCCGCAGCCTGTGCGCGTGGTCAAACAGTCCTGCGTGGCGCCGAGGAACTGCGGCACAAGGAAAGCGACCGTATTGTGATCATGGCCGAAGGCCTGCGTCAGCTCGGTGTCGCCGTGGAAACATTCGACGACGGCATCGCGATCGAAGGCGGTGAACTGACTGGTGGCGAGGTCGATGCACACGGCGACCACCGCGTCGCGATGGCGTTCGCCATGGCGGCGCTGCGCGCGAGCGGGCCGATCAGCATTCGCAATGCCGCGGCCATCGCTACCTCCTTCCCGGCGTTTGCCGAGACGGCGCGGAACGCCGGATTGCGCGCGGCCTGACGGTGCTTGACAGGGTTCCGGTCATCACCATCGACGGCCCTAGCAGCAGTGGCAAGGGCACCCTCGCCCGACTCGTCAAGAGCTGGCTCGGTTGGCATCTGCTGGATTCCGGTTCGCTCTACCGCCTGGTCGCGCTCGAGGCGCGGCGTGGCGGCACCGATTTCGAAGACGAAGCGGCCCTCGCCGCCGTGGCCGGCAGGCTCCGCGCCGAATTCGTCGATGAGAAGGCGGAAACAAAGCTAGTACTCCGCGGCCGCGATGTCACCGACGAGCTGCGCTCCGAAGCGTGCGGCACGGACGCTTCTAGCCTGGCGGCCTACCCCGCGGTGCGGGCGGCCCTGTTGGAGCGCCAGCGGGCATTTCTCGAACCGCCCGGCTTGGTCGCGGACGGGCGCGACATGGGCACGGTCGTTTTTCCCCATGCCGACCACAAGATCTACCTCACCGCGAGCACCGAGGAACGTGCCCGAAGGCGCTATAAGCAGTTGAAACAAAAAGGAATGAGTGTTAACCTCGCGCAGCTTTTGGGGGACATTGCTGAGCGTGATCGACGGGATAAACAACGTACGGTTTCCCCACTAAAGCCCGCAACCGACGCCGTCCTCCTCGACACGACCCGACTGGACGTATCCGCAGTAGAGGATCAGATAAAGCGTCTGGTGCGCGATATCGGTCTAGCCTAAAGTACGCGATTTAAGCGTCCGACGCCGGATTGCCCATTAACACGACTAGGAGACGAGGACGTCTGAACTGAGCGAGTGGTGAGTGCGCCGCGGCAGAACAGACATTCGGTTTGTAAATACTATGGCGGAGAGTTTCGCAGAATTATTCGAACAAAGTCAGATTGAATCCAAAATGCGGCCGGGCACCATCGTCAAGGGCACGGTCGTGGAAATCCGCGCGGATTTCGTGGTCGTCAATGCCGGACTCAAGTCCGAAGGGGTGATTCCGGCTGAGCAGTTTCGCAATCCCGAGGGCGAAGTCGAGGTCACCGTCGGGGAAGAAATCGACGTGGCGCTCGACGCGGTAGAGGACGGTTACGGGGAAACACGGCTGTCCCGGGAAAAGGCCAAGCGTGCGAAGGCCTGGGAAGAGTTGGAAGAGGCTTGCGAAGAAAGCAAGACCGTCACGGGCGTCATCAGCGACAAAGTCAAAGGCGGCTTCACTGTCGATATCAGTTCCATACGCGCCTTTCTGCCGGGGTCGCTGGTAGACGTGCGACCCGTCCGCGACACCAGTTATCTCGAGGGTAAACCCCTCGAATTCAAAGTCATCAAGGTCGACCGTCGCCGCAACAACGTCGTCGTTTCACGCCGCGCGGTCGTCGAAAATGAGAATTCGGCCGAGCGGGAGGCGCTGCTCGACAGCCTGTCGGAAGGAACGGTCATTACGGGTCTGGTCAAGAATCTGACCGATTACGGCGCGTTCATCGATCTCGGTGGTATCGATGGCCTGTTACATATTACCGACATGGCCTGGCGGCGGGTGAAGCACCCCTCCGAGGTGGTCAACATTGGCGACGAGATCGAAGTGAGGGTCTTGAAGTTTGATCGCGAGCGCCAGCGCGTGTCACTCGGCCTCAAGCAATTGGGCGACGATCCGTGGGTCGACATCGCGCGGCGCTATCCGGAGCACTCTCGACTGTTTGGCAAGGTTTCGAACATCGCCGATTACGGCTGCTTCGTCGAGATCGAAGAAGGCGTGGAAGGATTGGTTCACGTTTCCGAAATGGATTGGACCAATAAGAACGTGCACCCCACGAAAGTCGTTCACCTTGGCGAGGAAGTGGAAGTGATGGTGCTCGACATCGACGAAGAGCGCCGGCGCATTTCACTCGGCATGAAACAGTGTCGAGCCAATCCCTGGGAAGAATTCGCCGCGACGCACAACAAGAACGATCGTGTTGTGGGCACGATAAAATCGATCACGGATTTCGGTATTTTCATCGGTCTGGACGGCGGCATAGACGGCCTTGTACATCTATCGGATCTGTCGTGGGATCTCTTGGGTGAAGACGTCGTACGCAATTATAAAAAGGGTGACGAGCTCGAAACCGTAGTACTGGCTGTGGACGCCGAACGCGAACGCATTTCCTTGGGCGTCAAACAGCTGGCCCAGGACCCGTTTTCGACCTACCTCGCTCTGAACGCGAAGGGCACGCGCGTCACCGGTAAAATCGTGAGCGTCGATGCCAAGGCAGCGGTTATCGAGCTTGCGGAAGGCGTAGAAGGCACGATCAGGGCCTCCGAACTCTCGATCGATCAGGTCGACGATACCAGTAAAGTCCTCAAGGAAGGCGAGCAACTCGAGGCGCTCATCGTCGGTGTCGATCGTAAGCGCCGCGTCGTCACTCTTTCAGTCAAGGCCAAGGAGAATGAAGAAGAACAGGCGGCACTGCAGGAATACAGCGCCGAAAATGAATCTTCGCGGACGACGCTCGGTGACCTGCTGAAAGGGCAGCTTGACTCCAAATAGCATTGCCCTGACGTATCCGAGTTACGGATAAATCCGACAAAGCTAATCGAGAAGAATAATGACGAAGTCTGAACTGATCGAATCGCTTGTATGGAAACAGTCTCAACTCGGCTATCGTGATGTCGAATTGGCCGTCAAGACTATGCTCGAACATATGGGGCAAACGCTTGCTTCGGGCGAACGAATAGAAATTAGAGGCTTCGGCAGTTTTTCGTTGCACTACCGGCCGCCGCGGGTCGGGCGCAATCCCAAGTCGGGTGATGCCGTGTCGTTGTCGGCGAAGTATGTGCCGCATTTCAAACCGGGTAAGGAATTGCGCGAAAGGGTAAATAACGGCGCGGTCAAGGCGCGGGAGATCAGACCCGCCAACGACAACGATCCCGACACCGAATCCGACCAAGAGCGGGATGGATCCGACACTATTTCCTAACGAGGCCGATAACGATCTTACTGGCTGCCAGGCCCGTTCCTACCAACGAAACCGCTGGCGAGCGAATCGAAACTCGATCCGGCTGCAGCATCCGTGCGATCATACCTCTCCTGCCGTGAGCAGAGCTTGGGAGACCGTATGCCATACAAGCTTCCAGTCGTTGATCGGTCGCTATCAGAAGGGAACTGAATTGTCTCGTGTGCTGTATATGGCGTTCGCTATTTTCGTGGCGGTGTGCGGACTCGCGTTCCACGTACGCAACGATCAGGAAATCGTTTTAAATTATATTGCGGGCAGTCTCCAAATCGAATTGTCTATCGTCGTTGTTGGTGCTCTCGTTGCCGGCGCGATACTCGGCGTGCTTGCAATGACAGCCACCGTCCTGCGCCTCAGGCGCAATATCAGGCGTCTCTCCCGGCGAAATGAAATCGCGAGCCGCGAGCTTTCGAGCCTGAGAGCCATTTCGCTAAACGATGGCGGCTGAATACCTTTTCGGAATCGTCGTTCTTCTGCTGCCGCTCGCGGCCGTCTCCGGTTGGTACTTCGGCCGTAGGGAAATTTCGCCCGATGCAGCGCGTAACGGCGTGTCAGGCATCTCATCAGACTATTTCCGCGGACTCAATTACCTGCTCGACGACCGACCGGACAAGGCCATCGAGGTTTTCATCAAGGTCTTGGAGGTCGAAAGTGAAACCGTGGAAACACACCTCGCCTTGGGCAATCTGTTTCGGCGTCGCGGCGAAGTCGACCGGGCGATTCGCATTCACCAAAACCTGGTGTCGAAGCCGAGCCTGGACTTCGATCAGCGTGCGCTCGCGTTGCTCGAACTGGGTTTGGATTATATGCGTTCGGGTCTGTTGGACCGCGCTGAGAGCTTGTTCAAGGAATTGCTCGAATCCGGTGCGCACCAGCGCGATGCCATGGACCACTTGATCGATATTTACCAGCAGGAGCAGGACTGGGACAAGGCGCTCGAATACACAGGGCGCCTCGAGAAACTGGCCAACCGCGATTTAGGTGACGTGCGCGCGCATTTTTATTGCGAGCAAGCGCAGACGCAAACCGAAGAGGGTAATATCGAGAATGCGAGCGATCTGTTGCGCCACGCGATTCGGATGGACAAGAACTGCGTGCGCGCAAGCCTCATGCAGGCGGAAATTGCGATGACCGCGGGCGCGTACGAGGCTGCGATTCGTCATCTCGAGGAAATCGAAAAACAGAACCTGGCGTTTCTGCCCGAGGCGATCAATCCGCTCGTCGAGAGCTACCGGGCCTTGGATCGTATTGCCGACCTCGTACGCTACCTTGAACGGTTAAGCACGCTTCACGCCGGGATCACTCCGGTGCTCGTACTGGCCGAAGTCATGACAGAACTGGGTGAGGTCGAGGAGGCGAAAAAGCGCATTATCGACGAACTCAAGATCCGGCCGACCGTACGGGGTATCGACCGATTGATCGATTATTCACTAACCAGCGCGGAAGGTGAAACGAAGGAGAATCTCGTACTCCTCAAGGAACTCACGGCAAGTCTCCTCGAGGAAAAGTCGAGCTACATGTGCAGAAACTGCGGATTCAAAGGACGCTCGCTCCACTGGCAGTGTCCCAGCTGTAAGCTCTGGAATTCGGTAAAACCGATCCACGGCATCGAGGGCGAATGAACCGACGCTGCAAGCGTTTGTGCGCCGATCACTGCGCCATAGATTTAGGGAGCCCCTAAATAAGTCATGGTACATCTGCCTTGCCCGTGAAATCGCGGAGCCTTACGTTACGAACCTTGCCAATAGTCCCCGCTATTGGCAAGGTTCGTGCCTTGATCTGCGCGATTTCGTGAACAATTCAGACGCACGATGACTTATTCAGAGGTTCCTTAGCTTGCGATGAACAGATCGCTTAAACCGGTGATCGTCGCCCTCGATTTCCCGAATCTGGATCTAGCGCTCACACTAGCCGATCGACTCGATCCCGGCGTCTGCCGCGTCAAAATCGGCAGCGAATTATTCACGCGCGCCGGCCCGGGGTCGGTTCGCGCGCTGATCGAACGCGGCTTTGACGTCTTTCTCGATCTCAAGTTTCATGACATTCCCAACACGGTCGCGGGCGCCTGTCGCGCCGCGGCTGAATTGGGTTGCTGGATGATGAACGTGCACACTGGAGGCGGTGCCGCCATGATGCAGGCCGCGCGGGAAGCGATTCACTGCGATGATGGCCCACTACTCATCGGCGTTACGGTTCTGACCAGCATGGGCGACGCGACACTCGACGCGGTCGGCGTTCGACACTCTCCAATGGATCAGGTCTCGCGACTCGCACGGCTGGCGGCTGAGGCAGGACTCGATGGTGTGGTCTGCTCGCCGATGGAGCTCGCCGACTTGCGCGGGCAACGGGGCTTCGACTTCAAACTCGTGACCCCTGGCATCAGGCCTCTCGGTGCGGCCCGCGGCGACCAGAAACGGATCGCAACGCCCGCAGAGGCCATCACAGCCGGAGCTGATTACCTGGTCGTCGGCAGACCGCTGACAAGCTCCGAGCATCCAGAAGAGGTGCTGGCCATGATCAACGCTGAATGCGCCACCGCGGCGGATACCCGCGACCACTGATCTGTTCGATCGCCATGCTTGAGCCCTCCGCGCGACCCAGCCCGCTTGACCCGCCGCGCCCGGGCGAACCCGGCGAGATCGGTCAGTGGACGCGTCTCTATGGCGCGGCGAAATCGGTCGCAATTGCCGCGGCAGCCAGCGATCAAAATGGTCCGGTGGTCATCATCGCGCCCGATACGGCGAGCGCGATCCGCTTCGAACGCGAGATCGCTTTTTTCGCCCCGGCATTACCGCGCTATGCAATTCCCGACTGGGAGACGCTTCCATACGATCGCTTCAGTCCGTACCAGGACATCATTAGCGAACGGATCGCGACCCTGATCCGCATGCCCTCGATCACCCACGGCGTCGTCATCATGGGGGTCAACACGGCGATGCACCGCTTTGCGCCGCGCAAATGGATGAACGCTCGCGCATTCAGTCAGAATCCGGGTGATCAGCTGGACCGTGTCGCGTTTCTCGCGAAGCTTGACGCGGCCGGGTATCGCCGATGCGTGCAGGTGGCAGAGCACGGAGACTACGCCGTTCGCGGGGCCTTGATCGATGTTTTCCCGATGGGCGCGGATCAGCCGTTTCGCATTGATCTCTTTGACGATGAAATCGAAACGCTGCGCCGCTTCGATGTCGAGACCCAACGCTCGATTTCACACGTCGATGCCATCGAACTACTGCCGGCCCGCGAGTTCCCGCTCGACGACAGTGCGATCAGAGAATTTCGCCGTGCCTGGCGCCTCGAATTCGAGGGTCGCCCGCAAGCCTGCTCCCTGTACGAAGACGTGTCGGCCGGTCTGGCGCCGGCCGGCATCGAATACTACCTGCCTTTGTTCTTCGACGAGCTCGCGCTCGTCACGGATTACTTCCCGGGTAACGCGCTGGTAGTAATCGACGAAGGCGTGGAGGCGGCGTCGGAACGTTTTAAGCACTCGGTCCAGGAACGTTATGAAGCCCTGCGGCACGATAGCGAACGTCCGATCGTGAAACCGCCGCGCATGTTTGTAGATTTCGACATCATTCTCGCAGCGCTGGCACCATTTTCCTGCCTGACAGTCAGTGGCATAGAACCGACGCGCGGCACACGTGCTACGGAGTTCGCTGCGCACGCACCGGTGCAGGTTCCGGTCGACGCACGTGCTGCCGACCCGTTCGCCCTGTTGCGCGACTACACCGCGCGCGCGGATGGGCGCATCTTGTTCCTGGCCCCATCGCTCGGCCGCCGTGAGACCCTGATGGAACTCTTTACCGCGCAGCCGTTTCGGCCTCGTCCCTTCGAAACGTGGTCGGATTTTTTGCAAGCAGACGCGCGGGTCGGGATTGCGGTGGCGCCCGCCGTTGGAGGTGTGGAAATCGAAACGCCCCGCATCAGCTTGCTGACTGAAGCGCAGTTATTCGGCGAGCGCGCCGCGCAAAGCAGACGCAGACGCCGCAGCGCCGCAGATAGCGAAGCAGTCATCAGAAACCTGACCGAGCTTCACGATGGTTCACCGGTCGTACACGAGCAGCACGGGGTCGGTCGTTTTCAAGGCCTCGAGGTATTGGACGTGGGCGGAATTACCAACGAGTTCATCAAGCTCGAGTATGCCGACGGCGACATCCTCTACCTGCCTGTCAGCGGGCTCAACCTGATCAGCCGTTACTCGGGCGTCGATCCAGACCACGCGCCTTTGCACAAACTGGGTAGCGGACAGTGGGACAAGGCGCGTCGAAAGGCCGCGGAAAAAATTCGAGACGTGGCTGCAGAACTGCTAGAGATTAATGCCAGGCGCGCGGCGCGCAAGGGCCATGCATTTGCCGTGGATCGAGGAGCCTACACCAGCTTCGAGCAGGCTTTTCCATTCGAAGAAACGGTCGATCAAATCAGCGCCGTCGAGGCCGTGTTTGATGATATGCAGAAAGAACAGCCCATGGATCGGTTGATCTGCGGCGACGTCGGGTTTGGTAAAACCGAAGTCGCAATGCGGGCCGCGTTTGTTGCGGTTAATGATGGCTTCCAGGTCGCCATCCTCGTGCCGACGACTTTGCTCGCGCGCCAGCATTTCGAAACTTTAAAGGATCGCTTTGCAGACTGGCCGGTTCGCATCGAACAGCTTTCGCGCTTTCAAGATTCCAGGGCCGCGCGCGATGTACTCGCCGGCCTTGCCGACGGCAGGGTCGACGTCGTCGTCGGCACTCATAAATTGCTGGGGAAGGATGTCCGATTCAGGCGCATGGGCCTTTTGATAGTCGATGAAGAGCACCGCTTCGGTGTACGCCAGAAAGAGCAGATCAAGAAACTCCGCAGCGACGTCGATATTTTAACGCTCACCGCAACGCCGATCCCGCGGACTCTCAATCTCGCATTGGCCGGAACGCGCGAACTCTCGATTATTGCGACGGCACCGGCAAAACGTCTAGCAATCAAGACCTTTGTCAGGGAGTGGTCGGAGCCGCTGGTGCGCGAGGCGATTCTGCGCGAGATCGGACGCGGCGGCCAGGTGTACTTCGTGCACAACGAAGTCGGGAACATCGAAAAAATGGCGGATAAGGTGCGCGAGATCGCGCCAGAAGCGCGCGTCGCGGTAGCCCACGGTCAAATGCGGGAGCGCGCGCTGGAGCAGGTCATGCTCGATTTCTATCACGGCCGGTGCAATGTGCTCTTGTGCACGACGATCATAGAATCCGGCATCGACGTGTCGAACGCTAACACCATGATCATCAACCGAGCGAATAAATTCGGGCTCGCGCAACTCTACCAGCTTCGCGGTCGGGTCGGGCGGTCTCATCACCGCGCATACGCTTACCTCGTGGTCCCGCATCGCAAGGAGATGACCACTGATGCGGTCAAGCGACTGGAAGCTATTGAATCACTGGAGGAACTCGGCGTCGGCTTTTCCTTGGCTACGCATGACCTCGAGATCCGGGGCGCCGGAGAAATCCTCGGTGAGGAGCAAAGCGGTCACATCCAGGAAATCGGGTTCGGACTCTACTCGGAGCTTTTAAGGCGCACCGTTTCGGCCCTCAAATCGGGCCAGATCGTCAATTTGGATGACGCGATCGATGCACGCGTCGAAATCGAACTGCATATTCCCGCGCTGTTGCCGGAGAACTATCTGCCGGACGTGCATGCGCGCTTGATTTTGTACAAGCGCATCGCAAGCGCGCGCGGCGGCGAAGAGCTTAAGGATCTGCGCGAAGAGATCATCGATCGGTTCGGCGTTTTCGGTAGCCCTGTCGACAACCTGTTTCGTGTTACATCGCTGCGTCTCGACGCCGAGCATTTCGGAATTCGGAGAATCGATCTGGGCAGCAGGGGCGGCCGAATCGAGTTTCATTCAAATACCAATATTGATCCGAGTAGTATCATCGATCTCGTGCAGACCGACCCTGACTACCGCATGGATGGCGGCGAGAAATTACGGATTGTCAAAGAACTGCCCGATCGGGAGGCTAGGTTTGAAGAGCTGGCATTTCTGTTTGAGCAATTTCGCCGTAGATATGCTGCTTAAAAAATACCTGTGCGCTGCGCTTGCCGCCCTGCTTGCGCTACCGGGTGCGGGTATGGGTGCGGGTGTGGGTGTGGGTGCGGCAGGGTGGTACCAGGTCGAGGTCGTCGTATTCCGGCATCTCCAGGGGCTAAGCGCGGGGGGTGAAGCCTGGCCGGAACTTACGGATCTTCCCGAGTTCGGCCGCGCTATGGAATTGATCATCGATCTGCCCGAGATGTCCGACGAACCGCCGCCGCTGACGGCGGGTTCAGAAGCCGGGCCGACCCCCATTGCATTCGAATTACTGCATAAAAAGGACCGCAAACTGAATGGCGTAGAGACTCGGTTACGGAATAGTGGCGAGTATGAACCGCTTCTTTTCGCCGCCTGGCGCCAACCGAGTTTCGGCGTCGCCCGCGCTAAGCGGATTTATCTCTCTGACGATTATCTCACGAGGCGCGGCCCGATCTTCACCGAATCGGATCCCGTGCACGGCGTTTCCGCCGTGGTGCCTCGTGCCGAGGGCGTGATCAGGGTCAAAGTCGGCCGTCTGCTCCATGTTAACGTGGACTTTCTTTATTACCACGAGGGCAACCCGGTACGCTTGACCGAAACGCGCAAACTCAAACTCCGGGAGATTCATTATTTCGATCACCCTCTGTTCGGCGTCATCCTTCAGGTATCCCCGTGGGTGCTACCGCAACTCGATCCGAAATCCGAGACCGATGGCGGCGAAGAAGACCGGCTGCAAGACGAGACCTCAGGTAAGCTTGCGGGTCAAAGCATCGATGATTGAACAAAGCTTCACCATTCCTAGTGATAATTCACGCTCGATCGAATGCATCGTGATCGGCTCCGAAGAATGCCCGGCGGCGGGATTGACGACGAGCGAGAGATTAGCGTAATCAATGCCGAGTTCGCGTGCGAGCGCGGCTTCCGGCATGCCAGTCATGCCGACGATGGTGCAGCCGTCTCGCTGCAGGCGATCGATCTCCGCAGCGGTTTCGAGGCGCGGCCCCTGTGTCGTGGCGTATACCCCCGAGTCGAGCACTCTGACATCCGCCGATGCCGCGGCCGCGACGAGTTTGACCCGTAGCGCGGAGGAATAGGGTTGAGCGAAGTCCACATGCTCCGGCTGCGACTGTGAGCCGTCGAAAAAGGTATGTTCGCGATCGCTGGTGTAATCGATCAACTGATCCGGGATGACAACGACTCCGGGTATGGCCTCGGCCGCGATACCGCCGACGGCCGCCGTGGCGACGATTGCTTCGGCGCCTAAATCGGCGAGCACCCCGATGTTTGCTCGATAATTGATTCGGTGAGGCGGCAGCTGATGCCCCGGGCCGTGCCGCGGCAGGAACAACAATTCGACGCCGTTGAGCATGCCGGATGTCACGGCGTCCGACGGCCTGCCCCAGGCGGTCATTATGCGGTGCGACTGGCCTGGTTCGAGCCCGGTTACTTCGTCGAGACCGCTACCGCCGATGACCGCGAGCTTCATGCGGTCGGCTTGACGGCGAATATCCCGGCCGCATTGCGTAAATAAGTCTTGTAATCCATGCCGAATCCAAAGAGGTACTCGTCGGGCAGTACCAGCCCGGAAAAATCCGTAGACTCAAGCCCCGCGCGTTTGCTGACATCCTTGCTTACCAACACGGCTGTCAACACTTCTGCCGCACCCAGACGCTCGCATTCGCCCACCACCGCCGCGAGCGTTAGACCGCGATCCAGCACGTCGTCAATCACGAGTACGGTCCGTCCTTTGACCGCCTCGGGCGGTTTCTTGATCCACCGTAGTTCGCCGCCCGTCGTATCCATGCCATAGCGCGTCAGGTGCGTATAGTCGACTTGCAGCGGGAATTCGAGGCGCTGCAGAAGCATCGTCAGGGGAACGACGCCACCTGTCATTATGGCGAGCAGCAACGGATTTGTCTGGCTCAGATTTTCAGTGATCGCGCGTGCCATATGGTCGACGGCGGCGTTGATTTCCTCGGGAGCAGCCAGGCGGCGCGCGTTTGCACGCACCTCACTCAGTTCGGGGGGGATACCTGGCTCATTCATCGCATTGCCGTAGTGCCGTGCGACCCGCCCAGTCACGGGCGAACTGATAAGCCGAGCGGCCGCTTCGAGATCCATGAAGCAGTGCCCATTGCAGCGCAGCCTCGCGTATGGCTTCGCGGTCTAGCGAATCGGCGCCGAGGACTTCCAGCCAATGCATGGCGATGTCCAGGTATTTCTCCTGGTTTAGCGGATGAAAAGAAAGCCACATACCGAACCGTTCTGACAGCGAGATCTTTTCTTCCACCGCCTCCGCCTGATGCAGTTCTCCGTCGACGATTCGAGTGCGCAGATTGTCATCCTGATGTTCCGGCATGAGATGACGGCGATTGGAAGTCGCATAGATTACGATGTTCTCCGGTGTGTCCAGTATCGATCCATCAAGTACCGTTTTGAGCGCGCGGTAGGTGGCATCGTTTTCGTCAAACGAAAGATCGTCGCAATAGATTACGTAGCGTGATTCGGTGTCGTGCAGGCGGTCGACGATATCGGGCAGATCCGTCAAATCAAGGCGATCGACTTCGACCAAACGGAGCCCCTCGGATGCATAATCGTTCAACAGGGCTTTTACCAGCGATGACTTCCCCGTACCCCGTGGGCCCCATAAAAGGGCGTTATTAGCAGGCAGTC
Organism: Pseudomonadota bacterium; assembly: GCA_036339995.1. Taxonomy (GTDB): domain Bacteria; phylum Pseudomonadota; class Gammaproteobacteria; genus JAYYZW01. Next base: position 39,413 of record JAYYZW010000119.1, read on the forward strand.
CGGAGAGGAATTGTCGCGTATTGCGCACCAGGGCATCTTTCTGCTGGTCAATGTGCAGCAAATCCGCGAGCGCGACGGGATTGAAGCGAGTAATCGCCTGCAGCCGGCCACTACGGCCGTTCGTCCTCCAGCGCCAGGCGATCGCACCTTCCAATTCCTCGGTGTCAGTTTGAGGTAACAATTGCTCGAGTCGATCGATGAGGTATTCGGCCCGCTCGAAAAACTTGTCTGCCTTATTCAATTCAACGATCCGGGAAATAAAAACGGGAGCTATTCTACTTGATCGACACAAGGCGTGAGTTCGAGCCGTGCTAATCTGAGACCGTGGATTCGGCGGGAGGTCGGCGCGGGGGCACCGGTCAGGCTGGTGTCACTCCGGCGCTTTACTTACGAAACCATCGCGACCGGGCCGTCGATGGCGGCCTCGCGATTCAAGGTGCGGGTCAATTGGATTTCAAATCGCTTCTTGTAGTTCAACAGGTCTAAGGGTCTCAGTGACTGGGCGCCAATTTGTTGTATGAAGCGGGTCGAAAGGTCAAGGTCGGTGATGTAGATGCGGTAACAATTACCATTGCGGCGCCGCGCTTGAACGTATTCCGCAACCTCGAAGAACAGCGAACCACCATGCTCCCAGGTCGAAAATCCCCTGTTATTGCAATAAATGGTGAACTGCTGATGACCACTCGAATCGGCGTCCGCAAGAACCTGCAGAGAGAGGTGGACCGAAGTCGCGGCCAGATCATCAAAGTAGGGTTTCAATTGAACATTGCGATTATTGGGTATGATTTCAACCGTATCGATCGCTATTTTATCAATGGAATCCCCATCTCCAGGCGACCCGGAGCAAGGTGGGAGGGCTGATTCCAGAAACCGACGGTAGTGCTGTAAAAGTGCAGTGATCGAATAGCATTCCTGCAACTGAACCAGGAGGACGCCGCGTTCATCCAGCACGTAAACGTCGGCCCGCCGTGGCCGGTCTCTGTTGTTTGCCAGGAAGCGCTTCTCAGTGATTGGGACAGCAGCGGTTCGGGATTTTTTCGCATTCATCCTCATGCCGCCTAATAGCGGCACGGCGTGCGATTTCTCCAGTGCGCAAGGGCTTCGGCCACGTTGTTTCGGCGCTCACGGGCTACCCGGATAATCCCTGCAAATTCAAAGTGTTTGGATTGTATCCGGTGGAACAATCGTAGATAATTCCAAGCGGCGTTTCGTTGCGCCCGACCTTGAACCGCAATCGGACAAATCGCAGAATTCGTTGTGAATTTGCGTGGAACGTCGGAATTCTCTCGTGATCGTCACGGCGGGTCAGGCGGTCACCACCGCAAATCCGCGGCCATCATGACCGAACCGGAGGACGGCACACTAAAATGTTTTCCCGCACCGAGATAATTGCTGATTTCGACCCGGATCTTGCACACGCACTGAACGACGAACGAAAGCGCCAGGAGACGCACATCGAACTCATCGCATCCGAAAATTACGCGAGTCCCCGAGTGCTTGAGGCTGCGGCGACGGTTTTGACCAACAAGTACGCGGAAGGTTATCCCGGCAAGCGTTATTACGGTGGCTGCGAACATGTCGACGTTGTGGAACAACTGGCGATCGACCGCGCCATGGAATTATTCGACGCGGCCTACGCCAATGTGCAACCGCACTCCGGTTCGCAGGCCAACGGTGCGGTTTATCTCGCCATGCTCGAGCCTGGCGACACGGTGCTCGGCATGAGTCTGGCCGACGGTGGTCACCTGACCCACGGCGCCTCCGTCAATTTTTCGGGCCGGATTTATCGCTCGGTGCAATATGGGTTGAATGCAGATACCGGTGAAATCGATTATGACGAAGTCGTGAAACTCGCCCGTGAACATAAACCCGCCATGATCATGACGGGCTTCTCCGCTTATTCCAGGGTCGTGGACTGGGCACGGTTTCGCGAAATCGCCGATGAAGTCGGCGCGTATCTCGTTTCGGATATCGCGCATGTAGCGGGGTTGGTCGCTACGGGTTTGTACCCTTCTCCGATCGACCTGGCCGACATGACGACCACGACGACGCACAAGACCCTACGTGGCCCACGCAGCGGTTTGATCCTTGGACGGCCGAACGAGGAATTGGAGAAGAAGGTCAATTCCGCAGTCTTTCCCGGCCTGCAGGGTGGTCCGTTAATGCACATTATCGCGGCGAAGGCCGTGGCCTTAAAGGAAGCGATGGCGCCCGGCTTTCTGGCCTATCAGGAGCAGGTGATTACAAACGCACGCGCGATGGCGGGCACGTTCATGAGCCGGTCGTACAAGGTCGTCTCAGGGGGCACGGACAATCATCTGTTTCTCGTCGATTTAGTGGCCAAGGATATGACCGGCAAGGCCGCCGACGCAGCACTCGGGGCCGCGCATATCACAGTGAATAAAAATGCCGTGCCCAACGATCCGCAATCCCCGTTCGTCACGAGCGGCATACGAATCGGGACGCCGGCGATGACAACCAGAGGTTTCGGTGAAAGCGATGCGACGGAGGTCGCGGGTTGGATGTGCGACATACTAGATTCCATCGACGACGAAAACGTAATCATGGGTGTGCGCAGCAAAGTAGAAGAAATCTGCGCGCAGCACCCGGTGTATGGCGATTAATTGGAACCTATCTCATTCAGATAGGTTCTAGACTGCGGTTGAAGTGAATGCATTGCCCATTTTGTGAACATTCCGATACCCGGGTAATTGATTCCCGACTTCTCGGTGACGGGGATCAAATCCGCCGGCGCCGCGAATGCCAGAGTTGTAAAGCGCGATTTACGACTTACGAAACGGCTGAACTAAGCCTTCCCAGAATTATCAAAAGCGATGGTCGCCGCGAGACTTTCAACGATGGAAAACTCCGCAGCGGTATTTTGAAGGCGCTCGAAAAACGACCCGTACCAACGGAGCGCGTCGAAGACGCGATCAATCAGGTTAAGCGCCGCATACGTGAAAGTGGTGAACGTGAAATCGATGCCGTCAAGATCGGTGAACTCGTCATGAATGCCCTGCGAGGCCTAGATCACGTGGCCTACGTGCGCTTCGCCTCCGTGTATAGGAGTTTCGAGGACGTACGCGCCTTCCTCGAAGAGATAGAGCAACTCGAAAACGAACTGCCGCCCAATCTTCGCGATCAACAACTCGAATTGTTGAAAGCGGAAAAACCCAAGAAACCCCGCTGAAACATTTCACCGGCGGAGCGCCGCATGCATGACACCCAGGACGAGCACTACATGGCGATCGCGCTCGAACTCGCGCGCGGCGGTCTTTATTCGGCTGCACCAAATCCGCGCGTCGGATGCGTGCTGGTCAACGACGGCGTCGAAATCGGCCGCGGTTATCATCGCCGAGCGGGTGAGGCGCACGCGGAAATCGAGGCGCTTACGAAGGCCGACGGCGATCCCCGTGGCGCGACCGCGTATGTGTCCCTGGAACCATGCAACCATGTCGGACGCACCCCGCCCTGTACCGAAGCCCTGCTCGACGCCGGTATTGCGCGCGTCGTCTACGCCGCAACCGATCCCAATCCCAGCGTGAACGGCCGCGGCGCCGAGCGCCTCCGAAATGCGGGCATCGAAGTGCTCGGAGGCGTTCAAAGCGACGAAGCGGCCGCGCTCAACCGTGGGTTTTTTTCACGGATGCAAGATGGGCGTCCGTTTGTTCGTGTCAAAATCGCCATGAGCATGGATGCCTGTGTCGCGCTCGAGAACGGCGAGAGCCAGTGGATAACAGGTGAGCAGGCGCGCGCCGATGTACATCGCTTGCGAGCGGAGTCCTGTGCCATCGTGACGGGGATCGGCACGGTACTGACAGACGATCCATTGCTGAATGTCCGTGATCAGCGCTACGAATTACACGGCCGCCATCCACGGCGAGTCGTTCTGGACAATCGGTTGCGTATGCCGGTGAACGCACGCATGTTATCGCTCGCAGGCGAGACGTGGATCTTTCACGGCGAAGGTGGAGCTGAAACGGCGCCTAGATTGTCGAATAAAGGCGCGCGCATCGAGGCCATTGCGTCCCACGAGGGACGCATCGATATTGGGAGGTTGCTGGCGCGTCTGGGCGAACTCGAGATCAATGAACTCATGGTCGAAGCCGGACCAACCTTGACCAGTGCTTTCATTACCGAAGGTCAATTCGACGAACTCGTTATTTACGTTGCGCCGAAGCTGCTCGGCAGATCGGGGCGCCGCGCGCTGGAAGTCGAATCCCCTGCCAATCTGGTCCGGGCCAGGCAGTTTGACCTTGTGTCCTGCGAACCAATCGGCGATGACGTACGATGGATCCTGCGACCAGAGCCGGGCCGGCACCAAGGCTAACAGCGGTTGATTTAGCAAACATGTTTACGGGAATTATCGAAGCGACCGGCACCGTCGCACAGATGCAAGCAAGGGGCGACGCCATGCGCCTGCGCATCGATGCGGGTTCATTCGACTTGAGCGACGTCGCGCTCGGCGATTCGATTGCGGTTTCAGGTCCCTGCCTGACCGTCGTCGAGGTCTCCGCCGCGACCTTCGAGGTGGATGTATCGGCAGAGACGCTGGCGCGTACGACTCTCGGTCGGAAACGCCCCGGCGATGACGTCAACCTCGAAAAAGCCCTGCGCTTGAGCGATCGCCTCGGCGGCCACCTCGTGAGTGGGCACATTGATGGAATCGGCACCGTGACACGCCGTGAGTCGCGTGACGATTACGTTCGATTCGTGACGCAGGTGTCGCCCGAGGTCGCTGCCTATATCGCTTTCAAGGGATCGATTAGCATGGACGGCGTTAGTCTCACCGTGAACGATACCGGCGATGCCTGCTTCGAAGTGTTGATCATCCCGCACACACTCGAGCGTACGACGCTGGGATCCTTGGGCGAAAGCGATCTCGTCAATATCGAGGTTGATCTGATCGCCCGATACGTCGAGCGCTTTGTCAGCACGTCGAAGATCGGGAATGCCGGGAGGGAGGCGTAACGCTTGAGCGTGTCATCGACAGCGGCGCCTCCAAGCGAAGCTAAAAGGCGGATTGCCGCCGCGTATTCACATGCGAACAGGCGCGAGATGGCCCGATTCGCAATACGGACGATATAATCGCACGATCACAAAGGCGTAATCGCTGCGATGTCACTCAATACGACAAAGGAACTTATAGACGAGATTAGCGCCGGCCAGATGGTCATCATCATGGACGACGAGGATCGCGAGAATGAAGGTGATTTCGTCGTTGCCGCCGCGCACTGCACGGCCGAGCACATCAATTTCATGGCGCGGCACGGCCGCGGCCTGATCTGCATGACCTTGACGGAAGAACGCTGCCGGCGTCTCAACCTGCCGTTGATGGTTCAGGATACTTTCTATACCCATCGTACGAACTTCACCGTTTCGATCGAGGCCGCGCAAGGGGTTACGACGGGCATCTCAGCGGGGGATAGGGCGCGCACGGTACAAGCAGCCGTTGCTCCTGATGCGGTCGTTTCCGACCTGGTCCAACCCGGGCATATTTTTCCGCTGATGGCGCAGTCGGGCGGTGTGCTGACGCGAGCCGGGCATACTGAAGCGGGGTGCGACCTCGCCCGACTCGCAGGGTTCGAGCCGGCGGCCGTCATCGTCGAGATTCTCAACGACGACGGTACGATGGCGCGGCGACCCGACCTCGAACAAATCGCGCAGGAGTTCGATCTCAAGATCGGAACGATCGCCGACTTGATACGATTTCGGATCGAAAATGAAAAAACGGTCAATCGCGTGGCGGATTCAGAGTTGCCGACGGAGTTCGGCAATTTCCATCTGTACGCTTATCAGGATGCCATTCGCGGCGATGTGCACATGGCCATGGTCAAGGGCATCATCGATGCGGACAGACCAACCTTGGTTCGGGTGCACATCTACAATCCGTTCGACGATCTCACGGCGAGCGTCCGTCAGGACGCCGGCTGGCCGTTGCGGGATGCGCTACGTCGCGTGAATGAAGCAGGCGAAGGCGTGATCGTCGTACTCAGCAATCAGGTCACGAACGAGGACCTGTTGAGGCAGATTGGGCGGTTTCGAGAAGAAAACGAGGGATCGGCCGAACGGCCGCGAGACAACAAGCCGATGGATTGGCGTCAATTCGGACTCGGTGCGCAGATTCTGGTCGACCTTGGCGTACGCAAAATGCGGGTCATGAGTAATCCGCGCAAGTATCATGCGATCTCCGGCTTCGGCCTCGAAGTCGTCGAATATGTAGCCTGACAGGTACGGGACAATGCCAGATGCAACCATTATCGAAGGTCAACTCGTGCTCAAGGCCGAAGCGAACATTGCGATCATCTGCGCACGCTTCAATAGTTTTATCGTCGAGCAGCTCGAATCCGGGTGTATCGACGCGCTGCGTCGCCATGGTGTTGCCGGCGAACACCTTACCGTGGTGCGGACCCCTGGCGCTTTCGAAATACCATTGGTCGCGCAAAAGCTCGCTGGATCGGGCAAATATGACGCCGTGATTGCGCTCGGTTGCGTCATTCGCGGATCCACTGCTCATTTCGAACATATCAGCGGTGTCTGTTCACGCGGACTTGCGGCGGCGGCCCGCGATACCGGCGTTCCGGTCGTGTTCGGCGTGCTGACGACGAATAACATTGAACAGGCGATTGAACGGGCGGGTACGAAAGCGGGAAACAAAGGCGCGGATGCTGCGGTGGCGGCCATCGAAATGATCTCGTTGATGCGGCAACTGTAGCAATGGCCGCTCGGGGAGGACATCGCGCACGGATCCGCGCCCGCAGATGCGCCGTGCAGGCCCTGTATCAATGGCAGATCGCTGGCCACGAACCTTGCGATATCCTCACCGAATTCGTGGCCGAGCGCGAACTCATCAGGGTGGACATGGATTATTTCGCAATACTCGTATCGGAAATTCCCACCCAGTTCGATACGCTGCAGGCCGATCTTCAGTCTTGTCTGGATCGTGATTGGAAACAACTCGATCCTGTAGAACGCAGCGTTCTGCTGATCGGCGCATACGAGATGCGAAACTGTCCCGAGGTTCCTTATCGCGTGGTCATCAACGAAGGCGTCGAGCTGTGCAAGATGTTCGGCACGGTTGAGGGACATCGATATGTCAACGGTGTACTCGACAAGTTGGCGAAGGACCGACGAACACCGGAAATCGCCTCAACAGAATAAACCGAAACCCGTCGTTTTTAGCCCATGGATGAGTTCGACCTCATCAAACGATATTTCCAAGCGCTGGAATCCGCGCGCGGCGATGTAAATATCGGTATCGGGGACGACACCGCAATCGTCGCATGGGATTCAGCGGATGACATGGCGATCGCCGTCGATACCCTTGTCGAAGGCGTCCATTTTCCGGCCGGCACGGCGGCCGACGCGGTCGGCTACAAGGCCGTGGCCGTCAATCTCAGCGATTTCGCCGCGATGGGTGCAATGCCGCGCTATGCGACGCTCGCCCTGACTCTTCCGCGGGCGGACGCCGATTGGCTCCAGGCGTTCGCGAATGGAATGAATAAGGCCTTGGTGGACGCCGACACGGTGCTTGTCGGTGGGGATACGACACGCGGCCCGTTGACGGTCACGGTACAACTCGTGGGTCAATGCGAGGGTGCGCCGATGACGCGTGCGGGAGCCGAGCCCGACGACGTGATCCTGGTATCAGGAAGTCTGGGTGACGCGCGTGCGGGGCTCAACCTGCTGCGCGGCAATAGGTTTCCGGCTAGCGACGACGAGTGTGAACTGATTCGACGATTTCTGCGGCCCGAGGCCCGCCTCGAGCTCGGCCGCGTCTGTCGGATACACGCGCATGCGGCCATCGATATTTCCGATGGATTGCTCGCCGATGTGGCTCACGTCATGGCGGCCAGCGCTTGTCGCGCGGAACTTGAAATCGAGGCGCTTCCACTCTCCACGGCCCTTGTAACTACCGTCGAACGTAGACGCGCCATGCAATATGCAACGGCGGGTGGTGACGATTATGAATTGGCCTTGTGCGTGCCGCCGACGGCTCTCGAACGCGTCCTGGAGGAAGCGGATCGAATCGCCGTGCCATTGACATCGATCGGGCGCGTAGTCGTGGGTGAGGGCGTTATCTGCCGCGACGCCGACGGTGCGGACGTAACGCCGCGCGCGAAGGGATACGTCCATTTCGACTGACAAAAGCCGCCCTTCATGCAATAGGCGGTCTAGAGCTGAACGAAACCCGCGGACTTTAGTCGTTCGATCTCGTCGGGCCCATAGGGGACGAACTCGATAAACGGTGGGACTTCCGATTCCTCGAGGCCGAGATTCGCGGCGGAGGCGGCACACATCTTAAAATCAAAAAGGTCGAAAGCATCGAGTTTTGCCGCGAGGTCGACGATGTTCTGATATTTCGAATAATTCCGGGACGAGAAAAAATCGATGTCGGGGCCGTGAAGCACGAGCACGACTTTGAGGCTCGCGCGTTCGGCGACGTACGTTTCTTCATAAATCATGTAGGCGCGATCGAGCAGCGCGAAAAATTCATCCGTGCGGTGTCCGATGACGTCGAAATATAGCTTGGCTTAACTGGCCGGCGCGGGCACGGCAGTCTCCGACGGCGCCTGCGGTAACCGAATCGCGGCGGTGTCGGGCGCCTCGTCCTCGGATGCGGTAAGAAACAGCAACATGAGAACGACGGCAGCGAATGCCGCTGTCACGACGAGGGTTTTCAAGACTGGGTTCATGGCTGTCGGCGAAACTATCCTGGCGGGGCGCGATTGGGCGGCTCCGGGACATCCATTTTATTGTTAAAAGTTGCGGTTACGAATGGCTTGCCGTTCCAGCAGCCGGATCGTTCCACATCTCCCTAGCTACTGATAGGTATATACTGCCGGACGTCTCATATGGTGGGTGGTGTGTGCACGTGGTGGCGGCGACGGCGAGCATGGCGATCAGGATCCTGGACACAGCGCAGCTAATGGTCCAGCAGCGGGGTTTTCATGCCTTTAGTTACCGCGATATCGCGGACGAAATCGGCATAAAATCGGCCAGCATTCATTACCATTTCCCGACCAAGCCGGATCTCGCCCGCGCGATTCTGGACCGCATCATCGTCGCCTTCGACGCATGCCTCAAAGAACTCGACCTATTGACCGACACGCGGGAGAAATTACGGCGGTTCTGCGCGATATTCCTCGATACCTTTCAGGGCGGCGATCGCCTGTGCGCTTTCTGTATGGTCGCGACCGCGCAGGACGGTCTGCCCGCCGCCGTGCGCGCACGCGTGACCGACTTTTGGCAAACCGGTGAGCTCTGGCTGGAAGGCGTCCTCGAAGAAGGCCACAAGAACGGCCGGCTTGCGTTCTCGACGAATCCGCAAACGGTCGCGCGGCTGTTCATCGTCGGGCTCGAAGGGGGTATGGTTACGGCGCGGGCTTTCGAAGATCGAGCGCGTTTCATTGCCATTGCGGATCACCTCGTGGCATCCGTCGTGCCGCCAGGGGCGAAACCCGAATCACTTAATACGGTCCAACCGGGTGGATGGGCTCGATTGAGCGCCGGCGATTCCACGAGCGGTCAATGATGAAGAGAGTTCGTGAAGCCGGGTAAAGACCGCGGTTAAAGGAGATAGAAATGAGACGCATGTTCGACTTGATCACGACAGTGCTGATGATCGGCGCGATCACCGTGGTGTTTCCGGCTATCGCCGAGCAATCGGACGTGGACGCCTGGGCGACCCTGTTGAAACCCCATTATTTCGGTGATGCCGAACTCGTGGAAGGGCATTCCATCATCGAGATGAAAACGCCTTACCGCGCGGAGGATGCTGCGTTTACGCCGGTTTCCATCACGGCGAACATTCCGCAGACCGAAGAACGTTACATCGAGAAAATCTACCTGTTCGTCGAGAAGAATCCCCAGCCTTTGGCCGGTATTTTTCACTTGACCGCAGCGATGGGGCGCGCCGATCTCGCCATGCGGGTGCGCGTCGATATGTACACTAACGTCCGCGTGGTGGCGGTGCTGAATACCGGCGAGCATCATCTCGTAACGAATTTCGTCAAGGCCCAGGGCGGCTGCTCGGCGCCGCTGGCCTCGGATTTCGCAGCAGCCATGGAGAAAATCGGCTCGATGCGCTTTCGCACGGTCGGCGACCGCACTGCCGAGGATCTCCTCCTCGGCCAGTTCATGCTGAGCCATCCGAACGTCACCGGCATGCAGGAAGACCAGAAAACCCACCTCTTCCGCCCCGCTCATTACGTGAAAACCATCAAACTCTATCAGGGTGACAAGCTCCTCATGGTTGCTGAAACCGGGTTCTCCGTGAGCGAAGATCCCACGTTCCGTTTCTTCTTCCGTCCCGATGGTGCCGCTGAACTGCGTGCGGAAGTAGAAGATTCCAAGGGCCTTTCCTGGGCAGAGACGTTCAAGATCAAAACCTGAGAAGAATTCGTAAGCACTGATTTTCAGCAGTCTGAATGCGCTAGAATCCAGCGCAACATTCCACCAAGCGGCTTAGCCAATGACCGGTAATTTCCGCCAACGACTCATCGCCGGCGAAACACTGATCGGCACCATCGTCACGCTCGAATCCCCCGAGATCGTCGAAGCCCTGTGTCATATCGGGTTCGACTGGCTGTTCATCGAAACCGAGCACTCGCCGCTGCTCCCGCACGCAGTACAGCAGATCATCCAGATGGCGGCCGACACCCCGTGTGTCGTGCGCCTGTCACGCAGCGACGAAATCTCGATCAAGCGCGCACTCGACGCTGGTGCAGCCGGCATCATCGTGCCGCAGGTCAATTCGCCCGCACATGCCAGGCTCGTTGTCAGCTATGCGAAATACGCGCCGATGGGAACGCGCGGCATCGGTCTGAACAGGGCCAGCAAGTACGGTCTTAATTTCGATGACTACGTGGCGAACGCCAACGAGAACACCACTGTCATCGTACAGGCCGAACATATCGATGCGGTGGAAAACATCGACGAAATCTGTGACGTGGAAGGCGTCGACGCCGTTTTCATCGGTCCCTACGATCTGTCCGCAAGCCTCAACAAGATCGGTCGCCTGCGTGACCGTGAGGTCCTGGATGCGATGAACCGCGTACGTGATGCCTGCATTGAAAAGGGCGTAAAGCTCGGCGTCTACGGCCGCGGGCCCGAAGAGGTCGCGCCCTACGAAGCCGAGGGCTATAACCTGCTTTGCTGTGGCGCCGACATTGCGGTATTCGCCGCCGGTGCGAAGCACCTGCTAGAAACTTTGCGCGACAAATAAGACCTCCGAATGGACGCGGAATTACGAAAGGCGCTGTTGGAACTGGATTGCGCATCGCTCGCAGACGCCGACAAGTCGCTCAGGGTCGTCGATTCGGCGATCCGTCCGCTCAATCCGGGGCGAAAACTCCTCGGCGTCGCCCGCACCGTGCGCTGTCACGAGGATTTTCTGACGGTGATTAAGGCGCTGGACGAATCGCGTCCGGGCGAGATTCTGGTCGTTGATACGCAGGGCGGCAAGCGAGCGGTGGTCGGTGAATTATTTTCGCTCGAAGCGGCCCGGCGCGGCCTGGCGGGGATCATCGTCGACGGCGCGGTGCGGGACATGCATACCATTCGATCCCTGGACATGCCGGTTTACGCCCGCGCGTTCTGCCCCTGCTCGGGTACGACGCGCAGCTTGACGGAGACGCAGTGCCAGATTGAATGCGGTGGCGTCCCGGTGGATCCCGGCGACATCGTCGTGGGCGACGAGGACGGCATCGTGATCGCGACCGAAGAAGAGCTGCACGCGCTGGTCCCGACCGCGATGGAGATCGAGCGCACCGAAGCGCAAGTTCGCGACCGAATGGCGGCTGGAACGGGACTCATCGACATGCTCAACTATCGTGAACACGCCGCGGCCGTGGCGCGCGGCGAAGACAGTAAGCTTCAGTTCAAGCTCAACGAATAGGGTGAAGCGCGATCGGGTATCTCTACTTCGCGTGCCAGCCCTGGTTGGCCTCCTCACCGGATTTGTCATCGATATCGCGCCCGGCATCGAACCCGGAGGCGAGGCTCTGGTACGGGATCTCGCGCAATGCGCGGCCTTTTTCTTCAATGCCACGAACGCCCGTCCCATGGAAGAATACGAGCGCCTCTATGGAGCGGGTGAACGAGCCGTCAATCGCGCAATGCAGATTCTCGGGCGCACCACGGTCGACCGCCTGATCGGCGATGCGTCCGTGGAAATGACCGCGGACATGGGTCAGGATTGGAGAAATTTCGGCCGCATCGAGGCACGCTTAGGTGCGAAGTGCTGGGAGTTGGTCGGTATCGACCGTAAGTGAGGGGAAGGCCGTATCGGTACCGATGCCGAAATAGCGAACGCCTACGGCGTACCCAGGTGATCGGATATGCGGCTTAGGCGTCGAGTCCGCGCAGGTACCAGATCAGGTCCATTTCCGGTACGTTGTGTCCGAATCCGGAGATGGCTGAGGAGATCTGTCCGCGATGATGGGTCCCGTGATTGAATACGTGCGGTAGTATTGAAGGTAGCGAGTTGCGAAAATCTGCACCGGACATGTTCTGGTAGACGAGGTTGCGGGCAAGCGCAGCTTCGTCCTGCCCTGCGATCCAGGTCTTCCATCGGGCGGATTGTGTATAAAGCCTGCGTTCCAGTTCCGCACGATCGCCCTCGATCTCCGCATCCAGGCCAGGTACATCGAACGGGTCTTTGACGCAGCGTCCGTACCAGACCTCGTCACCCACGGGCAGGTGATTCAAGGTTCCGTGAATACTTCGAAAACACAGTCCCGAATCAGCGAAATACTGATCGCTGGATACAGAGAGCAGGGCGTTGTAGAGCACTTCGAAGGCCCAGACGTGGTAGTCGGCCAGCATCAGCAAATGATTTTTCACGGAGTTCTCTTAAATACCGATATGCGCGCAGTAGGTCATAGCCTACCGAATGATGTTGATGAAAAATAAGGCTTAAAAAAGGATTGAATATGAATGGCGCTCACGCCTTGCTAGATGCGCTGGTCGACGCCGGCGTCAATGTCTGTTTCGCCAACCCGGGCACCTCGGAGATGCATCTGGTTTCGGCCATCGGCAAAAGCGACGCCATGCGCCCGGTCCTCTGCCTGTTCGAAGGCGTCGTTTCAGGGGCGGCCGATGGCTACGCGCGCATGAGCGGAAAACCTGCGATCACCTTGCTGCATCTCGGCCCCGGATTCTCCAACAGCATGGCGAATCTGCACAACGCGCGCCGCGCGCATTCGCCGCTCGTCAACATCATCGGCGATCACGCTACCTGGCATCACAAGTACGACGCGCCGTTGACATCCGACGTACCTGCGCATGCCCGCATCCATTCGCATTGGCTCAAGGTAACGGAGTCCGCCGAGGACCTGGCCCTGGCCGGAGCCGAGGCGGTACAGGCGTCGATGGAAGGTGCGGGCAAGATCTCGACCCTCATCGTGCCGGCAAATCATGCCTGGGAGCCGGCGACGAAATCCTATGATCGCCTGCCGCCCCCGGAATTGCCGGCCGTTATTGACGCGCATGTCGATGCAGCCGCGAAGGCTTTGAAGAATGGCAGGCGAACGGCGCTGCTACTCGGCGGCCACGCCCTGCGCGATCCGTCCCTAGCGTCCGCCGGACGGATTGCGGCAGCCACCGGCGCGGCGCTGTTGTGCGAAACCTTTTCGGCCCGACTTGAGCGAGGCGCCGGGCGTGTTCCCTTGCAGCGCATTCCGTATTTTGCCGAACTGGCCAGCGAATATCTGAAGGAATTCGAACAGATGATCCTGATCGGCGCACAACGACCGGTCGCTTTTTTCGCGTATCCGGACGTCGCGAGCCTGCTCGTGACCGAAACCTGCGAAATGATCGAACTGGCCGGTGTCGATGACGACATCTCGGCCTCACTCGCCGCACTTGCAGACGCACTCGATGCGCCGGCGAACGTCGCCGTGCAGCAACGCGTCGCATCTGTCGTGCCCGATGGCGAGCTGACTCCCGCTGCCGTCGGCGACGTCATCAACGCTCTGCTGCCCGAGCAGACGATTCTGGTTGACGAAGGGATTACCTGCGGACTGGAACTGTTCACCCGCACCGTGGGCGCGGCGCCGCACGACTGGCTCTCGATAACAGGCGGGTCGATCGGCCATGGCCTGCCGGTCAGTTTGGGCGCGAGTATCGCCTGCCCGCAGCGCAAAGTCGTTGCGTTTCAGGCGGACGGCAGCGCTATGTATACGGTACAGGCCCTGTGGAGCATGATGCGTGAAGAGACGGACGTTACGGTGGTGTTGATGAACAACAGCAGCTACGCCATTCTCAACATTGAGCTCACGCGACTCAAGACAGGCGAGCCCACGCCGAAGACGCTATCCATGCTCGACCTGTCAAACCCGGACATCGATTGGGTGAGCATCGCCCGGGGCATGCAAATGCCCGCGAACCGCGCGGCGACGGTCGCAGAATTCCATCAGCAGTTTGGCGAAGCCATGCAAACGCAGGGGCCGTGCCTGATCGAGGTGAAGCTTGCGCAGCGACCGGGAGCTACTGCGTGAGCTTAGGGAACCTCTGAATAAGTTACGGCACATCTGCCTTGCCCGTGAAATTGCGGAGCCTTACGTTACGAACCTTGCCAATAGTCCTCGCTATTGCCTGCGGTTCGTGCCTCGATCTGCACTGTTCATGAACAATTCAGACGCACCATGACTTATTCAGAGGTTCCTCAGATTCCAGATTCCTGAGCGGCGATCCCTATTGCGTTCGTCAACAAGACCGACAAGGAATCGAATATCGTCGTGCGATGCGATTCTCTAATTGCCTGCACGCCAGAGCCGGTTTCGTATCGAGGCCGCCACACCGACTCCGTGAGCGGAGCGACCTGCCGTCCGCCCGCTCTGCCGACAACGAATTGCCTTTTCACGTCAATGGCTTCGATTGCGATGGCGGCATAGGCGAATACGCCCGTATCGAAGGCTTTCTGGAAGCCGTAACCGCGAATGTTCTGGTTGGTATGGGTGACGTAGTCTTGCGCGATGTCCGGATAGACTACCACCACCATATCGAGGCCTTTTGCGGCGCCCGCCTGGTAAACGCGTTCGTGAATCTCACCGGTATCGCGGTAACCCCATTTGGATTCGGCAATACCAAACGAGCTGTCGTCCCGGCGGATCCGAATCACCTCGAACCCTTTCCTGCGCAACCGGGCGCCGACTTTTTCATAGACGAGGGCGTCAGCGTCCCAGCCTTCCAGCACGGTGCTGGAGAACTTGCTTTCCATGGCTGATATCGACAGGTAACTTATGTAGGGTTGCCGGTTGACCAGCGACAGCACGCCGACCTTGGTGATCCTCGCCGCATGCTCCGCGGTCATGCGTGATTGGCTGGTATTCAGCAGGCAGCCCGTCAGCGCGGCGCAGCACAGATAGATCAAATTTTTGATCACGTTCGATGCCGAAATCGTCAAGCCTCGTCCGCATCCCGCGTCCAGCGAAAATCGCAGTGATCCGCACCTTCCATCATTGTCTGCGTGCGTTCGAGTTTGAGATCGGAGCCTATGCCGGCAGTCATGGGCGGGTCGATGCCGCAAACCATGAGCCGCCCGAACTCCCGATCACCGAGTTTGCGAAATAGCTCCGCATACCGACAGCGCCGTACATTGAACGCCATCACGGTATCGGACTCCTCCACCGGCTCGATCTCGATGGCGTCGCCCGCGGTAAACATCGGTACGGCCTTACGCAGCTTTTCGAGGGAATTCGAGCCCTCGTTGCGGCCGATCGAGCGACCGAATTCCGTGGCGAATTCATTGACTGCTACGGAGAGCAGTTCGCGCGCCCGGTCCGGGCCGATTTCGTCTTTAAGGCGCCGGTATAAGGGCAGCAGTATTTCAGCCTGAATTTTCACTCGCTCGATGTAGGGCAGCGGATCTGAAATCGTGTCAGCTTTCTGGTTCATGTGTTTATCCTCTTACGCCTCGCCGATTGTCACCCGCCGCGATCACCGGCTTTTGCTCCCAGCCGAACGCCAGTGAACGCCAAACGTCACGGTAATCGTAATCAGTGTCTAGCGCGAGATTGAGGCGATTGTAGGCCGCAAAATCGCTCACCAGGTGCACGACCTGAACAATGCCCTTGTCGCTTAGACCGACCTCACGCAATGCGTCCGTATCGGTGTCGGTTACGGACCTGGCATCGGTGTTGACCTTGAGTGCGAAATCAACAATGACCTTCAGACGCGGGTCGTCCACGCCGTCAATCCCGTCGCTTACCACTCGCGCGACCTCCTCCTCGGCTGCGCCGAGGCCGTAATTGAGAATCGTGCAAAAGGCCGCGGTGCAGTACGCGCAGCCGTTCGCCTTTGATACTAGGATGCCGACGTGCTGGATCTCGGGCATCGACAGTTCACCGAATTCCCACAGCGCCTTGGTCGCCCCGAGTTTCGCTTTGAAAAACTCCGGAAAATTCATCTCGACGTAGAAATGATTCGGTACGGCGCCTTCCATCCGCGTGACCCACTCGAATATCTCGCGGATCTGGGGGGCATCGACGCTTTCCGGCTTAATGATTGCGACTCTGGCCATGCCTAAGCTCCTGTGCACCCGCGGTGATCTAGCCGGTGCTGGCCTCGCGCACTGCCGCTCCCGTTTACGACGCCCTCAGCGCCTGATCGAGATCCCACAGAATGTCGTCGAGGTCTTCCAGCCCGACTGAAATCCGAATCATGTCGGGGCTGATCCCCGCTTCCAACTGTTCTTCGTCGCTGAGCTGCTGGTGGGTGGTGCTTCCGGGGTGGATGACGAGGCTTTTGGCGTCGCCGACGTTCGCCAGGTGTGAATGGAGCTTCAGCGCATTGATGAAATTCCGGCCTGCATCGCGCCCGCCCTCGATCCCGAAGGTAAATATCGACCCCGGCCCCTTGGGCAGGTATTTTTTCGAGCGTTCGTGGAAGGGGTTGTCCGCGAGGCCGGCGTAGTTCACCCACGGCACGTGCGGATGATCGTTCAGCCATTCTGCAACGGCCTGGCCATTCTGAACGTGGCGCTCCATGCGCATCGACAGGGTTTCCAGGCCCTGGAGAAACAGGAATGCATTAAAAGGGCTCATGCAGGCGCCGAGGTCGCGCATGATCTCGACCCGCGCTTTCAGGATGAACGCGAAGTTACCGAAGGTCTCCCAGTAACGCATCCCGTGATAGCCCGGCGAGGGCTCGACCATCTCCGGAAAGGTGCCGTTGTCCCAGGGAAAGGTGCCGCCGTCGACGATGATGCCGCCGATGCTCGTGCCGTGGCCGCCGATGAACTTGGTAGCGGAATGCACGATGATGTCGGCACCGTGTTCGAACGGCCGGCAGAGGTAGGGCGTCGCGAAAGTGTTGTCGATGATGAGCGGAATCTCGTGGTCGTGGGCGATTTTCGCCACCGCTTCGATGTCGAAAATATCAGATTTCGGATTGCCGATGATCTCGCCGTAGCAGAGCTTGGTTTTCGGCGTAATGGCGCGGCGGAAGCTATCCGGATCGGCAGCATCGACGAAGTGCACCTTGATGCCGAAGCGTTTGAACGTCAGCGCGAACTGGTTGTAGGTGCCGCCGTAGAGTGTGTTCGACGATACCATCTCGTCGCCGGCCTGCAGCAGGGTCGCTATCGCGGTGAGCTGGCCGGCCTGACCCGAGGCGCAGGCCAGCGCGCCGACGCCGCCCTCGAGCGCGGCCAGGCGTTCCTCGAATGCCGCGGTCGTCGGGTTTGAAATACGCGAGTAAATATTACCGAATTTGTTGAGCGCGAACAGATGCGCGGCATGATCGGTATCCTCGAATACATAGGAACTGGTCTGGTAGATCGGCATGGCGCGCGCGCCGGTGGTCGGATCCGGTACCTGACCCGCATGCAGCATCTGGGTGTTGAAGCCGAAATCAAATTTCTCGGGCATGGTGGGCCTCCGGGTGTATCCTGGTCCGGGCGCGGTCGGTGCGCGGATTAATTGAACTTGAAGTGACAGTCGACGCGGTTAGCGCTGAGTACGCCCGTGTTCAGTCCGACGACGTCCAGCCCGTAGTCCTTCTTGCCGAAGAAGCGGCACTGCTCGATCTTCACGCAGCGATCCATGATGACTTCCATGCCGGCCTTTGCGGCGGCGGCGGCGGCTTCGTCGTTGATCACCCCGATCTGCATCCAGAACACCTTGGCGCCAATTTGTTTGGCCTCGTCGACCAAGGGCATGACGGTGTCGCCGCGCCGGAATATGTCGACGATGTCGACCGGCTGGTCGAGCTCGAGCAGCGAGTCATAGCAGCGTACGCCCTGGATTTCCTCGTAGCGCGGGTTGATGGGGTACACGGTGTAGCCCTTGCTCAACATGTGCACCATCGCGCGGTAGCTGGCGCGCGTCGGGCTGGCCGAAACGCCGACCATGGCGATGCGTCGATAGGTCGTCAGAATATGCTTGGGGCGCTCTGAGAGCGCTCCGGTCATGATACCGGCGTACTCGCTCAATTCGAATTTCCTCCCTCGGGGATTTCGTTCTGGGCGCACCTACTATATCCGAACAGGCGACCGGTCGCATCGAACGGAAACGCAGTGCCGTCACCCCGTTTGGTTTCGATTTATCCACCGTCGATCGGCGAGCACCACCGAGGTTTCGATCTGACGCTCGGGGATGTTCCAGTATTCACGGAGCAAGCGTTCCTTGTCAGCATAGGATACGGGTACGAAACCATGACCTTCGTAGAAAGCGATGGCCCAGTTCGCGGCTGCCCAGGTCCCGACCAACAACGGCTTGCTGCAAGTCGATCGAACATGCGCTAGCAGCGCACGGCCGATGCCGGCGTGCTGCCGGCTCGGCGCGACATAAGCGTGGCGAATCAAGGCGAGGTCCCCGAGAACCTGAATGCCCATTACGCCCACGATCGCGGTCGCGTCGCCGGCCAGCCAGAATTCGACCCGTTGCGCGATTTCCCTTTCGAGTTCCTGTCTCGGCATATACGGTTCGTGCCATCGATCCGGCGGTATGACGCCCTTGTAGGCGACCGCAGCGTCGTTGATGATCCTTAATACCTCGTCAAAATCCGGTGGGCTATAAGGCCTGATTAACATTTCTAACGAGCACCGTGTTACGGCTAGCCGCTTGTCGGACTTAGGGAGAATCTACTGCGGCGTTGGGATAGCGGTCCAGATGCGCGATGGTTCTCGTTAAATAGTCCCACTATTCGCCTCAAACCATGACACATCTGGACTCGCTCTCCCAACCGCCTCGCTACGATTCCCTAAGTCCGACAGGCTGCTACGGTGCAGGGCCGATCACCCCGGATTTTTCCAGCGCCGCGATTTCTTCTGTCGTCATGCCCAGGTGGTCGCTCAGCACGTCGTAATTGTGTTCGCCGATACGTGCAACCGCAGCACCGACGACGGCATGGGTGTCGGAAAACAGAAACGGCGAGTTCGGCACCTTAAGCGGTCCGGCCGCGTCATTTACTTCGGTCAGCATGCCGCGATGGACCAGTTGCGGATCGCCGTCCAGGTCGCCTATCCCGCGATAAGTTGCGCACGGAAGCCGGCGCGCCTCGAAGGCTTCCATCGCTTCGGTCGAGGTCTTCGTGCGCGTCCAGGATTCGATTTCGTCCTGCAGAAAATCGTAGTTGTATATGCGGGCGGTGGTCGTGGTGAAGCGGGGATCTCCGATCAAATCGGGGCGCCCTACGCAATTCATGAGGTCGACGAAATGGTGCTGGTTGAGCGGTATCACCATGACGAAGCCGTCGCGGGTTTCGAGCGGGCCGTAATGCCGATCGTTCATTTCGCCGTTGAAGGCGCTTTGAAAGTCCTTGTGCATCGTCGCCAGCAGGGTGTCTTGCATCGCGATGTCGATGTACTGCCCTGTTCCTGAGTTGGCGCGGTAATAAAGGGCCGCCATGATGGCGCCAAAGGCCTGCAACGAGGCACTCGTATCACCCACTGGCAGGCCCATGTTCAGCGGTCGCGTGTGTCCGGGTTGGGCCCGCTGCGTGACGAAATCGTAACCGCTCGTCGCCTGCACGATAGGCGCGTAGGCGGGACGCGACGCTTCGGGCCCGGTCTGACCGTATCCCGATATCGAGCACATGATGAGTCGTGGATTGACCGATTTGAGGGTTTCGTAATCGAGGCCCAGACGCCGCATGACGCCCGGGCTGTAATTTTCGATGACTATGTCGTGAGTTGCGAGCAGGCGCTTGCAAAGATCTACCGCCTCGGACCGTTTGAGATCCATCGACACGCAGAGCTTGCCGCTGTTCACTGCACTGAAAAGCGCGCTGACGTCGCCGCGCATGGGCCCCGCCGTACGGAGGATCTCACCCTCGGGCGCTTCAATTTTGACAACTTCGGCACCGAGGTCCGCCATCAGGCGCGTGCAGTAGGAGCCCGCGATCACTGCGGTGAAATCGAGTACGCGTACGCCGTCGAGCACGCGCGGTCCGTGTTCGTTGCGGTTTTTTTCCATAGTGAGCATTCCGAGTCCGCCTTCTGCTGGCGATTGTGACCGGCTCAGGTCGCGATCACTACCCGTATCGCGTCGAGTTTCAACTGGGCCGCACGCAGATAGCGTTCGAGATTCTGCATGCTCGTCTCGAAATGGGCGATTTCTTCCTCACGTACGTTCGGATTCACCTTGGCCAGACTCCGCAGGCGATCGATTTCAGCCTGCACGAGCTCCTTCATCGCCGTGCTTGCCTGCTCGACGATCCCCTCCTGCGCGACCTCTGCCAGGTGCGCGGCATGGTCGAGGAGTTCACCGATTAGATCGCGTGTCTTCGCGATCACTTTCTGCGCCGTAGACGGCGGTACATCTCGCACATGCTCGTTGAACCAGGCTGCTGGAAAACGGTCTGTTGCGTCTTCGCCCGCGGCATCGATCAGCAATCGAAGCGAAGATTGCGGCAGGAATCGTTCGACCTGTAGCCCGCGCGGAGCGGGACAGACGATCACGAACAGGGCTTCGATCAATAGGGTACCGGGATTCAAGCCCGGTGCCTTGACCACGCCAAAACTGGCGTTTCCAAATTCGCTGCCCAGTATCATGTCGACGGCGCCGGTCACCATGGGATGTTCCCAGGTCAGGAAATGCATGTCGTCTCGCGACTGGGCCTGGGTGCGATCGAAGGTGACCGTCAGTCCGCCCTCGGGAAGTCCGGGAAATTCATGGCAGCTCATGTGATCGCCGGGATGCACGACGAGGCTGGTCTCATCATTGTCTTCGTGCTCGACGCCGAATTCGTTGAATACGTCGTCGAGCCAGGTGCGCAGTTCGTCGGCACGTTCAGCGGTGCCGATGGCACTGACGATATCGTCCGCCCGTCTACGGTCGAATGAATTGCGTTCGAGCAAGCGGTCGCGGCCACGCTTCAGTATTTCGGTCAATTCCAGTGCCCGCGCCCGCGTGGCCTCGACGAGACGCGCCAATGTGGTTTCGTCTTCTGGATGCGTCATGCAATATTCGAGCGCTTCCGAGAATTCAGCGATGAGAGCTGGCCCTGCAGGGCAGATGTGAACAAAGGCGTCAAGGCCGTCGTGCAGCCAGCGGAATAGCACGGCCTGTGCCGTGCCACGGAACCAGGGTATGTGAATTTCGACCGTGTGGTTTTGGCCGATGCGGTCGAGGCGCCCGATCCGCTGCTCGAGGAGATCCGGGTCGGGCGGTAAATCGAACAGCACCAGGTGCCGCGCGAACTGGAAATTGCGACCTTCGCTACCGATCTCCGAACAGAATAGCGCCTGCGCATCGTCTTGCTGGTCGGCGAAGTAGGCTGCGGCGCGATCGCGCGAGACGAGTTCCATCCCTTCGTGGAAAACAGCCGAACGCAGCCCTTTCCGGGAACGCAGGTGAGCCTCCAAGGTCTGCGCAGTATCGGCGTAAACGCAGATCACCAGGACTTTCTCGGTGCGGTGAGACGTCAGCCATTGCGCCAGCCATTCGACGCGCGGATCGAAGCTCAACCATTCGTCTCCGAGGAGAGTCTCTGGCGTTAGCCGTGCCACCGCGGGCACGCTGGTGTCCGCTTCCAGATATTCTGCGGGCGGTTCGAGTTCGTGGGCGTGAAGACGCCGTTCCGGAAACCCGCTAATGTTGTCCCGGCAGTTGCGGAACAGAACGCGTCCTGTGCCGTGGTGTTCGAGTAATTCCGCGACGATTCGATCCATGAACTCGTGCGCCGGGCGTGCTAGATACTCCGAGCGCAAAGCGGCGATGCGGTCGGTCCCGATGTAGTCTGCGGCGGCCGCTTCCAGATCAGGGTCGATTAGATCGCGCGAATCGGTAAGCTGTTCGACCAGGGCGTTGACTTCTCCGTAGCGCCGCTCTTCGTCAAGAAACCTCGCCAAATCGTGATAGCGGTTACCGTCGAGTAGGCGCAGACGCGCAAAATGCCCCTCTACGCCGAGTTGTTCGGGCGTGGCCGTCAGCAGCAGCAGGCCTGGAGCCGCCGTGGCAAGTCGCTCGATGCGATCGTAAGCCGGCGTGGTATTTTCCGGCGTCCATTGGAGATGGTGGGCTTCGTCGACGATCAACAAGTCCCAATCGGCGGCGCAGGCTTGCTCGTGTCTTTCCGGATGGTCGACCAGAAAGGCGAGACTGGTCAGAACGAGTTGTGCGGATTCGAAGGGATTGGGCTCGCCCGAGGCTACCAACTCCTCGCAGATCTCCTCGTCGAGGATGGAAAATCTTAAGTTGAAGCGACGCAGCATCTCGATCAGCCATTGATGGACCAGATTCGCCGGCACCACGATGAGTGCCCGTTGGGCGCGTCCGCTCAACAGGAGCCGGTGCAGGATCAGCCCGGCCTCGATGGTTTTGCCGAGCCCCACTTCATCGGCCAGAAGAACGCGCGGCGCATGACGGCCGGATACTTCGTCGGCGATATAGAGTTGATGCCCCAGCAGTTGGACGCACGGTCCGACCAGGCCGAACACGGGAGAAACCCGGTGGCGGTGTTGATGGCCTAACGTATCGCTGCGCAGCCGGAATCGGCTCGTTTTGTCGACTTGCCCGGTAATCAACCGGTCTAGCGGACGGTTGAACTGCACGAAGCTGTCCAGATCGATCTCGTGCACGCTGAGCGCCCGGCCGCGCGCGTCGATGCTCTGGTAGACGAAGCAACCTTCGATTTCCTCGACGGACTCAACGATGAACTCCGCACCGTCCTCGCTGCGGATCCGGTCGGCCGCGCGGTACTGAACGCGCGTCAAGGGAGCATTATCCAGGGCATAGGTCCGGCGTTCCTCGCTCGCTGGGAAAGTCATTACGACGTGCCGGTTCTGCACCTCGAACACGATACCGAGGCCGAGCTCGGGCTCGGTATTACTGATCCAGCGCTGTCCGGGATGGCATTCGTTCATGAATTCAAGCGTTGCCCACGCCTACCGGGATGGTGATCGAAGGATCGTAGGGGTTCATTGATCACCGGCTGATTTCGGCGGCTGATTACGCTGCGATTGCCATTCCTTGAAATCCGAAGTCGTATTCACATGTGGGAAGGGTTCGTCGGGCACCAGCAGGTCGAGCGCCGCGCAGATCGGCCCCCAGCCTTGTTCGGCCCGCCACGTGACTAGGTGCGAAGCCGGCGCGGTCGCGCGCACTCTCACATTGTTCGCTTCGTAGGCAGCGATGCAGGCGTTCTTGTCCTCGATAGCGCTGATGAACCGGCTTTTGAACAACGCATCGATCATTCGGCGCCAGTCGTTGTCCGCACTCAAGGTTGCGGGAACGATCGTGTTTGACATGCTTCGCCACCAGGCTTCAGAATCTCGCTCTGAGAGAATGATCTTGGCATCCGGAAACGCGGCATGAATTTCCGGCCAAAAGGATGAGGCCGGCCAATCGACCGCGGCCGCGTAACCGTCGAACAGGGCATGCCAGTCGGGCATACGGCCCTCGGCCGCGGCGTGCCACAGCGGCACATCCTGCGGACGCGATATGACCTCGTGCATGTGATAACACGGCGCACCAAGCAGCTTCTCGAGCGCTACTTTGAGTGAGGTCGTGCCGGTACGGCCGATGCCGGCGCCGATGATACGCAGGGTCACGTGAGTATTCTCCGGGCTTGTCTGCCTCAGTTGTTGAGATCGACGGATTCGAGCGGACGATACGGTAGCGCCACCGGCGCCGATTTGCGATAGTTTTATCGTGTCCAGCGACCATACCCCGGCCCCGGAACTCGAACAGACCGCACTTTTCGCACTGCACGTGGAATTGGGCGCCAAGCTCGTTGAATTCGCGGGCTATGAGATGCCTCTGCAATACGCCCCGGGCATCGTGGCCGAACACGTCCACACACGTGAACACGCGGGGCTTTTTGACGTCTCCCACATGGGGCAGATCGCAGTTCGCGGACCCCCAGCAGCGCTATACGGTATTGACCGACGAAGCCGGCGGCATCATCGACGACCTGATGGTGACGCGCGTGCCGGACGGCCTGTTCATGGTCGTCAACGCCGCTTTCAAGGAGCGGGTTTTCACCTATCTCGAGGACGGACTCAAGGGTGAGTGCGGCCTCGAACGCTACCCCGACCGTGCCCTGCTCGCCTTGCAGGGTCCGGCAGCGGTCGAGGTATTGTCGGCGCACAGTCCGCAAACGCAGGCATTGAAATTCATGACGGACGCCGAGTGCGACCTCGCCTGCCTGGTCAACCGCTCCGGTTACACTGGCGAGAACGGCTTCGAAATCTCAGTCGCAGCGGGTGATGCCGAGCGGCTCGCCCGCTTGTTGCTCGAACACCCCCGTGTTCTAGTGGCCGGACTCGGCGCGCGCGATTCGCTCAGGCTCAAAGCGGGTCTGTGCCTTTCGGGAACCGACATCGATGCCGGCACCACGCCGATCGAAGCAGGCCTCGGTTGGATAGTCGCGAAGAAACACCGCGCACCAGCTGCGGTCCCCGCCTTTCCCGGCGCCGAAATCATTCTGCGTCAGCTGGAGGCCGGCACCTCGCGCGTACGCGTCGGCCTTCGTCCTCAGGGCCGCATCCCTTTGCGCGGTGGCATGGTGTTGTTGAACGATGCCGGGCACGAAGTGGGTAGAATAAGCTCCGGCAGCTTCGGGCCGACGGCTGGACACCCGGTCGCCATAGGCTATGTCGACACTAGGATCGCAAACGCGGATTCGCTGCTCAAAGTGTCGATCCGAGATCGGATCCATGGGATCGAAGTCGCAAGCTTGCCGTTCGTCCCGTACCGCTATCACAGAGATTGAAGAATTTCACATGAGCACACTCAAATTCACTACCGCGCACGAGTGGCTGCGTGCCGAGGACGATGGCGTCGTCTGCCTAGGCATCAGCGATTACGCCCAGGAGCAACTGGGCGACATCGTCTATGTAGAATTGCCGGACGTCGATGCCCGCTTCGAAAACGGCGCGAACCTAGCCGTGATCGAATCCGTCAAGGCCGTCGGCGAGATCAACATACCGTTCGCGGGCACGGTGCGATCGGTGAACGATCGCCTGACGGACGAACCCGAAATCGTCAACGCCGACCCCATGGGTGACGGTTGGCTGCTGCGGATCACGGCGGATGATCCCGATGCGCTTGATGACTTTATGGACGAGGCCGCCTACCAAACTTACCTCAAAGGACTTTGAACGATTTTCACCCACCTGCGAATCCGCCCGCCGACGGATGACTGAACGCGCGAATTCGGCGCAGCGCTCACGCAGGGACGGCTGAACGACGATCGCACGCGTTCGGTCGATCAGTGATTGTGTTTTCTCGAGTGTCGCGAGTGCGCCCTCCCGGTCACCCAAGGCAGTATGGATCTGGGCCGAGTCCTCCAGGACGTCGTCGAGGGATCGCTCGGGATGGAACTGGGGGGGCATTGGCGAGGGTGGCGCAGTCTTCCATGGCGTATTTCGCTCCAACAGAAACACTGTAATTATATCCAGTTTTCGTTCGCATAACCCGCATTTATTTTAGGTCGCGTCGCGTAATTTATCGGCGGAAATCGGAACGGCTCAGGCGGTGTTGACAGGCAGGCGCAGTCCTTTCCGTTCGAGCCGTGGCAGGACTTCGTCCACGAAGTAGGGGAGTTCGTCGGCGTAATTCACGAAAGCCACCGTGGCGCCCGCGAATCCGACGCTCGCGATCCGTTCGAGCCCGTCGGCGACGCCATCCGGATCCCCTATCAGCGGAAACACGCCGTGGCCGCCGGCGAACTGTACGCGTAAGGACTCGATCATCTCTTTCGGGAAAGACTGCGCGTACAGTCCCTGCAAGGTCATCAGTCGCTCGACCGCCTCGTGATCGGCGCAGTCTACGGCGTAATGTTGGTGATAATCCTCCGCCTCGGCCCGCGTCGGCCGGCACACGACATAGGTGGTTGTGAACACGCCGAGTTCGCGCTGGTAGCGTGTTCGGGCGACCGTATGCATTTGTTTGACGACCTCCGCACCCGAGTCCGGATCGACCATCACCGTGAACAGAAAGTCGCAGTTCTTCGCGGCGAAATCGCGGCCTTCGTCCGAAGAGCCGGCGTTCATGATCGGCGGCAGGGTGTCGCCGGTCGGTTGCGGGGTGCAGCGTCCGCGGCGAATGCTGAAAAACTCGCCATTCCAATCGAAATCGCCGCCCTGCCACGCCCTGCGGATCACGTCCCACCATTCCTGCCCATAGCGGTAGCGGACGTCGTGACCGGCGGGCAGCTTGAGGCCGAACATCTCGTACTCGGGCTGGTTCCAGCCGCACACGATGTTGAGGCCGAACCGCCCCGCCGCGATGTGATCGGCCGTTGCGAACTGCTTCGCTGCGACTAGCGGATGGATAAACGCCGTGTGCGCGGTCGCGAATACCGTGATGCGCTTGGTTTGCGCAAGCAGGCCGGTCGCCCATGTGACGGTTTCGAGGGAGTCGCCCTGAAAATCGGTATCGCCGCCGTAACCGGTCCAGCGCGCGATCGGCAGGATAAACTCGATCCCCGCCGCGTCGGCCGTTCGCACGAGCGCGAGATTGTTCTCCCAACTCGCGTCCCAGCGCTCGGGCACCGTGGTGACCGCCATACCGCCCGAGCAGTTCGGGGAAAAGATCCCGAGCTTGAAAGCGTTGCGATTGAACATGGTGTTGTGCGGCCGCCGCATAATGTCCCCCTTGACCGGTTCTAAAAAATAGCTGTTTCGCCGCAGCCTTCACACGTGCGAGTGCGTTTCGACCCACATTCTTCGCAGAATTTGGCGCCCGCTTCGTTTTGATGCTGGCAGCTTAGAGCGTGCATGTTGATCAAGGAAGGAATTGGCCCGCAAGCGGGTTCCTACCGCGCTTCCGAGAGACTCCGCAGGAGCTCGCTTGCGGGCGAATAGAGTTGGCTGGGGCGATCAATCGAATGTCGTCTTCGTTGCACCACAGCGCTCACACCGCTTGATCGTCACCAGCCGTCCCTTCTTCACATCGAACTGCTTTTTCTGGTCGATGGCCCATTTGTGAAAACCGCTTTTACAAAGCGTCTTCCCCTTCGACTTCCTTTTTTGCCGTGCCTTCTTGAGAGAAACGATCTCGCCCATGGGATTCATTAACTGGCGGACATGCCGCCGTCTACCGAGAACGTGGTGCCTGAGCAATAGCTGCTTTCGTCGCTCGCGAGAAAGAGTGCGAGCTTGGCGACCTCGTCGGCTTCACCGTAGCGTCGCATCGGCACCGAGCTTTGCATCTTTTGCTTGACGCTGTCGTGGGCGCCGGGGGCGTAACCTTCCTCGATGGAATCGATCATGCGGGTCTGGATCGGGCCCGGGTTGATGGTGTTGACGCGGATTCCGCTCTTGGCGCATTCGAGCGCGGCCGAACGCATGATGCCGACCACCGCGTGCTTCGAGGCGATGTAAGGCGATACCCGCGACATGCCGCGCAACCCGCCCATCGACGAAGTAATGATGATGCTGCCGCCGCCGCCTTTCGCCATGGCCGGTATGACGTACTTCAATCCCAGCCACACCCCGCGAACGTTGACCGCCATGACGCGATCGAACATTTCGATGGGATATTCGATGATCGTTGCGACGGCGCCTTCTATCCCCGCATTATTGAAAAAGACGTCGACCTGGCCGTGACGCTCGAGCGTGGCCTCGACGTAGGATTCGACCTGCGCCGGGTCGCTGACATCAGCCGCGATGGCGCTCGCGTTTTCTTCGCCAATTTCAGCAACCGTGGCGTCGAGTGCGCTCTGATCGAGGTCGACGAGCACGACTTTGGCGCCCTCGGCCGCGAAGAGCGCGGCGCTTGCACGGCCGATCCCGCCGCTGCCGCCCGTGATGATCGCGACTTTATCCTGCAGGCGCTGCATTCGATGACTCCTTGCTCTGTAGATTTCTCAAGCTCAATTAAAACATAGTCGCTTCCGGGCGAAACGAATGCGCTACAATAATTGCCGAACCAATCGAAAAGGATGATTCGATGGCAGACAGCAAGGATGCGTTCAGGTGCGACCCTTTGACCGATCCCGCCCACCAGGCGCTCAAGGAAGTTTTCGGCTACGACGCTTTTCGCGCGCGGCAACTCGATGCGATCGAAACCGCACTCGCAGGCCGCGACAGCGTCGTACTCATGCCGACCGGCGGCGGTAAATCGATTTGCTATCAGATCCCGCCCTTGATCAACGGCGGCTGTACCGTCGTGGTCTCCCCCCTGATCGCCTTGATGCAGGATCAGGTCACGAGTCTGGACCAGCTCGGGCTTGCTGCAGCGAGTCTCAATTCCGCGATGAGTGGCGTCGCGCAGCGCGACGCTATCGAGCGGCTTCAGGCCGGTACGCTCAAACTGATTTACCTCGCGCCGGAACGCTTACTGCAACAAGACACGCTCGCCATGCTCAAGCAGTGTGCCATCAGCTTGATCGCGATCGACGAGGCGCATTGCGTGTCGCAGTGGGGACACGATTTCCGTCACGATTATCTCGAACTGCACCAGCTCGGTGAGGATTTTCCCGGTGTGCCGCGCATGGCCCTGACCGCGACCGCCGACGAACGCACCCGCGCGGATATCGCCGAGCGGCTCGCGTTGCGGGATCCGCGCTGGTTCATCGGCGGATTCGATCGGCCGAACATCTGTTACACCGTGCGCGCCCGCGGCAATGCGCGCCAGCAACTGGAAAAGTTCCTGACCACGCGGCGTGGGCAGGCGGGGATCATCTACTGCATGTCGCGGCGCAAGGTGGAGGATACGGCCACGTGGCTGGCCGGGCAGGGGCACCAAGCCTTGCCTTACCACGCCGGCCTCCCGTCCGAGGTGCGCAGCGACAATCAACATCGCTTTCTCAACGAAGACGGCGTGATCATGGTCGCCACGATCGCCTTCGGCATGGGCATCGACAAACCCGACGTTCGCTTCGTCGCCCATCTCGATCTGCCCAAGAGCGTCGAGGCCTACTACCAGGAAACCGGAAGGGCCGGTCGCGACGATGAACCCGCCGACGCCTGGATGGTCTACGGATTGCAGGACGTCGTGCGTCTGCGCCAGATGCTCGACCAGTCCGAGGCGGATGAGGATCACAAACGGATCGAACGTCACAAACTCGATGCCTTGCTCGGCTGGTGTGAAGCGACGGAGTGCCGGCGCCGCCCGCTCCTGGAATATTTCGGTGACGATCTGGCCGCGCCCTGCGGTAACTGTGACAACTGCCTGGAGCCGCCCGTTACCTGGGATGCGACCGAGGCGGCGCAGAAGCTCCTGTCGTGCATTTTTCGCACGGGGCAGCGTTTCGGCGCGGCGCATGTGATCGACGTCCTGCGAGGAGCCGATACGGATAAAGTGCACGCGCATGGCCATGCTTCGTTAAGCACCTACGGTATCGGCAGCGAACAAAGCGTCAATCACTGGCGCTCGGTGCTGCGCCAGCTAATGGTGCAGGGTGCAGTGTATGCGGACATAGAGCGTTTCGGTGCGCTGAAACTCGGCGCGGACGCGCGCCCTATACTGCGCGGTGAGGTCGATCTGCGTTTGCGCGAAGACCTTGCTGAATCACGCGCGCCGCGCCGTAGGAAGTCGAAAATTGACATCAGCGATGTCGATCCCGATCTGTGGGAGCGCTTGCGCGCGTGCCGCAAGCGCGTGGCGGATGAACAAAGCGTGCCGCCTTACGTCATTTTTCACGACCGCACATTGCGCGAACTAATCGTCGTGCGTCCGGCGACTCTCGAAGCCATGCTCGACGTGAGCGGGATCGGTCAGGCGAAACTCGAACGCTATGGAAAAATATTTCTGGATGAATTGAACGCGTTGCCCACCGCATAATCGCTTGATTGGAAGCGGAGGCGTCCTGGAAATTAGCCCACTGGACGCAAGCGGTGGACGTCGGGAGATGCGGAACCGTTGGGCAGGGCTATTTCGCCCTGCTGTTGATCGAGCGAATTCCATAAGGCCTCGGCCTGCGCCAAATACGCCTGTTGTTCGGAGGTGAGTTCTTCTTCCTGAGCGGGCGCGATTTGAATGAATAGGGCGAGGGTCACTACCAGGGCAAAAGGGAGGTGTTTCATGACGCGTTCCGCCTTTTATTGTGTAGAGTGACAGGGACAGGGCCGGAAATCGATACGCCATACTAGTGTATCGATTTGCCCGCCAAATCGCCCGCAAGCGGGCGAAACGGAACCGGCCTCAAAATTCGGAACGGCAGTCCAGCCAAGCGACGAAGAAAGCTCTGTTGTGAAACTCGAAACTCTTCTGCCCCTCGGCAAGCTCGATCCCGGGTTACGGGAGCCCGGCACGCCGTTCGAAATTTCGCGCCTTGCCGAGGACGCGCGTTTGGTGGAGTCGCTCGGCTACGACATCGTGATGTTCGAGGAAACCAAGCATGACCCCTATGTGCTAACGGCGCTGGCCGCCCAGGCGACGACTCGTCTCGGCATCGGTAGCGCAGTTGCAATCGCGTTTCCCCGCAGCCCCGCCGTCACCGCGATGAGCGCTTGGACTCTGCAGAAGCTTTCGCGCGGACGTTTCGTTCTAGGGCTCGGTACGCAAGTCAAGGCCCACATCGAACGCCGCTACGGGATCAAATGGTCCGCCCCTGGCCCCTGGATGCGGGAATACGTGCAGGCCGTGCACGCTATCTGGCACGCCTGGCAGAATGGTGAACAGCCCGCGTTTCACGGCGAGCATTATGAAATCAGCCTGAACGTACCGCTGTTCGATCCGGGACCTATCGCGCACCCGAAGATCCCGGTCCACCTTGCGGCCGTCAACACTTACATGTGTCGGGTCGCGGGTGAAATTGCCGATGGGCTGCGCCCGCATCCGGTGTGTACCGCGGATTACATTCGAGAAGTGATGCTGCCGGCCGCGCGGACGGGCGCGGCGCGGGCGGGCCGTACGCTGGACGACTTCGCGATCAGCATTAAGCCCTTGATCGCGACTGCACCCGACGAGGCGTCGCTCGCGAACAGGATCCGCGACGTGCGTGCGCGTATCGCGTTCTACGCCTCGACTCCGGCCTACCGCGCGGCGTTTGCGCTGCATGGTCTCGGCGAGCTTGCCGATGAACTTAAACATTTATCCCGCGCACAGCGCTGGGAGGAGATGCCGCCCTTCATTTCCGACGAGGTATTACACCGGTACGCGTGTGTCGGCACCTACGATGCGATTGCCGGCAAGCTTGCGGACCGTTACGGGGGGCTGGCGACCAACGTCGAATTCGGCATTCCTGTCGCGACCGATGAAGATGAAGAAATCCTCCGAGGAATCCTGAAGGACTTGAAACGGGTGTGAACGGCTGATCAGACGTGTAAAAACTCAGCCTCGATTTGACAGACTGAAAGCGTAGTTCAAACTTGCTCGGTCAGTTCCAACACGTGAATTGATGTCCGCTAATGAAGGCATTCCGACCGAACTTCGAGGTGACGATTTCAGCAGCAACCGGCCAAAAGCGGACTCGAGCGGCTTTGAAGCCATCTTAGAGGCAGTCGCGCAGGACCCCTATTATTAGCGTTGTGTGTTCGCTAGAGTTTCTGGAGATTAGCGGGGATCAGATGGAAGGGTTCACGTGAAAAGGGTCCGTGTTTTCGTTCATAACGAGGCAATTCTGCCCGTACATTAACTGTTAGGTGCCGGGATATGGAACCGAATGCAAATACCAACAAGGACGATATCACTCCGGAGGAGACGAACTCCATATCGATCAAGTGTCCTTTACAGCCGCGGTACCCGTCCTGGCGGCGGCTTGGTTGTTAGTGTCTGCGCCGGGTGTGCTGACATCAATAGCACGCCGAGACACCGAGTCGGTAGTCGATTAGCCACGAGGGAATACGGCGAGGGGAAAGGGGACGCGCTTATTCTTGCTGCTTAAACTAATGTCCGCTTTATCGGAGGAAGATCACTGCGCCAAGCGACGCTTCAGCTTCGCTTTGCTTTGGTGAGATTTCTGTCCCGGTTGTTCACCGCCGGTATCTCTCACGGGCTCAGGACGGCTCCCCGTCGCGAATAACGGCGCCACCGACCCCGTAGGTGCGCCCACGAAAATGGCAGACTGCCTCGCCTTCCTCGTTGACGATGCTGACGTCGTACATGCCCATTCGCTTCGTGCGATTTCCCTCGACAGCCTCAGCGGTCAAGGTTTCGCCGACTTTTGCCGGACGTAAATAATCGATGTTCGCGTGCAGGGCAAGGTGCTGTTGATTGTGTGAATTGCTGGCGAAGGCCATCGCCGAATCGGCCAGAGAGAAGAGCAACCCGCCGTGACACATGG
>JAYYZW010000120.1:0-3849 GCA_036339995.1 Pseudomonadota bacterium
GCGATCCAGCCGTCTCCCATACGGCCCGCACGCTCCAAGCCGGCGGGCACCCAACCCGCGAGCCAGATCGGCGGACCCGGCTGCTGGTAGGAGGGCGGCGTGACGCGCACGTTGTCGATGGTGTGGTATTTACTGTCATAGCTGAATGCTTGGCCCGTCCACGCCAGGCGGAGAATCTGGACGGTTTCTTCGGTGCGCCGCGCGCGCTGCTTGATGGGAACACCGAAGGCATCGAAATCGTGCGGTTGGTAGCCGATACCCAGCGCCGCCACCATGCGCCCCTTGGTCGCCTGGTCGACCACCGCGATGTCCTCGGCCAGGCGAATGGGATGATAAAGCGGCGCGAGCAATACGCAGCTGCCTACCTTGATGCGCTGGGTGCGCATGCCGATCATGCCGGCCAAAAGTACGGGGGACGGCAGATAGCCGTCGTCCTGTTGGTGGTGCTCGGTAAAGAAGAAACCATCGAAGCCCACCTGTTCACATAGCTCCGCTTGCTCCACGAGTTCGTCGATGACCCCGGCGATATTCTTACCATCCGGCGCATCCTGGGTACATGGGAAATAACCAACCGGTATCATCTAAGATTTCCTCGCTTTAAAACTCGCCGCCGCACGACTACCAATCGAGTGTCCCTGCGGGCAGGGTAATGTGAAAATCGTCGGTGAAACGGGATAAGGGCCGAGCCGACCGTACTTCGTCTTCGTTCGCACAGCGGCCTGTTAACCAGTCTTCGAGAAATTTGTGTAGCCCGAGGATCTCACGTGCAGCTATTGAATCATAGACTTTGTCTGCGAACATGGATGCCTCCTACGTTTTTGACCCGGTCGTTTTCACCTTGCGCAAAGTAGTGCCGGACTGCAAAACAGTCAACCCGGGCAATGAGAATCAGCAAGCTTTTGCCCACAGTTGTGTGGATGTCCCGCACTAGGCCGTCGGTTCATTCCCGCATGCCCCCGATCGACCACAGGGCCCAACCGATCCCGACAAACACCGTCGCAACTCCGAACCCCCACAGTGGCCGCATTGAGGCATCGGAAAGGGATTCCATCGCAAAACCGAGGATCACCGCGGCGATTCCGAATCGAATTACCTTGAGCGGGCCGTCCAACGGTAACGGCATCTCGATCACGAAGAGCCCGGCTAGCAACGCGGCGCTAACCATGCCCCAACCGCACCAGAAGAGGATTAAGAGCGAGTCGTCAACGCCCGACATACCGATGCCGAAAAGTGCAAGCACCGCAATGGCCAGCCCCACCGCTGTACCTAAGCCGATGAGCTTATGGATACTAGCCCGCATACCTCACCGTGCTTCTGCCGCGCCATTCAATGTAACATCTCTCCCGACCAGAGAGGTTCGCATAGCTCGGCAAACTGTTCACGCAGCTCCAGTACGTGCCGCTCCCAGTACGCCTGCGTGTTGAACCACGGGAATGCTAGGGGAAAGGCCGGATCATCCCTGCGACGCGCCAACCACGCTGCGTAGTGCAGCATGCGCAGGGTCCTGAGCGCTTCGATCAATGCCATTTCATGCAGATCGAAATCCGCGAATTCATGGTAGCCCTCGAGGATGGTATTGAACTGGGCGCGTTGCTCGTCGCGATGTCCAGACAAGAGCATCCACAAATCCTGGACCGCGGGCGCCATGCGCGCGTCGTCGAAATCAACGAAATGCGGTGCGTCGTCGCGCCACAGGACATTGCCATGGTGGCAGTCTCCATGCACCCGCAGAATACGCACGTCCTTACACATCGCAAATCGCTCATCGCACAAGCGTAGCAGATCGACGGTCAGGCTCTCGTAGGCCGCGCGCAGATCATCGGGTATGCAGTTGCCACTCACGTATGCGACGCTCTCGGTGCCGAATGAATCCACGTTAATGGCCGGCCGGTACTCGAACGGACGCCCGGCGCCGACGGTGTGCATGCGCGCCAGATAGCGTCCCATGGTGCGCAGGTTTTCGTCGTCGTCCAAATCAGGCGCCCGACCGCCCCGACGCGGATAGAAGGCAATCGGGAACTCTTCGACGTGAAGCAGGCTGTCCACAGGGCTGCCACCGAGCGGTGCGACGACCGGCAGGTCCTGCGCGGCGAGTTCAAAACAAAACGCGTGTTCTTCACGGATCTGTTCGTCGGTCCAGCGTCCGGGGCGATAGAACTTCGCAATCAACGGTTGCGCGTCTTCGATTCCAATCTGGTAGACCCGGTTTTCGTAGCTGTTGAGCGCGAGCAGCCGACCGTCGGTAACGTATCCGCGTGATTCGGCCGCCGCAAGAATGAAATCCGGCGTCAGGCGGTGGAACGGGTGGTCTTCATTCACGCTCACCCACGCAGCTTGTCCGCAAGCGCCGCGATATCATCGAGCACCGGCAACACCTTGTCCGCGCCCTCGGAAGGCAGGTTGAAAATGAGTTCCGAGTATCCGAGTTCAATTTGCTCCCGGGCTTCGCCCTCGTCCATCGGCGGAAAAAACAAAGCCAGGGTGATGTCGCCGAAGGATCGCCCGCGCTTCTCGCAGGCTTCGCGAACCTGGTCGATGTTCGCGCCGCCGGCACGTCCGCCGATCGGCAACCAGCCGTCGGCAAACTCGGCTACGCGATCGGCGACGTATTTAGAATTGGCGCCGATCCAGATCGGGGGTCCGCCGGTCTGCACCGGCTTGGGATAGGACCAAATGGGATCGAAGTTCACGAATTCGCCGTGATACTCGGCCTCGTCTTCGGTCCATATGGTCTTCATGGCGAGGATTCGTTCGCGCAATACGGCCCAGCGCTTCTCGAACGCGGTGCCGTGGTTCTCGATTTCCGGCTTGTTCCAGCCAGCGCCGATACCGAATATGAACCGCCCATTCGATATGTTGTCGAGGGTCGCTACTTCCTTCGCCAGTGTAATCGGATGCCGCTGTGACACCAGGCAGATGCCGGTTCCGAGCGAGATGCGTTCAGTGACGGCCGCGCACGCGGCCAGCACGACGAATGGATCATAAGTTCGGCGATAAGGCTCGGGAATTTCGCCCCCAGGCAGGAACGGCGAAACCGAATTCGTCGGAATGTGAGTGTGCTCCGGCACGAAAAGTGAATCCAACCCCCGCTCCTCGACGGCCTTTGCCAGTTCTATCGGCTGAATTGATTTGTCGGTCGCGAAGATGATGACGCCGCATCGGGTCATGGTAAAACCACCTGTTATCTAAATGTTGATGTCGAAGCGCACTTGCTACCACTCCATTGCCCCGCGCTCGCGGGTCGCGCTGAAGAATTCCCCGGTGGGGCCGTCATCCGGCAGGGTCGCAAGCCACACGGTCGTATCCGCGCCCTCGGCAGGGCTGAGCGGCGCTTCCTCGCCACCCATATCGGTACGGGACCAACCGGGCGACGCCGAATTAACCTTGAAGTTCGTGTCCTTGAATTCCTTTGCGAACAAGGTGGTGAGCGCGTTGATGGCCACCTTGGACGCCTGGTAGGCGGGACCCATGACGTTGTAGACGATCGATTCCGGGTTGTTGATGTTTGCGAGCGAGCCCATGTCGCTGGAAATGTTGACCACGCGCCCGGCTTTGCTCTTACGCATGAGCGGTATGAACGCACGCAGGATTTCGAGCGGGCCAAAGAAATTAGTTTCGAACGTCTCGCGCATCTGGGCTACGGTCACCGCGCTCGGCAAGGT
Source organism: Pseudomonadota bacterium (assembly GCA_036339995.1). Classification (GTDB taxonomy): domain Bacteria; phylum Pseudomonadota; class Gammaproteobacteria; genus JAYYZW01. The sequence goes on from JAYYZW010000120.1 coordinate 3,663, forward strand.
GCCCCACTCCTCGACGAAAGTGCCAGCATTGTTCACCAGCACGTCGAGCACGCCGAATTGCTTCGCAACCGTGTCGACCGCGGCAGCGATACTGGCGGAATCGACCACATCCAGCTGCAGGCCATGTGCGTCGATGCCTTCGTCGCGAAGCTTTGCGGCCGCCGCCCCGCCCTTATCCGAATCGCGT
>JAYYZW010000121.1:0-9206 GCA_036339995.1 Pseudomonadota bacterium
CGACACGAATAACATACTCGTGGGTCTTGCGGGTGGTGCGGTCCTTCCGACGTTGACGGTTCTAGCCGACGGTAGAGCTGATGTAAACACGTTATTCGGAGGCGCTATACCGAACATGCCGCTTGCCGCTCCCGGATCGAAGACCGGGAGATGCGGTTCGCCGCTGGCGCCCGATCCGATCGCAGCGAACTCGACCGAGTACTGGCATCTCGTAGGCCGCGGCCGGCTCGACCCGATGAAGGCGCTGCGCGTCGTGGTCGACGAATGGCCCGCCGACCAGTGGGCCACGCGCGAAATATTCGGTTTCGGCCAGGAGCTGACCTTCGTCGACGCCATGCGCACGATCGAGGGCTTCCACAGCTCCTTCGGCTCCTTCCGCGCCTGGGCCACGCGCGACTGGAAGCGTGAACACGTCCTCGCGATCGGCGCGAACTACCTCGTCAACACGGATCCGAATTCGTTCTTCGATCAACTCCTGATCCGCGGTGAGGTGTCGGTCACGCCGAACAAGAAATTCACGGACCTGGGGCTTAGCTTCAACTACATCGAGGAGACCGAAGTCGTATCGGCCCTCATCTTCGAGAAATACCAACGTTGGACGGCCGCGTTTCCCGCCATGTACATGGTGGCTCAATGGATGCACCGCACCTCGTCCGACCTCTTCGGGCGCCACCTGAGCGGTACGGAGAGCACGGACTTCGAAGACTTCATCGATCCGGTTACGGGTGATTTCACGGCGGCGGCCTTCGTTCCGGGCGCGGCTTCGCCGAGGGGTAGCGACAACGCCGATTACGTCGTATTCGCTCTCCAGCAGCCCTTCCCGAACCTGATCTGGCGTTTTGACCTGGCCATACTTGTAGACGTTGAGGGTGGCTACCTCGTGCAACCCGGTTTCCGTTACCGGCCTGCCGCCAACTGGCAGTGGGATCTCTACGCCAACCTCATCGAGGAAGGCGGTGACGAAAACGACGATATCATGGAGACGATAGATTTTGCGGACGAAATTTTCCTTCGCATGACTTATTACTTCTAGATCGATATCCCAGTAATCGAGCTTCAAGAGCCGGCCTTGCGCCGGCTCTTTTTTTCGGACCACCATCGCATCGTCGGGCTGACGGATTCGGCATGCTAGACGCGCGATAAACAAGGCTGAAATAAACCCGTATGGAAGCTTCAGAAAACCAGAGCCTGATCGCCGAGATTCTGTCCGGTGCCGCAACCCTGCTCGAACTCGGCGGCCCAGTCGTTGGCATCCTGCTGACGGCATCCGTGCTGGGGCTCGCATTGGCGCTCGTCAAGTTCATCCAGTTCTCCGGTGTCGGGGGCTCGGCAATGAACCGCATGGATAAGGCGATCGATCTCTGGCAGCAAGGCGATCACACCAAGGCGCTCAAGATGCTTGACGGATCGCGGCTGTCCATCGCTGCGGACATTCGTTACGGCCTCGAAAAAAGATCCGAACGCGACCCCGAGATCTTGCACGACGAACTGCTGCGCCGGGCGGCGGCCTTTTTACGCGGCTATTCGCGTAACTTGCGACCGCTCGAATTGATCTATTACCTCGCGCCCGTATTAGGGTTGCTCGGCACGGTCCTCGGTATGATCGATGCCTTCAAGGGCCTGGCCGTCAGTGCCGGCGCGGCGGGCGAATCGTCCGCGCTTGCAGGGGGTATCTGGGAGGCGCTGCTGACCACGGCCGTGGGGCTGTCGATCGCGATCCCGTTTGCTGTGATGCATGCGCTGCTCGAGTCGCGGCTCGAGTTTCTCGCCGATGAGGTGACCGATTTGATCACGCGCGTACTTACTCTGGGCGAGGACGGCTGAGCTTGGAGGTTTCCCGCCAGGCGATCATGCCCATGCGGCGCCATCGGCGCTCGGGACAGATGTCGCTCACCCCGCTGGTCGACGTGGTGTTTATTCTGCTTATATTTTTCATGCTGCAGACCAATTTTCTGCGACCGCGCGCAATCGAGTTTTCGCATTCGGCCGGCAGCAGCGACGCGTCGACCGATCTCGCATTGATCGGCGTCGAAATGCACGCTGACGGTTCGATCTGGTTGAACGGCGGGGCCAGCAGCATGGACGAGCTGCGGGCTTACGCCTCGCGCATTCAAGAGGTGGAAAAGACCCGGGTACTACTTGCCGTCGATAAGGACGTCATACTGCAGGACGCAGTCGAGGTCATGGATCTCTTCAATCAATACGACATCATGAATATTTCGCTGTCGGCGGCGAGGCGTTTCGAGTAGGCGAGGCGGGGACCACCATGACGCGACGCAGCAGAAAATCATCGGATTACCAGGAGCTCCGCAATCGCGCGGCGGGGAACCGTGCAACGCAGCAGGAAAACGTCATTCCGATGATCAACATCATTTTTCTGCTGCTGCTGTATTTCATGATCGCCGGTAACCTGCAGCCGGACTATGACGTCACGCCCCCGGTTTCGACCAGCGACGCCGAGCCCTCGAAACAAATTCCGACGGTCAGTGTCAAAGAAGATGGTTCCATGCGGTTCGAAAACCGGCCGGTGACATGGGACCAACTCAAGGTCGAGCTGTCCAAGGTCACCGGTCACGAGCGCCTCAAGATACATGCGGACTTGAAAGTGAACGCACTAACCCTGTCCGAGATCATGAAAACCTCGTCGGAGGCTGGGGTCCTGCAGTTCGTGCTCGTCACGCAACGCAGGCTTGAAACGGAGTAAGACATGCTCCATTTGGCATCACCGAAGCGCATGGGCCTGTGGCTGACGCTTCTGATGTTCTCGAGCGTCATTCATGCCATCGTGTCGTGGCACGTCGGCCGACACATTGAACCGCTGGCGCCACTACCGATCCCCGACGAAGAACCGCAAATCGTCATCGACGCGCCTCCTGAACCCCTGATCGAAAAACCGCCGCCGCCCGAAGATCAGCTCGAATTCGAGGAAGACCTGGAACTCGATCCGCCCGAAATACTGATCGCGCCGAAAGCCGTTGCACCGCCGCCGCCGGATGTCACCCTTGCTCTGAAAGCGCAGTCCGGCGGTTTTCAGGGGATCGAAGTGGCCTCCGGACTGGCCACCATGCCCTTGAGCCAGGGCAGTGGTTTCGGCGGCTTCAAGACCGGTATCGGCAACGGTCTCGGGGACGGTACGGCGCGTTTTGCCGCCTACATCGCTGGCCTGAGAGCAGCGGGTCTCGACGTCGTGTTCGCGGTCGACGCCACCGGTTCCATGGGCTGGGTACTCGACGAGGTCAAGGAACGTATCGCGGATATCGCGCAGATCGTGCGCTCACTGGTCCCGATCGCGCGCTTCGGGTTCGTGGCTTACCGCGATCGCGACGATCCGGAATTCCTGACCCGCGTCCAACCCTTGACATACAGCACCGGGAAACTGTACCGGTTTTTGAGTACGCTCGAAGCGAAAGGCGGCGGCGACTGGTTCGAAGCGATCGACGCGGGCTTGAAGGACGCGGTGGAACATTCGGGATGGCGGTTGGGCGCCCGCAAGATCATCATCGTCATCGGCGATGCGCCGATGAAAGAGAGTCAGTTGAAAACTGTGGTCAGGATTGTCGAGCGCTTCCGGCGCCAGGGCGGAACGGTGTCAACGCTAGACGTCAGCGATCAGGCCAATCCGCATCTACTCGAGGCCAAGGTCGGGCGCAAGGTCAGCCGTGCCCTGTATCGGGCCGCGCCCATGCATTCTTTCCTCGTCATTGGCGAAGCCGGCATGGGGGACGCCGCGACGCTGGACGGCGAGATAAAGCTCACCAAGCGGCTCATCACCCTCATCATGGGCGACCGGTTCGCCAATGAAATGCAGGCCTTGCTGGATATCCTATAGTGCACTCACAGCTTAGTTCTCAAACCCGACCGAATACAAATGCAATGAACCACAGAGAACATAGAGGGACAAAAAAGATAACCGCACACCGATCATTTTATATTGTTTTTCTTTGTGTCTTTGGCGGTTCTATTTTTTCGCGCCCTAGTAGATCTGCGCTTCTGATCTACCTGCACGTGGCGCGAACCGCCCTGTTTACGGCGCTGTTAGTCGGGCTCGCCCCGGTGTCCGCGGATATCGGGACCGATTCAATCGCCAAGACGAAAGCGCTGCTATCCCGTCTGGAAGCGTTGCCGTCCCCCGCGGAATTCGTAGTCGTTGCCAACGAACTGGGTCCCATCGTTGATGAACTTCGGCAGGCCGAAGTGACGCCGGACCAATTGCGCGAGATGCGCCGACTGTGCGGAAAAATGCGCACCGTGACCGAGCGTAAATTGAGTCAGACTGAAGCCGCAGCCGGCGAGAACGAAGCGGCGCTGGAACGTCTTTACCGGTCGCAGGTGTGGGACGACTTGAGTTTTTCACTGGCCGCCTTTCCGTATTGGCGCGCGTGGATCGACCTCGAACTCGCGCGCCTCAATCCGGACAAAGCTGAACTCGCCAAGGATCTGCTGCCCGCGCGGAAAGGATTTCGCGCGGCCTCCATGCAGCTCTTTCGGCCGGGGCTGGTATTTGGCGGCTGGCTTGGCCTCGGCTACGTGGAATTGGAAAGAGGCCGTTACGACCGAGCGTCGGCAATTTTCGCAAACCTAGAGCAAGCCCTTGACGAAGAACCTGATCACCCTATCAGACAGGCGGTCAATCTCGAATTGCGCCTGCTCGCCGCGCGGCAAGGCACGGTCAAGAAGACGCGCCGCGGCGCCGTCGTGGACGATAACGAAATCGTCATCTTAAAGGCGGAGGCTTTCGCGCTGCTGCAGCAGAGCCGCAAGACCGGCGGCCGGGCGCTGGAAGCGGCGGATCGGCTGAAGACGATCATCGCAGCGGGCCGTATCGACCAGCAGTTGCTATCCGACATGATGCATTTCAGGCAGGAATTGGCGGGTGTGAATGTCGGCCCGTACACTGACCTCGCCGGTGCTGAATTCGCTTTGGAGTTCGAGCACTGGCACGACGCGATGATGAAGTACCAGAAGTTTTTTAGTACCGTTAATCCACCACCGGGCCTCGATCTGTCGAACTACAGATACCGATGGGCGCTCGCGGCGTACCGGAACAAGATCTACCAGCCTGCGATCGACATCCTGGAGAAGCTGATCCGGCGGCCGAACCTCGTACCCGAGCTCGACAAGGCCGCATCCAAGCTCCTGTATGCGGTTTACGCGACGCGCGAACAAGCCGCCAGTTCAGCACCCAATCGCAAAGCCCTGCGCACGGCGGCGCAGCGTTTCATCCGAAAAAGTCCCGACGATGCCGGCGCGGATTCGGCGCGCTTGTTAATGGCTCAGACGGCGTCGAATGCAACGACCGCGCTCAAAGCACTGGGACAGGTTCGCTCACCGTCTAAATTAAAAGGTGATGTTGAGCGCACTGCTTTCCAGGTCATCGCGAACGAATTCAGCCGCAAGATCAGCCGCGGCAAGGACGCGTACGCGATCGGGCCGGCCAAGCAGGGCATCCAGGCGTGGACCAGGCTGCCAAAGGCAGACAAAAAAGATCAATTCAACTTTGCCGTGTTGATCGAGATGCGCGCACTGTTCGGTGAAGAACCCGAGAAAGTCCTCGAGCAGTTGCGCCGGATCGAGGAGAAGGGCAATCTCAGCCTCGACGTTCGCCGCGCCCTAGTCTGGTCCCGCTTGAAGCTCTTCGACCGCCTGGGTGATTCAAGCCGAGCGCTGGAGTACGTGCGCGGCCTCAGCGCCCAGGGGATCCCCAGTTGGCAGCTCGAATACCTCTATCCCTGGATATTGAATCGTAAGGACAATGCCGAACGCCTGGCCTTGGTCCGTATCGTGCGGCCGCAGGTCGAAGACCTGCCCGACATGGACAGGCGCTTTCGCGTGATGCTGGTAGAAATACTGCTCGAGCAAGCTGACACCCAGGCGGCCTACGACGAAGCACTCGATTTCGCCAAGCAGCATCCGACCTCAGGCGACGCCTGGAAACTGCTGGCCAAGGCCTCGGAAGCTTCGGAGCAACCCTTTGAAGCCGACCGCGCATGGGGGGTGATCACCAACAAGGCCGTTCCGACCATGCCGATCTGGTGGGAAGGGATGCTGAGCCGGGTTCGCATCAGGGCTGATTCCACCCGCCCCGAGCAAGCCTGCCCGCTGCTCGCGGAACTGGATCAACACAGCGAATACCTGCCGGCGAATTTCATCGATGAGTTGACTGCTGCGCTAGGCAATTCCCATTGCGAGACGGTAGAGGCATCGCTTTGACGGGCTCAAGTCTTCACATGTCACATTCGCGATTGTGAAATGTGAAGACTTGACCCCTTTCCGATTGAACTCCCGTGATCGCACGCACTCCTGTCATTTTGCTTATGGGATTTCTCGGCAGCGGCAAGACCACCTTGCTGTCCAATGCGCTGAGCCATCCTAAATTCGCCAATACCGCCGTCGTAATCAACGAATTCGGTGCAATCAGCATCGACCATCTGGTCGTCGCGGATCTCGCCGAGAACATCGTCGAACTCCGCGGCGGATGTCTGTGCTGTACGATTCGTGGTGATCTCGCGCTGACTCTGCGCGATCTTCACCAGAAGCGGTATCTCGAAGATATTCCGGCTTTCGAGCGCGTCGTCGTAGAGACGACCGGTGTCGCCGACCCGATTCCTCTGGTTCATACATTGATGGCAAATCCGCCGCTGCAACAAGCCTATTATCTGGATGCCGTCGTCTGCATGGTCGACGGCGAACACGGGAAACGAACCCTCGCCGAGCACGAGACTGCTGTCGATCAGGTGGCGATGGCGGACATACTTCTGGTGAGCAAGGTCGATGTAGTCGAGCGTGCGGCTCTCGGTGAACTTTTCACGGATCTGAGGGCACTCAATTCAAGTGCGGAGATCATCGAAGCCGCGCATGGCGGCATCGATCCGGCGCGGCTGTTCGATCGTTCTCTTTTCCAGCCCGACGATCGTGCCGACAATATTGGCCACTGGCTTGCTGCAGTGCATGATCATCACGATCACGCCGCGCATTACACCTCGCACCTCATTTGTCGCGACGGGCCCTTAAGCCTTGCCGGTACCGGCGTGTTTCTCAACCGGGTGGTGAACGAGATGGCAGAAAATATGCTCCGGATCAAGGGCTTGGTCGGTTTTCGCGAAAAGAAAGGGCGACCGGCGCTGATTCACGCCGTGCAGAACAAATTCTACCCGCTAGAATGGCTCGACGATTGGCCCGACGATGAGCGCTCGAGTCGCATCGTTTTCATCGGGCGCAATGTCGATCCGGTTCGTATCGATGAATTGTTTGAATCGCTTTGTGTCTAAAAGACGAGCGGCCAAAACCGGAAATTGAAGGGAGAAGCCGGCGATGCGCATCAAAAAATATACGGTAGATTACAGTCGACGACGTTTTATAGAGCAGACGGCGGCGGGTTTTTTGGGAGCCGGGGTGTTGATGCCCGTATGGACGGCTTTGGCGGAGAACGGTGATTTCAGTGCCGCCTATCCGGATGAGCTTCTTTCGATCGAGGAGTACACGAAGGGTAAGCTCAAACCGGGCGACGTGATCGACGCCGACAACGTCGATCTGGTTCAGGATCTCTTAGACCCTATCAAATACATGCAGATCAAGCAGATGGGCCGCAAGCTCGGGCTGGTCAAGACGACGACCGATATGGCCAAGCTGAGCCCGATCGAATACACGGAAGCCACGCTCCGGCACAAGGGCATGGCGAAATTCGATGCCACCGGAAACGTAGTCGTCGGCGACGGCAAGCCCTGGGTCGGCGGTAACCCGTTTCCGGAACCCACTAATGGGCTCGAGATCTTCGCCGGTATCACCCTGACCTGGGGGCGTCACGACGTGTCGTTCTACCCGGTCAAGACCTACGAAATGGATACCAATGGCAAGGTCGCCTACCGCTACGAACTCGTTTGGTGTGAATTCGCGCCGGTTGGCCGCATTTCGGTCGAGCCCATGCCTTACTGGCTCGGGCACGAGGACAAGCTGCGCTATCAATCCATCTTGTTTACCATTCCTCAGGACTACAAGGGCACCGCGTTCCTCAATACCTGGTACTACGATCAGCGTAGATTTCCCGAGCTGCTGGGCTACCTTCCGCAATTCAAGCGGGTAAGAACTTTTCCGGCAAGCCAGCGGTTTGAACCGCTGCTGCCGGGGTCCAGCCTCTATTTTTCAGATGCGTGGGCCGCGGGCGACCCCTTTCTCACCTGGGGCAACTTCAAGATCATCGCGCGCGGACCGTACCTGTCAGGGCTGACGGAGAACTGGTTCTCGGATGACGAGAATTGGGAAGGCACGACGCACGGCGGTCCGCTCGGCACCACGTTCTGGGATACGAACGTTGAGTTGATACCTGAGGCCATCGTAGTGGAAGCGGAACCCACCTCCTACCCGCGTGCCCCGATCAGCAAAAAGCGGGTCTGGTTCGATGCGAGAACCGGTTTGCCGATGAACATGGTGACCTACGATCGGAACGGCGAGGTCTTTAAGTCCTTCGATGGCGCTTTTTCTCTCTACGACAGCGGCGGAAAGCAGGTCATGGACGGCGCCAATCCCTACTGGTCCTGGTGTCACGTACACGCGCACAATGTTCAGTCCAACCGGATGTCGCGGCTGAACCAGGTCAAGAAGATCACGGGTGGATGGGAAATGTTCGTCAACCGCGGCCTCGAGGTCTACGACCAGTTCCTGACCAGGGCATCACTGCGAAGGCTCGGCACCTGACCCCTCTGCGGCTAACCTTGCAGTAGCTTTTCGTGCAAGTCCTCTAGCTCACCCCAGCGCGCCACCGCTTTTTCGAGTTCGCGGCGCCGTTGTCCGATCGCTTCGAGCATCGGGGAAACGGCGTCGTATTCCTGCGTATAGAATTCGGGCGCGGCGGCCTCAGCTTCCAGATTACTTATTTCTCGTTCGATCGATTCGATCCGATCCGGCAGGCCGTCGAGCTCTTGCTGCAGTTTGTAACTGAGTTTGGTCGCTCGGCGAGCGGAGCCGCCGGATTGGCGGGGCCCCGTATCTTGGGATCTTTTAGCGACTGCGGCGGGGACATCGGTGGCCGCGAGCAGGCGGCCTTGCCGCCGCCAATCCGAATATCCGCCAGCATATCGAATCAAGCTGCCGGAAGATTCGAATACCAGTGTACTCGTGACGATATTGTCCAGAAACGCGCGGTCGTGACTGACGATAATGATCGTGCCCTCGTACTCCGCGAGCTGGGCTTCCAAAACCTCAAGCGTTTC
>JAYYZW010000122.1:0-5806 GCA_036339995.1 Pseudomonadota bacterium
GGGCGCTAGCGGCTTCGACCGTCGTGACCGCGTCGAGATCCTCGTATTCGATCAGGGCCTCCTGTTCGAGATCTTCTGCGGCGGCGCGGGAATCAGCGACGCACATCACCACCGGTTCGCCTACGAACCGGACCTTACCGCTGGCGAGCGCCGGATAGGCCGCGGCCTTGAAACCGCCGAGGGTCGACTCGGCATGAACGGGTTTGACGCCGGCCAGATCGGCGGCGCGGAAGATCCGGTCTTTCGCACAGGGCGGGCCTTCGATCGCACCGATGCGCGCGTGAGCGACGGGACTTCGTGCAAAGCAGACCTCGAGCATCCCCGGCAGATCGATGTCTGCGACGTAACGGCCCAGGCGGCGCATGAATCGACCGTCTTCCTTGCGCTGAACGGCCGCGCCGATGCCGCTCTCACTCCCCGTGATGCGAATGCCCATTGAGTTATCGAGGGCCGATGATAAACACAGCGCACTTCGAGCGTCCAGGCAGGCAAACGCCGACAAGAGCGACCAGCGATAACTACCCACACGCAGTCCGATACGACGGGCAACAGCCGCGGTTGGCATTTCTGGATCGACCGTGGCGGGACCTTGAGTAAATGATCCCGGGTTTCGCTGCCCTACAAGCAGGCTACGATCGACTTCGCTCGATGGTGAACGATTGAGCGATTTCCCGTAATTTAAATTTCTGAATTTTACCGCTGGGGGTGCGCGGGAATTCGTCAATGATCTCCAGCCGTTCCGGCCAGTAATTCTTGGTCAATTTCTGCTGTTCGAAATAAAACAGCATGTCTTCAAATGTGAAGGACTTGCCGTCTCTCAATGAGACGAAAGCGCAGCCGCGCTCGCCGAGGCGCTCGTCGGGCATCGCGACGACCGCAGCGTCCTGTATCGATTCGTGCCGGTAGAGGATCTCTTCGATCTCGACGATGGGTACATTCTCCCCGCCGCGGATGATGATGTCCTTGGCCCGGCTGGTGATCCGGATATAGCCGTCGTCATCCATGATCGCGATATCGCCGGTGTCAAACCACCCGTCATCATCGATGGTATAAGCCTCGGGCCGTTTCAAATAGCCGATGAAATTGGCCGCGCCCCGTGTTTGCAGATCACCGATGTAACCCGGTCCGAGCGGCTTGCGATTTTCGTCGATCACACGCACTTCGTGGCCGGCCCATGCGCATCCGTCCGTGCCGAAGATCTTGTCCGGTGGGTCATCCGGCAATGTCGCCGTGACCATGCCGTTTTCGGTCATACCCCAACCCGCTGCGATCCGAGCGCCTAAGCGTTCCGCAGCCGATTGTGCGAGCACGCGTGGAATAGGTGCACCAGCACACACGAACAGGTCGAGAGTATCCGGCGGGTATTGCTTGAGCTCTTTGGTCTGGGCGAGGTCGGACAGAAACGGCGTCGAACCCATCGTAAAGGTAACCCCTTCATCGTGAATGATGCGCGCGGCGGCGGCCGGGTCCCAAATATCCTGAATGATGGTGCGTGCGCCCAACACGATTGGCAGCAGGAAGCCGTAGAGGAAGCCGGTTTGGTGCGCGAGCGGAGATGCCATGAGCACTACCGTGCTATCGGAAAGCCCTTGGGGCTGCATGACACCAATGCAGGCAAGCAATGTGTTATAGGTGTGCATCACGCCCTTTGGTTGACCAGTCGTTCCGGAGGTGTAGCAGATCTCCACGACTTCGTTCGGGCCGAAACGCCGTTCGTCCAACAAGCGGGCCGCACCGACCTCGTCTTCCCAACGGCGATCAATAAATGTCGATTCGAAGGACTCTTCGGCCGTGCCGCCGATGACAAAGACTTTTTCGAGATCGGGCACGTCAGCACGGATGTTCTCGATCATCGAGGGATAGTCAAACCCGCGAAAAGATTGCGGGATGAACAGTGCCTTGGTGTCCGCGAAGGACAGCATGAAGGCCATCTCGCGCTCGCGAAAGATCGGCATCAGGGGATTGGTGATGGCCCCGATGTGCACGCAGGCCAGATGAATGGCGAGGAATTCCCACCAGCTCGGCATCTGTAATGCGACCACATCGCCCCTCTCGATACCATGGCGCGCGAGACCAACAGCGATGCGACGTGAAAGCCGATCCAACTGCCGGTAGGTCAGCATGGTGCTCGAACCGGTAGTGCTGTTGTGGTCGGTTACACAGATTTTGTCCGGCGTCGAGGCCAGCGCGTCCTCGAAGTAGTCGAGGATCGTGCGGTTTGGCCAATAGCCAACCGCCGTCATCGCGGCGATGCGTTCGTCGGTCAGTCTGATTCCTATGTCCACGATTCCCGCCTACGGCTGCGCGATCGCCCGGTACACGTGTTTAGGGCTTGACGAACTTCAAGGTCATGCGATCGCTCTCGCCGATGGCGGCGTATTTCGCTTTGTCCGTGTCGCCGAGGCGGAAACTCGGCGGCAAGGTCCACACGCCGTCCGCGTAATCCTTGGTATCTTTCAGATTGGCGTTGATTTCGCTGCGCGCCACGAATTCGAATCCCGCGGCTTGAGCTAAACGCAGCGCTTCGCTTTCAGCGAGGTAGCCTTTCTTTGCCGATTCCGGACCGACCATCTCGTCGGTCCCGCGATGAGCGACGAGCCCGAGCACGCCGCCGGATTTCAACACGTCGTACATCGCCTTGAACATCGCTTTGTCACGACCATCACGTACCCAGTTGTGCAAGTTTCGGAAGGTCACGACCATGTCGGCCATTCCCGCCGGTGCGGCTTCCAAAGAATTGGGCGGCATCAAGTCGGTCACGACGACCTGGTCGTAAACATCCGCGCGGGCTGCCAGTTTGTCTCTGAACTTCTGCGCATTGCGGATTAAATATTTGACCCCGGTGCTGCCATCGTAATTCGCCGCATAAAACTTGCCGCTCTCGCGTAGATAAGGCGCCAGTACCTCGGTATACCAACCGCCGCCACCCGGCCAAATCTCGACCACGGTCATGTCTGATTTAATACCGAAGAACTCGAGTGTCTCCATGGGATGCCGCCACTCATTACGTGCGATATTCATCGCTGTCCGGTGATCGCCCGTAATCGCGCTTGCTAGGCTCACACCGTCGGCGGCAAACGCTGTTGTAAGTGAGATCAGTAGACCGGTGATAGTCACAAGCGCGAGATATTTCATGGTTCGCTCCGAGCGCTGAACGTCGTTCGATAATACAATAAGCCGCATGCAGAAATTCAGGATCCTTATTTTCGGGGCTGGAGTTTGTAGGTCAGCGTGCCGACTGCGATTTCCTCGCCTTCGTCATTCGTCACGACGATTTGGGTGACGCATATGCTGCCACCGCGGCGCCGTACGCTGGCCGTCGCCGTTAAATCGGCCGCGATGGCTAAATGTAGGAAATTGATCGTTAAGCTTACCGTTGCACCGAAGGAGTCGGATCTCACCTCGGCGTGAGCCCAGGCCGCGCAAACCCCGGCGACATCGATGAGCGAGCTGATGGCACCGCCTTGCACACGGTCGGTGCCCAAGTACTCGCGGTAGGGCAACCGCAAGACGACGCGATCCGTTTCCGCGGAAACTAATTCGATGCCCAAGTGTCTCGGATAAGCTTGTCCCTGAGCTATGTATTCAATGCGTTCCAACATGATGGTTCCGAATAATCGATGGTTTAGATTAAAAAAGATGGTTTGAACTAATAAAAAGCAGTTGGAGCAGGTTGGAGTATAGGAAATATAACCCCGCCCTTGGCCGTATTCATGCGTCGCTGAGCCGAGCTAAGGAGTCGCCAAATAGCTGAGCACGCGCTGTTTCGAGCGGCTGGATTCATCCCGCCACTTTGCCTAATCGTCGGTTAACGTGACAATACCCTTCCGGGCACCGGTTGCGAACGCCATGACCACCAAAACCATCCAAATAGACACGACTGCTCAAGCCTACCTCAGGCTGTTGCACGAACGCGGCATCTTCCGCCAGAAAATACAGTTGTACTTTACAAAGATCCTGCGTTAATAGCGCGTTACGGCACCCTGCGACAAAACGCGTCAGAAGTTAACAGCGAATTATCAGGGATAATGTAACTTTAACACCCCTGCTAAATTAACGCGGACGAATACTTAGGAGGGACAACTACCGGTGGCGGCGTAACGTCTAATTCGCCACTGACACCTCGCGCCGCATTTCCGCACGGCTGGATACCCGCCGTCAGCGTCGATTCAGCGATTCAGAAGGCCGCGTCCCAGTGCACCATTGGCAGCCCTGCGACAGGTGAGGAACAATATGGAATCGTCGTGCCACGCAGGCTGCCGACGTACACGGTCTTCAAATCCGCCCCACCAAAGGTGACCGAGGCGCACCAGGGCGCGACCGTGCCGCCGCACTCCATCAACATCTCGATGTCGAGCGGCTCCCCCGTCTGGAACGCACGATCGATCTTCGTGACTTCCTCCGGTGTCGAGTCATCAAAGATCGTCTTCCGCTCGCCTTCCGGCGTGATGGCGAAGATCCCGTCGTTCATGATGTAAGTGCCCCACAGGTTGCCGCAGCTGTCGAAAGCGATTCCGTCGATGAAGCGGCCGTGGTCTTCTGGACCAAAGACTTCCCGGACCGATAAATCTCCGTTCGGCCTGATCCGATAGCGCACCACGTTTCTCCCACAGGTCTGCACGACGTAGAGATACTCCTCCCGCGCATCGAGTTTGCACTCGTTGGTGAAATGCAGGTTGTCGGCAACGATGCGAACGCTCTTGCCTTCCTCGAACAGCAGCACGCGCCCGTCGACGACGTTTTTGCAAAGCGCCTTCGGCCATTCGGGAACCATGGTCGAGATGGTGATCCAGATCCGGTTCTGCGTATCGCGGGCGATGAAATTGACCTTGCCGATGGGTTCTCCGTCGACACTATCGAGGATCACCTCTGTCTCGCCCGTACGCTTCATACGCTCGAGGCAGTCGGTACCGAAATTTGAAATCCAGATGTCGCCGTTATCGGCGAACGCGAGACCATTAGGTAGCGTGCCCGCAACGAACTTCCGGGCCTCATCGTTACTGGAACTGAAAGCGTCGGCCGCATGGGATTGCGTAATAATGGTTTGCGTCCCGTCGATATCGATCCTGACGACGCCGCCGCGGGCGTCCGCTGACCACAGAGTGCCGTCCTTTTCGGCGAGGATGCATTCGGGGCGTTGCAGTCGTTCGCCGATGAAACGAAAGTCGTCCTTGCTGACGGTGAAATGATCGATGGGGTTATTCGGCATGGTGCGCTCATACTCCGGTTTTCAAGCAAGGTCCAATTTTCAGTGCATCGTGTTTGACGTGTTTTGCCTCATCGCCGCGATCATTTCAGCGATCCCGGGTGCGCCGGGGTTGACGGTAACCAAGCGCTCCAGCGCGGCCAGCGCTGCACTCGGTATACCGTTTCGTATGCATATCTGTGCGAAGCCGCCGAGCGCGCCGAAGTGGCGTGGTTCAAGCTCAAGCGTCCGGAAAATATCGCGTACGCTGGCTGAATCGCGGCCCTGGAGAAAATAAACCGTCGCGCGCTTGTTCCACGCTTCGGTCCACTCGGGATGACGCTCGATGAGCTGGTCGAACACCGCTTCGGCTTGATCAAAATCGCCGGCCGCGAGCAACCCGATCCCCAAGGCCATCTGTGCCTTCGCTTGCGGGTCGGGATGGTCGCACCAAATCGTCCAGATCCGCTCCTCGGTCTCGACTCGAGCAGCTTCGCTCTTTAAACCCAGGTCGCCAAAACACGCCGCCAGGTCGTCCAGCAAGTGTCCAGTCTCCGGAGCAGACGGCAGCTGTTCCAATTGCAAGGACACGCGCCAGACTTCGCTATGCAAGGAATCGCT
>JAYYZW010000123.1:0-13590 GCA_036339995.1 Pseudomonadota bacterium
TCGGCGCCGAGCAAGACACAGGTACTGACCAGAGCGGAGATCCTGCGGTATCAACCAGGAAAGTTCGTATTCAAACAGGGAGCGCGCGATCCCTATTGTTTCTATTTCCTTGAAGGACAGCTCGAACTCATCTGCGATGGTGAAACAATTCATCGCTTGACCGGCGGTATCCCGGATGCGGTACATGCCCTGGCGCAACTGCAGCCGCGCAGACGCGTTGGCCGCATCCGTCGCATCCATCGGAGATCTCGCGGTTCACAAGGTCCGCCAGCAGCAAGTTCGCGAAGATCTTTGAGGCGAACTTGACGATTGGTTGAAGGAACAAAGCGAGATCGAAAACAGCGACGCCCAACGCGGGATCCTGGCCAATCAAAATGCGCATATCGAGCGCATTAGGAAACGCGCGCATCCGGCCCGCGATGCGGCGAAAGCGCATGACCATGATCTGGTCAATGAACACGCGGCTAAACTAAGGCACGGCGACGAGGATCAGGGGAACTCGAAGTAAATATCTGTTTATCCCGTTTTTTCGAGATCGATGAAGATCACGCCGTCCGGATGGTCGATCCGTATCCAGGCCGGGATAGCTGCCGATCCCAGCAGGCATACGTCGCCGCGGCGCCGGTCCGCGCCGTCGGTGCTGAATTCGAAACTGAATACTCGCCGCACCTGGATGCCGTGTTCGGCCCTTTGCAGAGAAATTCGACGTAAAGCGACCGATTCGTCGAGGCGCTGTAGACGTAAATCCGAACACACTTCGCGGCTGATCAGATCCACTCGTTCGCGCTCCCGGCTCGTCCAGATCCAGGCGGCAATAGCCGTGCCGGATCCGATCAGCAGCCACATGCCCCCAGACATGCGCCTTACCTGTCCTGGCTAAGCCCGGGACGGCACACGCATTGACCAGGCGGAAACGGTTCAATCATCAGCGCGTGACACCGACAAGCAGGCCCGTCCGCCGTCGACGGTGCATACGATATCGATCGGCTGGCAGCAGACTTCACAGTCTTCGATGGTGGTTTGTGAAGGGACGGAATGGTCGACCAGGATGCTCACGCGTTCTCCGCAGTACGGGCAATCCAGGAATTCTTCGGTCTGAAGGGCCATGCCTTATTCGCGTGCTCTCCTCTTATTCGGACGGGCGGTGGTCGCTTTCAATCCCGAAAATTGACGTACTGTACCGGCAATCCCAATCTTGCGGCCTTGAGTTCGGCGATGACGTTTTGCAGGTCGTCCCGCTTCTTGCCTGATACCCGAAGTTGATTTTGCTGAATTTGGGCCTGAACCTTGATTTTGCTGTCCTTGATCAGTTTTATCATCTTCCTGGCAATGTCCTTTTCTATGCCCTCCCGCACAACCACATTCTGACGTGCTTCGTTATTGGATTCGGTGACCTCCTGAAAATCAAGACAATCGATGTCGATTCCGCGCTTGGTCATCCTGCCCTGCAGGATGTCGACGATCTGCTTAATCTGGAACTCGGCGGTGGCGATGATAGTCAACGCGTTGTCGTTGCGCTCTACCCGTGCGTTCGTTCCTTTGAAATCGAACCGATTGGTAACTTCACGATTGGTCTGGTCTATCGCGTTGGTCAGTTCGTGTTTATCGACTTCGGATACGACATCGAAAGATGGCATTGACGATTCCTCCTCAGCTTCGTGCACGGGACGATTACGGTTGACGTTCCGTAGCTCACGGCCTGTCGTAGTGTGGGTGGTCCTCCGCTAAAATTATATCCTGGCCTTGCTCTAGGCCGCCTATTGCACGAAGGCGGCCGCTCCGCTCAGAGAAATTGTTTAGCAAAAAGGATTAATCAGGCTATGCGACGATGTTCGAGCAAATCGCAATGGTGCGGCTGCTTGCGGCCTACGACGGCCCCGGCGGGTTTATGCATGCCTGGACTTGGTCTTCACTTCCGCCATAGCTACGGCTATGACTCGAGTTCCAGACCGGCGCCCAGACGCGCCTGTCCTCAGCCGGCATCCGTCGTCCTTCATGCAATAGGCGCGCTAGCCGGCATTCGCGGACGAGTGTCGGGCCGGCAAAACCCAGGGAAAAAGATTAATGGCTAACACCGATTTCGAATTATTGTCTTCGACAAGCGTAGCTTCGCTGGGCCTCGAGCTTCGTCGTTACCAGCATCAGGGTACTGGCGCCCGGCATTATCATTTCGACAGCGCCGATTCACATAACGCCTTTATGGTGGCGTTCCCGACCTTGCCTCAGGATTCGACGGGCGTGGCGCACATTCTCGAACATACGACCTTGTGCGGCAGCGAACGTTATCCGGTACGAGATCCCTTTTTCATGATGCTCCGTCGCTCCCTGAATACCTTCATGAACGCCTTTACGAGCGGCGACAGCACGGCTTACCCGTTTGCCACCCAGAATCGCAAGGATTTCGACAACCTGCTGTCGGTCTATCTCGATGCGGTGTTTTTTCCGCGGCTCGATCCCCTGGATTTCGCTCAAGAGGGATGGCGGCTGGAACTCAGCGATAGCCCGGATGACGACGGGCCGCGGCTTGAGTACCACGGCGTGGTCTACAACGAGATGAAGGGCGCCATGAGTTCGCCCGTAGCGCAGCTCTGGCAGCACACGCACAGCACGTTGTTTCCCGACGCCGTCTATCGCCACAATAGCGGCGGCGATCCGATGGCGATACCGAATCTTCACTACGACGCACTGCGGGCGTTCCACAAAAAGCATTACCATCCGGGCAACGCAGTCTTTATGACCTACGGAAGTTTTCCTGAAGCCGAACACCAGCAGCGGTTCGCGGAGCTCGTACTCGATCGATTCGAAGCGACCGAGGAGGTCATCGTAAGCGCGCCGCAGGCTCCGTTCGATCTACCGCGGGAGTTGGTTGCGACCTACGACATTGACGAACTCGAACCGCGTAATACGCATATCGTGTGGGCCTGGGTGATCGGCGACACCGCCAAGGTCGAGGATTTCGTCAACGCGCAGTTCTTATCGTCCCTGCTGCTCGAACACAGTGCGTCGCCACTGCGGCACTATCTCGAGATCACGGCGCTTGCTAAGGCGCCGTCGGAACTTTGCGGGGTCGATGATTCGGCCTGCCAACTGGTATTCATCTGCGGTGTGGAAGGCAGCGAGGCAGTCCACGCTGAAGCCTTCGAAGCGGGCCTTTTCGACATTTTGGACCAGGTCACCTCCGAGCAGCCGGGAGCGGCGGAGCTCACGGCCATCGTCGATCGACTCGAACTGGTGCAGCGCGATATTGGTAGCGGTACTTACCCTTTCGGCTTGCAGCTCATGGGAAGGGTACTGCCTGCCGCCTTGTACCGCAGCGATCCCGAGCCCCTGCTCGATCTCACCTCGGCGCTCGAACGCCTGCGCCGGAACATCGCAGATCCGGATTTCGTTGCGCGCCTGGTACGCGAAAATCTAATCGACAATAGGCATCGTGTGCGCGTGGTGATGCGTCCTGAAGAAAACAAAGCCGCGGCGGACGAAGCCGCCGAACGCCGCCGCCTCGAAGACCTGAAGCGTGACATGAACGCCGCGGACGTCGAACGGGTCGTCGCGCAAACCGAGGCAATGCGGTCAAGGCAAGCGCAAGAAGACGATCCGGAGATCCTGCCGAAGGTCACGCTTGGCGACGTACCGCCGCCCGTGCCGACACCGGTGGCGAAAATAGCGCAGGCGCGGGGATTCGATATATTCGAATACGAGTGCCCTACGAATGGTATTTTCCGCATTCAAGTCGTTTTCGACCTGCCGGACTTGTCGCCGGACGAACTGAGAGCGCTGCCGCTGCTATGCGAATACCTGACAGAGTTCGGTCACGGGGACGATGACTACCTGGCAGTCCAGTCGCGCCGCGCCCTGACCGGAAGCTACGCGACACACGCCCTTGCGCGGGCGCGTATCGACAGCAAAGACAGCATGCTTGGGTGGCTGGTCATCGCCGGCAAGGGCCTTGCCCGCAAGCGCGACGATATCATCAAGGAAACCCTGGGCCTGTTGCACGGTGCGCGCTTCGACGAGCACGATCGCTTGCGCGAACTCATTGCGCAATCTCGGGCCGAAGCAGAGCAGTCGATCACCGATCACGGTCATCATCTTGCGATCTGTACCGCGGCGAGATCGCTGAGTGTTGGTGGCGCGCTCGACGATTTGTGGGACGGGCCCGGTGCGATTCGCTACGTACAATATCTGGCGAACCTGAAAGTCACCGACGCCGAGTTTAAATTGTTGTTTCCGTTGTTTGAGTCGATGCGCGTGAAATTCCTGGCGGCGCCCAGAAGAATACTCCTGATCGGTGAAGACCAGGCGCTCGCCGATGCCGCAGCGCTGTGTAAAGCGATGATGCCCACGCGCGCCGGCGCGTCCGGAGATTTCCTGCCCAAGATCGTACCGTTCGAATCCTGGAACGGATGGTCGACGAATTCCTTGATCAATTTTTGTGCGAAGGCCTACCCGGGCCCCGCGGAAAGTTCGCCCGACGTACCTGCTCTGGCAGTGCTCGGCCGCTACCTGCAAGACGGCTTTCTGCACGGCGAGATCCGGGAAAAGGGCGGTGCCTATGGTTCCGGTGCGGGGTACGATCCCGACGCCTGCGTGTTTCGATTCTTCTCTTACCGTGATCCACGTACGCTCGCAACGCTTGCCGATTTCGATGCCGCGCTCGACTGGTTTGCTGGCGATCGCGACCCGCGGCGTCTCGAAGAATCCATCCTCGGGACGATCCGTGCGCTCGACCAACCGCGCTCGCCGTCTGGAGAGGCCGAACGGGCGTTTTTCAACGTGCTGTATGGCCGCGATGATTCATTTCGTGCGGCGCTTCGGGACCAGGTGCTTGCCGTCACGCACGAAGCGCTGCAGCGGGTGGCGGCGGCGTACCTCGATCCCAGCCGCGCTTGTCTGGGCGTTATCAGCAATCCTGCAAACCAGGCGGAATTCGAGCAGGCGGGGTTGAAATTCGGCAAACTCTGATCGCGGTTCAAAATTTCTGCATCGAATCGCGAAACGGCGAAGCCAGGAGAAAGACGCTATGGAGATCAAATTTGCGGACGGTGAAGCCGGCTTTCACGAAGCATCTGCGCTGCAGGCCATCGGGCGCTATGCGCTCGACTGTGATCCGACGGACAGCAATGAGATACAGGTCATCAGCACGCTACAGGCGACAGGTGATCAGTATGTAACGCGGGCCGAGTTCGACAGTTTGCGGGAACGCGTCGAAAAACAGTTGGCGGGCACTTCAAACGCCGGTACACACGGCAGTATATGGCGTATATTATTCGGGCTGTCGCGTCGCGAAATATTGCTCAGCGCACAACGCAGTGCGGCGCTGGGGCGCGCAGAACGGGCGGAACAATCGTCATTCGATGCGCTCGCAGAAATGGCGCAGATCGCGAGGGAGCGTGACGCAGCGCTGGCGCGGGTGGCGGAACTCGAAAAATCACTGAATGCCGCGCACGGGGGAAGCGAATAGGCCGCGATCATGCCGATTCGAAAAGATGTAGCCCGAACCATCTTAAGGCCACCGTGGCGGCCGCAATTATGATCGCGGCTTTTCCGAGCTCGGCGGAATTTTACTCCTGGGTCGACGAGGCCGGGCAGACGCGGATCAGCAACATACCCCGTCGGGGATCTGCGAAGATGGTTCGGTGGTCGACCCCTACCATCCCTGTGTAGCCGCTCGAATTGTTGATTAGCAATCAGCGACCACCGAGCGGTTTCCATTTGTAAACTAAACCAGCTTTCGACAGTTTTTGCGCGCCGTAGCAGACTCTTCCTAAGTTCGACAGGCTGCTAGACTCCCGGCATGGTGGATTCCGCTGAACATGATAATGAATGGCAGGCGCCGGCGGCGGCGGTGCTGCAGCACTATGCAGTCGATGCGCTCGAGCTGAAGCGGATCACGCGGGGTCTCGTCAACCTTACCGTTGAGATCACCGGGCGCGGCGGTAAGCGCTCCATTTTGCAGCGCCTGCATCCGGTCTTCGACGCAAACGTTAACCAGAATATCGATGCCGTTACCACCCATCTCGCGGACAAGGGCATGCTCACGCCGCGCCTTGTGCGGACGCGCTCCGGTGATTTCGGGGTCGAATACGGCGACGGGCTCTGGCGCATGTTGAGCTTCATCGAAGGGCGGGCCCTGAACCGGGTCGAGAATTCGGGCCAGGCCGGTGAAGCCGCCAGCCTGCTCGGACGCTTCCATGCGGCGCTGCTGGATTTCGACGAAGCGCTTCACGTGACGAGAACGCCGATTCATGATCACCAGCGGCATCTCGGTCGCCTGCGTGCGTTACTCGACGACCCTGCGGGTCATAGGCTGCAAAGCGAAGTGTCCGACCTGGCGGTGCGCCTGGAGGGCCTGCACCAAAAGCATCGCGCACCGACACCGGGCGATCCGCGTCTGGTCCACGGCGATCCCAAGATCTCCAATGTTTTGTTTGCCGCCGACGAGGACGTTGCGCGCTGCATGATCGATCTCGACACACTCACCCGCATGCCGCTCGCGCTCGAACTGGGGGACGCGTTTCGTTCGTGGTGCAACCCGCTCGGCGAAGATCATCCGGAGGCGGTTTTCGACCTCGGTTTATTCGAAGCGGCACTCGAAGGCTATGCCAGAGAAGCGCGAAACTTCCTCACGCCGGGCGAGATTTCCGCAATAGCGCCGGCGACGCTCGAGATTCATTTCGAGTTGGCGGCGCGCTTTCTAGCCGATGCCCTGGAAGAAACCTACTTCGCGTGGGATGCAACGCGTTATGCGAGCCGCGGCGAGCACAATCTGGCGCGCGCACGCGGACAAATGTCGGCCGCGCGTAGCCTTGTCGGAAAATTCAACGCAGCCGAGCGGCTTACTTCACAGATCCTAAACTGACGACATTGATAGGATCAGGCAGCCGTGTTCCGGGAGGGCGGCTCCCAGGTTTGCAGAATGTCCACTTCTCATGCACCGCAGTTCGTTTTTATGTTCGGATCACGCACTCGATGCCTGGCGCCGATCATCATCGCGAGCGTGATTGGATGCACATCGGTGCAGGTTCGCTACCCTGATGGGGCGATGGAATACAAGACCAAGGATGAATTCGCGGTCTACGTCGAAGAGGTGTTCCGCTATCACAATGGCGTGGTCAACGATCTCATTACCGCGACCGCGTTCATGGACGAGGGCGCGCTGGACGGCGATTCGCCGCTGGTCCGCGCCGAGGAAACGATGGCGGACACTTGCTGGCCGCTCAACGACGCGGTGTCGGCAACGATCGATGGGCGTGAACTCGGCTTCTTCCGGAAAATGAAACTGCTCGAAGCCGTACCGGCTTGCGAGCAGGCGAGTCAACGGGTCGCTGAACTCCTATCTCCGTCGATATAACGAACAGACTTCAAGCTGGCGAATGTCATTCGACGATGTAAAGTGTCGAGAAAAGCGCCGAGTCCAGCGTCAGGCTCGGTACCGTACCAAAAGTCAGACCTGCAATGGCTGCAATCGCCAGACGGACCAGACGGGCGCGGGTTACGCTCTACCTTCCGAAGAAAAAAAGGGGGCTGGATACCCCCTTCATCAGTTCGTAAGAACCGGCGCGGTTATCAGGATTGCTCTATTTTCGGTCTGATCACCCGTGTCAGCCGTCGGCCGTGTCAAAGAGATCCCTCACTCACCCGTTATCGGCTCCAGTATTTTCTTGACAATGCCAGCACCTGTTTCGACTGCTCCGACTCCGACCTTGGCGCCGCCCTCAACGACCTTTGCGGCTGCTTTGACCGTGCCCTTTGCGGTGCCGGTCACGGTTCCCACTACGGGTCCATGTTCCTTCGCGTCTTCGGTGATGCCTTCGACGATCTCGCCTGGGGCCGTCACCGCGTCCACCGCACCTTCGCCCATCCGCTCAACACCGTCAACGGCGTCAACGGCGTTGGCCGTACCGATGGAAAGCGCCATCATCAATCCGACGAGGTAGGTAATACTCATCAATCGTTTCATTGTGATTTCTCCTCTTAGAGCTGTAATCCGCATAGCTGAATATCTTGTTCCAGTAGCGGGCAAGTGACATTTCCGCGTACTTACCCGATTGGAGATTGGGCGCGACCTTCGATGCAGTCAACGCGGCTTCGGTCGGGCAGTTTAAAGCAAATACCTGAACAATGCCTGAACAAAACGTTATTGAAACGCAATCACGGCTCAAGGGCCGCATCGGTGAAACGCCGCCTTATTCTCGAAGTTCGAACATGAGTATCCCCTAAACCCTAAAGACGGCCACAAAGGATTCGGGCATTTTACGTGCCATTCGAAATTGCCCCGATCTCGGTATTTATGGTCAGCAAAAATGGCACTACCGGTCCTACAATTCTCTAAGTTATCCCACCGACGGTGCGGGGGCATCAAACGCAGTAGCGGCAGCTGGCGGGTCACGATACGCACGCGCTTCATTGCAGTCTTTCTCGACGCCTTGATGCTGCTCGAGGACCGGCAAGCGCCACAATGCGTGGACACAGGACCTGGAATGGTACCCCCCGTAACGGCGGTATAGGCCCCCAAGACCCATGAACTGAGGTAGCGGCGCCCAGCCCTGCGGTAGCTGCATAAGTGCCGACATGTTAACGTGTCGCCAGCCGGGTTGTAGCAAGATATAACAGAATCGCCCAATCTCACCTAGCTGAGCTTGATTCGTCCCCATATTTCGTCACCCCGTCGATTACTGAACGCGGCACGAAGCCGTCCTCCGTACCAGCGCTGGAACGCTTCAGAGGCGCTGAGGACCGTGCGCCATTTCGGCCAACAAGCAGGAGCGTCACCCCTTCGCGGCCCGTGACCAATGGAGAAATTAGAATGAGTGCAGTAGCGAAAGTATCCGATACGCCCGAATCCACGGACCCGATCGAAAAAAAGAAGCCCTTTTATCGCGTTACGCAGGTCGAAAAATGTAAGCTGGATAAGACGGGTCCGAGCGGGTACCGCTATGTGATCGAGGGTGGCTATGCCCCGATCACGGGCTTCCATACCGGCAACAAGGAGCATGTGCTCACCCACGCTTCGACCCTTGCCGAGGAAATGAATGCCCGTCGCGGTCTCAAGGGAACGAAGCACATCGTCATCGGTAGACCGAAATCCTGACCGGGATCCTGCCGGCGCTTGCCGCTGACGTCGTAGGCCGCAAGTAGCCGCACCCATTGCGACATGCTCGAACATCGTCGAATGGCTTGATTAACCTGTTTGCTCAACCAATTCTCCGAGCACGGCGCCTGCCTTCGTGCAATAGGTGGGCTAGAGTGAAAATCGTCCGCCGCGCGACTATTATTTTTATCGTTGCGCTATGGCTTGAGTGATATTCCGAATTGTTATAATCGTCGTTGACCTTAATGCGGCTGCTGCCGGGAGGCCCGCCCGGTCCCAGATGAAAGCCGGCGCGGTGTCACGGTCCCGGACTATAATTGGACCTGGATAAAACGAGATCTGGCATCGTGCGAAATACCCGGTCACACTTGCGGATGTCCGCCCAACGACCTGCGGGTGCATAACAGCGGAGGGGATCACCATGTGGAAGTACCTTCGATTCGGCTACATACACTGGATCTGGGCCGCCATCACCATCGCCGGCCTGCTGGCAGGCGGCTGGTGGATGTGGAGCGGCGTCGTCTTTCTGTTCGTCGTCGGCGTCGGCGGCGAGATGCTGACCAAGACCTGGCGTGATGAGACGAATCCCGAGTATCGCCATCCGATCGTCCACGATCTCATCCTCTATTCGGCGGTGCTGTGTCACATGGTCGCCACCTTCGTCGCCATCTGGACCGCCGCCAGCTACGACGTTCTCGGTTTCGGAAACCTGGTCAACGCGCTGCTCGGCTTGGCAGGTAGTTCGCACGACGTCTTCGTCGCGCGGGTCGGCAACGCGGGGTTGGACTTCCTCGGCGCCGGACTCTCGCTTGGCGGCCTGCTGGGCGTCAGCGGTATCGCTGCCGCGCACGAACTCACCCACCGCACGGCCAATCCGCTCGACATGCAATTCGGCCGCTGGGACTTTGCGCTGAGCTTCGGCGGCAACTTTGCCACGGAGCACGTTTACGGCCACCACAAACAGCTCGGGTATCCCGGTGTCGATACCGTTTCGCCGAAGCGCGGCATCGGCTTCTACGAGTTCCTGACGCTCGGTGGTTGGCAGCAATGGCAGGGCGGCTTTAACATCGAAAAGCGCCGCCTCGAAGCCCTCGGCAAGCACTGGTTGTCGCCCCACAACCGCGTGATCCACGCGTGGGCGCGCGGCGCCGTCGTAGTCACGCTGGTCTTCGCGATGGCCGGCTGGCTGGGGTTCATCGTGTGGTTCACCGCGGCCTGTACCTCCAAGTATATTCTCGAAGGGCTCAATTTCTTCTCGCATTACGGTTTGATCCGACTGCCGGGCTATAAGATCACCACGCGGAACACGTTTTCGAGTATCAACCCGCTGAGCAACCACTTTCTTTTCAACCTGGGGCGACACGGATCGCACCACGAACACGATACGCCGTATTACGAGTTCAAGTGGAAACCCATGCCGGAATCGCCGTACGGCTATATCACAATGGTCCTGATCGCTTGGATCCCGCCGTGGTTCTGGAAGGAAATGATCCCCATGCTCAAGAACTGGGACGAGCACTGGGCGACGCCCGAGGAACTCAAAGTCATCGACGAGCACAACCGCGAATCGGGTATTGCCGAGCTGGCGGGCGGAGCGTCCCCGTCGCCGGCCTGAGCCCCGCGCTTTTGACCGGTCGCCCGGATCCAGAGGCTTATTGACGAGCCCCTGGCCGGTTCGATCCCACTTAGGCGCGCCAGCACCACCGACCGGGATCGCCGTGCTCAGTTTCTTAAAAAAGCGCGACTACCAGGCCACCATCCATCCGGACGGGCGGGTGCTCGTGGTGAAGGGTGGCGAGAAGTTGCTCACCGCGGCGCTCGAGGCCGGGCTCGACTGGCCGCATGATTGCCGCGTCGGCAGTTGCGGTACCTGCCGGTGCATTCTCAAATCGGGCAAGATCAAGCCGTTGACGGATTTCGTCTACACCCTAGAACTGGATGATCTAAAGGCAGGTGCAATACTTGCCTGCCAGTCCCAGTTGCGAAGCGACGTCGTCGTCGAGGTCACACTTGGCGCACAGGAAAGTGTTGCGATTGAAAAGCACCAGGGGCGTATTGGCGAAATCCGGCACCTCACCCACGATATCCAGCATGTCGTGGTCAGCGTCGACGCCGCCGCATTCGCCGACGCCCGTGCCGGCCAATACGCAGAGATCACGATCGAAGGCTTGAACGAACCCCGCAGTTATTCATTCGCCAACGCGCCCGGGGGCGGCGAGCCGGGACGGATCAGTTTCTTCATTCGCCATGTACCGGGCGGTGAATTCACGGATTGGTTGTTCACTCGAGATCGAACCGGTGCAGTCCTCGCGCTGAGCGGTCCTTACGGGTCGTTTTACCATCGGCCGGCGGACGGCCGCATGATCTGTATCGCGGGCGGTAGCGGTCTCGCGCCGATCCACGCGTTGCTGGAAGAAGGTGTGCGATCGGGTTTGCGCCGCGATTGCGTCGTACTGTTCGGCGCCAGAACCCGGGCCGATCTCTTTTACCTCGATGAATTGACAGCGATCGGCCGCTCGTGGTCGGGCAGTTTCGAGGTATTGCCGGTACTCTCCGAAGAGCCGGCCAGCGGCAAGTGGACCGGCGCACGCGGGATGGTGCCCGACGTCCTGTCTGAGGTCGTCGACGGGAGCGGGTTCGGAACCGGCGATCAGGGGTATCTCTGCGGACCGCCGCCGATGGTGGATGCCGGCATCGAGCGATTGAAGGCCCTCGGTATGCGCGATAACAGAATTTTTTGCGACAAGTTTCTAGACGCGAGCACGCAACCCGGCGGGCGCGCGGCGATGTGATGATCAATTACACCAAGACGTTTCGTCATGTGAAATCCGGGTGCTCAATCGACGAACATCGAACTGACCGACTGACCACTATTGATGCGGATAATACTCTCTCCGATTAACTCTGCGACGGTCAGTTGCCGGATTGTCTCGCAGGCTTGTGCCGGTTCGGACAATGGAATGGTGTCGGTCACCACCAGTTCATCGAGCGCCGAGTGCGTGATGTTCTCGATCGCGGGCCCCGACAAGACTGGATGCGTACAGTATGCAACGACCT
Organism: Pseudomonadota bacterium; assembly: GCA_036339995.1. Taxonomy (GTDB): domain Bacteria; phylum Pseudomonadota; class Gammaproteobacteria; genus JAYYZW01. Next base: position 12,149 of record JAYYZW010000123.1, read on the forward strand.
GCTTTGCACTTTTTTCCTTCAAGGCACCGGCTGCCTTACATAGCGTTCCGGCGGTATCAACCATGTCGTCGACGATTACGCAACTGCGACCCTCCACGTCACCAATGATATTCATCACTTTAGACTCGTTCGCAACCGGGCGTCTTTTGTCAATAATAGCGAGATCGGCGTTGTCGAGATGCTTCGCCACCGCGCGCGCTCTGACGACACCACCCACATCGGGCGATACGACGATCAGATTGGGATACTTGTGCTTCCAAATGTCACCGAGCAAAACCGGCGAGGCGTAAATGTTATCCATCGGGATATCAAAAAAGCCCTGGATTTGCTCGGCGTGCAGATCCAGGGTCAGCACACGATCGGTACCCACGCTCGCGATCATATTGGCAATGACCTTGGCACTGATCGGTACGCGCGCCGAACGCGACCGTCGGTCTTGGCGCGCATAGCCGAGATACGGGATGACTGCTGTGATATTCGCCGCCGACGCGCGGCGCAAGGCGTCGATCAACACCAGCATTTCAACCAGGTTATCGTTCGTGGGTTGGCAAATCGACTGCACCACGAAGACATCGCACGCCCTGACGTTTTCCTCGATTTCGACATTTATCTCACCGTCGCTGAAGCGGTCGACCGTGGCCTTGCCGAGACTGACCTGCAGTTGCCGGGCAACCGCTTGCGCCAACGTCGGGTTGGAGTTGCCAGCGAACAGCATCATCGTCGAGTCGTTATACATTAGCCTATATCCCGTAGTTGGATGGCCCGTAGTGTGATTCTATTTGCCTGGTTGGCCTAGTGAAAAAAACGAACTTTGGAAAATAAACCTCGCACCTTTTCTTGTTTCTTCGCCAAAACGTCGAGCGCTTCTTGCGAGTCCTCAAGCTAGAGCCGGTCGATCCCGATCGGGAGTTTTGAAAAGCGCTCGTGACGGAGGGTTCGGAGTGGATCGCACTCGTCGGGAAGCGCCGGACCGATCCACTCGTACACACCGCGCCCGCCTTCATAGTAACTCGGCAGATGGGCGAGGAGGCAACTCCCCCTACGTCGGGGTCCTCGGAACCGAAAACGACCCGTCCGAAACCGTGCATCAGCTACGCTGTCATGCACATGACGCAAGGCTCGAGGGTGGTGTAGCAAGTCATCGCGCGCGCGGGGCCACAGCCCGCCCGGCACGCGGCTCATCGTTGCTATCGCGGCGAGCCAAGCCGTGACAAATCGGCAGGACTACCGATTTGTATGACCGAAGGTCGCCGCGTCCGAGGTGGGGTACACGGACGTATCCCATGAAATCAACGGGCTCAAAGAACATGTGGGTATTGCAGTCGCGAGAACGGGTTTTGAGCTCGTAGCGAACGAGTCGTTGCGGGGTGAGCGACAGCCGTTGCTCTGAGCGCGCGGGCCGGGTGACGTAACGGGCGAGGCGCTCGAGCTTTTTCTGTTGC
>JAYYZW010000124.1:0-16092 GCA_036339995.1 Pseudomonadota bacterium
GAACTCAAATACGCTAATATTCGCCCATTAGTTCAAGGCCGGATACACGACATAGGACAGATAAGGCGCCGAATGCATGGGATGCACGTGAAAGCCGTCGGCGACCTCGCCCGCCGCACGACACATGCGTGGATTCACGCCGGCGAGATACACGGGAATGTCGGGATGCTCGACGGAGCCCGGTTGGAAGAAGGGGTTCATCAGCTTGAACCGGTAAAACGGACCTTCATAGGCAGGTTTGGACCCGTTCTGGAAGGTGTCCCAAATAGCGCGCACACAACGAACGTAATCGGTAACACGCGCGGCGGGATGGTCGAAGGGCATGGAGAACCGGCGCTCGATATGGGGGCGTACCTGGGTGCCAAGGCCCAGTCTGAAACGACCGCCCGAATCCCGCTGCAGATCCCATGCGATCTGCGCCATCGAGAACGGCGAACGCGCGAATGCTACGGCGATGTTGGTCCCGATCTCGAGGCGCTCGGTCGCCGCGGCGGCGTGCGCCAAGGGCAGGAAGGCGTCGCTCATCGCTTCGAAGGTCCATACGCAGTCGAATCCCTGCGCTTCGAATGCCCTGGCCTGCTCGACGATTTTTATCGGCGCGGCCGGCGGCATGAGTGAATCGATCTTCATGATTTGCTCCGCTTAAAAAATGAGTTTTTAACACGTAGTCGAGAGAAGCCTCGCCGGACTGCATCAAAATCCAGTAAACAGGGTGTCATGACGCGGCAGCGAAGGACGCGCCCAGTACGTTTTCCAAATCGGCTATCGCCTGCTCTTCGGAAACCACCTTGATGGTGGTCATGCCCATCTCCCGGGCCGGCTTGAGATTGATGCCCAGATCATCGAGGAAAACGATGTCGCACGGATCCACTTCCAGACGCTCGCAGACCAAGGCATAGATCCTCGGATCCGGTTTGCGGAGCCCCTCCTTACTCGATTCGATGATCAGGTCGAACAGCCGCATCACCGCCTTGACATGTTCAGCCTGGTCACTCGAACTCGACATGCCCGCGCCCTTCCCGGCGTCGGCGTTGTTGGTCAGGCATGCGATCCTGTAGTCACGTTTACATTGCTCGAGCACCGTGACCATCCTCGGCCGAACGGCACCGCCCAGGAGCCCGATAACCTCGCGCCCCTTGACTGGGTATCCGGCTGCGGCGGTTTCGGCGGCGAACAGTTCGTCGAATTCTTCGAACGTGATACGGCTCGACTCGAACTGCGCCCACGCGTTGGTTTCGTGATTTCGCGAGTTAACCTTGCGGATGAAATCGCGCGGAATACCGCGTTCGGCCTCATACCGGTTGAAGGCGTCGAAAGGCGAGGTCGTAATGACGCCGCCGAAATCCCATAGTACTGCGCTGAATCCCATCAGGTCCCTAAATGACTTCGATCGAACCGCCTATTCTCGCAGATCTTCGGGCGGCGATGAGTGCCGGGCTCGGCTTCGGGTTCATTGCCACATCCTATAATCCGGTCGACACCGCCGGCTTCGATTTCGGTTCGCCGCAGCAAGCCGATGAGCATGGGGTTATGATCGGATCTCGTATAACACTGAACGAAGCGCCCTGGAGGACGCTTCGGCGCGCCATCTTACGGCATTGAAGGAAGAAAATGAGGTGAACAAACCAGGGATGAGTCAGGCGGGCGCCGCCATCGAATCGGTGCGAAACGGATTCGGCCGATCTGGGTATATCGCGAGCGACGCCATCGCGACCGCAGTCTATCTCGCACAGGCGCTGTCGAAACCCGTTTTGGTCGAAGGTCCGCCAGGCGTCGGCAAGACCGAGCTCGCGAACGCCACTGCACTCCTGCTCGAAAAACCCTTGATCCGCCTACAGTGTTACGAGGGTCTCGATGAAGCCAAGGCCTTGTACGAATGGAAATACGGCAAACAGTTGCTTTACACGCAGGTTCTAAAGGAGAAGCTCGGCGATCTCATGGCCGGCACGAAAAGCCTCACGGCATCCATCGAACGTCTGCATGAATTCGACGACACGTTTTTTAACGAAGAATTTCTCGAACCGCGTCCACTGTTGAAGGCCTTGTGGGCGAAGGACGGCGCGGTGCTGCTGATCGACGAAATCGATAAATCCGATCAGGAATTCGAGGCGTTTCTACTGGAGCTACTGCAAGACTATCAGATTTCGATTCCCGAAATAGGCACTGTACGCGCAGTGACGACGCCAGTCGTCTTTCTCACTTCCAATAACACCCGCGAGATCGGCGATGCCCTCAAGCGCCGCTGCATTCACCTCTACATTCCGTTCCCCGATAGTAAGCTCGAACAACGCATCATCGAATCGCGCGTGCCCGAGTTGGAGTCATCGCTACGGTCACAACTCGTCGCTTTCGTGCAAAGCCTGCGCGGACTCGATTTGAAAAAAGCGCCTGCAGTCAGCGAAACCATCGACTGGGCGCGCACCCTCGTGCTGCTGCACGCCGAGGAACTCGACAGTGCTCTGGTTCGCTCTACCCTCAACATTCTGCTCAAGTTTCAAGATGACATCGAGACCGTCGATGCGGAGATCCCCAGTCTGGCCCGCCAGGCGGCCAAATCCGCGTGACGCAGGTACTCAGTCATTTCATTCGTGCCCTGCGGGCGGCCGACGTGCGGGTGTCAACTGCCGAAACCATCGATGCGGCGGCAACCTTCGCGGCCGTCGGGTTCGATGATCGCGATCTGCTCAAAGAAGCCCTATCCCAGGTATTGGCCAAAACGCACGACGACAAATCACGCTTTCGCGAATGCTTCGATCGGTTTTTCACATTCGAACATGTCGGCGGCGGCGGGCGCGAACAGGATGCTGAACGGATCGATGAACATCAGGATCCGCCGAACGGTGAAGGCCGTGAAAGCGTTGGCAATATGGCAGGCGGTGATGCCGGTGGCCTGCTGCAGGTGCTCGAACAGAATGATATGGCAGCCCTGCAGCAAATGATGGCCAATGCGGCGCGCAGCGTCGAACTCCAGAACATCCGGATGTTCACGCAACGGGGTATGTACATGCGCCGCATGCTCGAAAACATGGGCATCGGGCAAGTCGAAGACCGCTTGTTCGAACTCGCGCGCGCGGATGATCCGGATGACGACCGATTCGAGCGGCTGCGTGAACATAAGGCGCATCTCGTCGAAGACGTAAGCCAGATCGTCGATCGACAGATGCTGATGTACACGGCCAATGCCTGGCCGCTCCTGCGCGAAGAGATACTCCACAAAACGCCCCTCGCCCGAGTCGAAATGCGCGATTTCAAAGTCATGCAAGAGCTCGTAGGTAAGCTGGCGAAGCGCCTCATCGCACTGCATTCACGTCGGCGTCGCGTGGCCCGCCGCGGCCAACTGGACGTGCGCCATACGATCCGGCGTAACAGCGAATACGACGGACTGCTGTTCGACACGGTGTGGAAACGGATCCGCGTCGACCGACCCAAAGTGATCGCCGTCTGCGATGTTTCCGGATCGGTCGCGTCCGTCGCGCATTTCCTGCTGATGTTTCTCTACAGCATCACCGAGGTGATCCCCAAAGTCCGCGCGTTTGCGTTCTCTAATCAGCTTGGCGAGGTCACTGAACTGTTCGAGGCGCAGTCGATTGAGGTCGCGCTGGCGCAGACACTCAAGCACTACGGCCAGGGATCGACCGATTACGGCGGCGCCCTGGCTGAACTCGAGCGCCTGACCCTACATGATATCGATCACCGCACGACGGTATTGATCCTGGGAGACGGCCGTTCCAACTACGGCGACCCCGGTGATCACTCGCTGCGGCGCATTCACGCACGAGCGCGCCGCGTCCTGTGGCTGAACCCCGAGCCCAGATCGTTCTGGAATACGGGGGATTCCGAGATGCGGAAGCTCAGCGCCTGTTGTGATCGTGTGGAACCCTGCCGATCATTGAGGCATCTCGAACGCATTGTCAGCGAGATCGCGCGGACGGCAGTTTAAAACCGATTCGGGGCCGTTCCCGTGCTGGCGTTGGCGCACAAGCAAGCTCCTACGCTCGGACGAATATACCGGATACTTGCTTGCCGCGAATCGTAGGTAATAGCGGGGACTATTGGCAAGATTCGTAACGCAGAGCTGCGCGATTTCAGGCGCAAAGCACGTATGCCATGACTTAGTCAGAGGTTCCCTCAGCACGCGGGGTCCACCCTTTTTCAAGGATAAAGCCGGCTGACCGCCCAAGCGTCCCCCTCCCGTTCGTACAAAGTCCTCTCATGCAAGCGAAACGGACGCTTTTCCCAGAATTCGATGCGCTCGGGCACCACCCGGTAGCCGGACCAGAATTCGGGCCGCGGCACTGAGCTTATTGCGTGCCGGGCGGCGAATTTCGCCACGCGGCGCTCAAGCATGAAACGGCCCACTAGCGGCTGAGATTGCTTCGAGGCCCAGGCACCGATCTGAGATTCGCGGTCGCGCGAGGCGAAATACGCATCGGCTTCGACTTCGCTGACGAGTTCGGCGCGGCCTTCAACGCGCACCTGCCGATCCGTCGACTTCCAGTGCAAACACAGGGCGACCCAGGGGTTGGTTCGAATCTCGACCGCTTTGCCGCTGGATAGATTGGTATAGAAGACGAGCCCCCGTTCGTCGATGCCGCGCAACAAAACCATGCGCAAAGACGGGCGGCCGTTGGCGCCGACAGTCGCTACCGACATCGCGCCGGGATCGCTAGGTTCCTTCTTTTCGGCCGCGCCCAGCCAGTCGATGATCTGCATGATGGGCTCTTCTGTCGCCATGAATGACCGATTTAGTAGGCTGTCGGACTCAGCAAGAATTGACTTGGGCATTGGGATAGCGGTCTGAGCGATGCCATGGTTTTGTTCAGCGCATCCCTGCGCTTCACCTCTGCGTGGCTACGTGAAAATTCGTTCCCGACGAATTTTTCGTTAAATAGCTCCACTATTCGCCTCAAACCATGATACCTCTCAGACCGCTCTCCCAACCGCCTCGTTACGATTCCCTAAGTCCGACAGGCTACTAAGCGAAAGGATGTCTCAACACGATAGTATCGGCGCGATCCGGTCCGGTTGACACGATGTCCACCGGCGTCTCGGCGATTTCCGCAATGCGGTCCAGATACGCACGCGCGTTCGGCGGTAAACCATTCCACGTTCGAATCCCGACAGTCGATTCGCTCCAACCCGGCAGGTCTTCGTAGATGGGCGTGACCTCTTCCATCGCCTCGGCGCCGGTGGGCAACGTCTGGAGCCGACCGCTTGGCGTATCGTAACCGACGCAGATACGGATTTCATCGAGCCCATCGAGCACGTCGAGCTTGGTCACGCACAGCCCCGAGATACTGTTGATTTTACGCGCCCACCGCAGCCCAACCGCGTCGAACCAACCACAGCGCCGCGGGCGGCCGGTCGTCGCCCCGAATTCGTCCCCGCGCCGCGCGAGGTGCTCGCCCATCTCGTCGAAAAGCTCCGTCGGAAACGGACCGGAACCGACCCGCGTCGTGTAGGCCTTGGTGATCCCCAATACGTAATCGATGACCCGCGGTCCGGTCCCCGTACCGATGGCGCTGAATCCCGCGGTCGTATTTGATGAGGTGACGTAGGGATAGGTCCCGTGATCGATATCGAGCAGTGTGCCCTGCGCGCCCTCGTAGAGTACATTCGCGCCGTTCGAATGAAGCCGGTACAGGATTTCCGTCACGTCACCGACCATCTTCCCGATCATTTCGGCATGGCGCATCTGCTCGTCGAGAATTCGCTGAAAGTCCAAGGTCTGAACGCGATAGTAATTGGCGAGCATGAAATTGTGATAGTCGAGCACCTCTCCCAATTTTGCGGCAAAACGCTCCCGGCACATGAGATCGCAGACGCGCAGAGCGCGGCGCGCCGCCTTGTCCTCGTATGCGGGTCCGATGCCGCGGCCCGTAGTGCCGATGGCCTGCGCGCCACGCGCTTTTTCACGGGCCTGATCGAGTGCAATATGGTAGGACAGGATCAGCGGACAGGCTGCGCTCAGCACCAGACGTGCACGCGCTGGAACGCCGCGGCTTTCGAGCATGTCGATCTCGTCCTTCAGCGCTTCAAGAGACACAACGACGCCGTTGCCGATCAGGCATTGCACGTCGTCATGCAGTATCCCGGAAGGAATCAGATGCAGTATGGTTTTCTCGCCGTCGATGACGACGGTATGCCCAGCATTGTGTCCGCCCTGGAAGCGGACCACTGCGTCGACGCGATCAGTCAGCATGTCGACGACCTTGCCCTTGCCTTCGTCGCCCCACTGCGTGCCAATGACGACGACGGATTTACCCACGCCATCTGCCTCGCGACAGGCGAATACCGTTACAAACAGGAACAGGTCCTATCAATTGAAACACCTATTTCGTATCCATCCATAACGTCGATAATTCTCTCGCCAAGACGCCAAGAAAGCACCTTGGACTGAAATTAAAAAAACACCATTTACTTCGCGATCTTTGCGCCTTGGCGATAGTTATTCTTTCTGGACTGACACTATTTAGCCGTCGACGTTGTCGAGCTGCCAGGTCCCGCTCGCGTTCGTCATTTCCTGATCACAGCCCAGTTCTGATGCGCCGCCGAACTGACCGGGCAATCCCTGAATAACCGTATAACCGGCGCTTCGATATTCCGCCATCGCTCTCAGAAGATCCGGCTCGTTGCCCGCGGGAGCGAAAATCCGCGGCAGTCTTACCGACTTATCCGCGCTCACTAACACCAAGACTTTCAGATCGGTACTAAAGCCCGTGGCCGAGCGCAGGCGGCCGAATGATTTCCCGATATTGTCGTAACGTCCGCCCCAGGCAATAGCCCGGCCCACGTCCGGCGTGTAGGCGGCAAACATGATTCCCGTGTGATAACGGTATCCGCGAAGTTCGGCGAAATCGAGGTGAACGTCGACGTCGGCGACGTGATCGCGAATCAACCTAACGAGATTCTCGATGTCATCCAGGGCCTGCCCCACGGATGCCGGGGCCCGGGCTAATGCGGCGCGCGCCTGTTCGAGCACTTCATGCCCGCCGTTCAGATCCGTCAACGCGAGGAGATGCTCATTAATGTCTTCCGGCAATTCAGTAGTCGCGAGTAATTCGCGTAAACCGGTCGCGTCTTTCTTCAGGAGCAGTTCGAGCACTTTCGATTCGAACGCGTCATCAAACTGCGCCTGCTCGAAGATCGCATGAAACAGACCCATATGTCCGAGTTCGATTGTGACTTCAGGAACATTTGCTGCGCGCAATACCTCGATCAGCAGGGTGATAACCTCCGCGTCACTCTCGATACCGGTGTGCCCGTAGAGTTCCGCTCCTATCTGAAGCGGGTTTCGCGATCCGGCGAATTTGTCCGGGAGCGTGTGGACCACCGGTCCGACATAGCAGAAGCGTTGCGGCGCTTCGGAAACCATCCGGTGTGCGTCGATGCGCGCAATTTGCGGCGTGATGTCGGCGCGTACGCCCATCATGCGGCCACTGAGTTGATCGATGAGTTTAAACGTCTGTAAATCGAGATCTTCACCGATACCCGAAAGCAGCGAATCGAGGTACTCGACGATCGGGGGCATTACCAGTTCGTAACCCCACCGATCGAAAATATCGAGCAGTTTGCGCCTCAGATCCTCGAGCGTGCGCGCACGCGGCGGCAGCACTTCATCGACGCCGTCAGGTAACAACCAGCGTTTTTGATCAACCATGGCTCATCGCACCATGTACAACAACACGATGCCGCCGAACATACTGGCCAAGCCGACCACCCGTAATGTCGAATCGTTCATCTGTGAAGCGGCCAACAGGGTTTTGCGGAATTGCGCCGGACTCAAGAATGGCATGACGCCTTCAAACACGAGAAGAAGTGCGACGGCCGTCAGGATATCCTGCCACACGGCTGCGCTCAGACGTTGGACAAATGACGGCAGAAATACTCGCCGCGGTTCCTAACCCCCACCAGGATCGCCGAAGTACTTGAAGAAGTCCGAATCCGGTGAGAGCAACAACACATTCTCTTTGCCTCTAAAGCTCGACCGGTACGCGTTCAGGCTGCGGTAGAAATCGTAGAACTCGGGGTTCCTGTTGTACGCTTGCGCGTAAATCTCGGCGGAACGGGCGTCGCCATCGCCGCGAAGTTCCTCCGCGTCGCGGTAGGCTTCCGCTGAGATTACAGTACGCTGACGATCGGCATCGGCGCGAATCGTAATGGACTTTTTCTCTCCGCGGGCTCGGAACTCCCGCGCGACGCGCGAGCGCTCGGACCGCATGCGTTCGTAGACATTGCTGCTGACCTCGGTCGGAAGATCGATCCGCTTCAAGCGCACGTCGACGATTGCCATCCCCAGGTCCCGGCCGCGCTCATCGGCCGTGCGGGTGACGATATCCATGATCGCGCCGCGCTCTCCAGAGACTACTTCCCGCACCGTGCGCTGACCGAATTCGCTGCGCAGACCGTCGTTGACCTTCTGGTATAAAAGAAGTCCTGCGCGCCGTGGATCGCCGTCAGTCGCCTTGAAGAACTGTACGACATCGGCGATTTTCCAGCGCACAAAGGAATCGACGATGAGGTCTTTTTTCTCGCCCGTGAGGTACCGCTGGGGCTCTGCGTCGAGTGTCTGCAGGCGTTTGTCGAAGGTTTTGACGTTCTGCAGGAACGGAATCTTGAAATGCAGGCCCGGTTCGTAGTCGGAACGCTGAATCTTGCCGATCTGGAACAGGATCGCGTGCTCGTACTCGTAGACGCGAAACGCACACAAGTAGATCAGCCCTATCACTAAAGCCAGTGTGATGCCGATACGTGCTGCCATATCAGCGCACCCCTCTGCTTCTGCCGCTACGCCTCTCACGTTGACTGTCCGGGGGCGGCGGCGAGAATGGCCGCGTTTCCGCCCCGCTATCGCGCAGCGCTCCCGACGAGCGATTGGTCTGTTCCAGGATCTTGTCCAGCGGCAGGTACATCAGGCTACTGCCGCTCTTGTTGTCCATGATGACCTTGGTGCTGTCGGCCATGACATCTTCGATCGCTTCGAGAAACAGCCGCCGGCGCGTCACTGCCGGTGCTTTTTCATATTCCGTCAACAGTAGGGAAAATCGTTTCGCTTCACCCTCGGCCTGTGCGATCACCTGCTCCTTATAGCCTTCGGACTCTAGCCGGGTTCGGGCGGCCTCGCCGGCCATGCGTTCGACCACTTCGTTGCGATAGGCCTCCGCCTCGTTCACCGTGCGCTGTTCGTCTTCGCGCGCCTTAATGGCGTCGTCAAACGCCGCTTTGACTTCTTCTGGAGGTTTCGCCGGCTGCATGTTGACGCTGGTGATATCGATCCCGGACTCATAATCATCCAGAATTGTCTGGATCGACGACTGGGCGCCGGACGCTATCTCCGCGCGGCCTTCGGTGATCACGAAACTCAAGGTAGTCCCGCCGATGATGTCGCGAATCGCCGATTCCGTCACGCGCTGGACCGAGACGTCCGGATCGATGATCTCGAACAGATAATTCCTTACATCCTTGATGCGGTATTGCACCGCGAGTTCGACGTTAACGATGTTTTCGTCGCCGGTGAGCATCGCCGAAGAGGAGGTCACCGTCTGGATGCGTTCGACATTGACCTTGACCACTTCTTCGATCGGCCGCGGAAAGCGAATGTGGGGCCCGGGCTGTAGGGTAGCGACATACTCGCCGAAGCGCATGACCACCCCGCGTTCCGCCGGTTCGATCCGGTAGACCATCTCCCACGCCAACAGGCCGAGCAGCGCGACGGCGGCGACGCCCCATATCAGCGTGTTACCGCCCGACGAGGCTGGGCCACTGGGCCGACCGCCGAACAGTCCCCCCAGTTTTTCCTGCATTTTTCGCACGACCTCGTCGAGATCGGGAGGTCCTTGACTACCGCGACCTTTACCCCAGGGGTCGCGATCATTGCCGTTGGGATCATTCCAGGCCATTTAATTCTCTTGCATCGATGATGATTAGGGGTGAGGGCGCCGATTGTACGGGTGGCGTTCGTTATGTTCAATCACGCTCACCGCGCATAAGCTCTGGAAAGAGTGGGCTAAATTCGAAGCGCCTACTCGGGGTTCGTCCACTTTTTACACGCCCCGGTGCACGTTTTGCCCGCGCCGATGGATCACTCAGGCGGTCTGTCGTTCAATCTCCTTGAAGTCAAACTCGGACAGGCTTCCCTCGCGCGCAATTTCGCTCACGTGCGCGGCGATCTCCGGCGTCGTCGAAAAAACCTGCCAGCGCGTGTCCGACAAGGTGACTTCCATCACCCACCCACCGCGTTGCAGCTCGACTTCGTCGTTCACCGCACCGCACTCGTAGAGCAACGCCCTGAAACGGCCGGCGGGCGCATCGATCATGAGCCAACGCCGGTCTTTCGATTGATTGAGGTGTTCGGCAATAGCGTCGATCAACAGGTGGCAACCGGCACCGTCCAAGCCCGACAGCCACACCCGTCGAACGCGTCCGTCGTCGGCCCGTTCGACGCCGGGGCCGCGCCCCGGGATTCGATCGATCTTGCTGTATACCTCGAGGACCGGTACCGCGCCCGCGCCGATCCTCTGCAGGACGCCTTGGACGTCAGCGATGCGCAGGGCGCGCTCTTCACTGCTGGCATCGATTACATGAATGAGCAGGTTCGCGTCGCGCGTTTCTTCGAGCGTGGCCTGAAACGCAGCGATCAACTCAGGCGGCAATCCGCGGATAAAACCGACCGTGTCGCTCAAAACGAGCGGATGTTCGCCCGGCACGTCAATGGTTCTGAGCGTCGTGTCGAGCGTAGCGAAGAGTTGATCGGCCGCGTAGACCTCGCTCCCGGTCAGCCGGTTGAACAGCGTCGATTTCCCGGTATTGGTATATCCGACCAGTGAGACCGTGGAAAGTAGAGCACGGTTGCGCGACCGCGCACCCTGACGCCGCCGCCTCCTCACCCGACCGAGACGTTCGTTGATCCGTTTGATGCGTCGTCCGATCAAACGGCGGTCGGTTTCGAGCTGCGTCTCGCCGGGGCCGCGTAAGCCGATTCCGCCCTTTTGCCGTTCGAGGTGGGTCCACCCGCGAATCAAGCGGGTCGACAGGTGTTTCAACTGCGCCAGTTCGACCTGAAGCTTGCCTTCGAACGAGCGCGCGCGCTGGGCAAATATATCCAAGATCAATCCCGTGCGATCGACCACCCGGCACTCGAGTATACGTTCGAGATTGCGTTCCTGCGCCGGCGACAACTCGTGATTGAACAGCACGACCTCGATGTCATGTTTACGGCATAGGGCCGCAAGTTCGTCGGCTTTGCCGCTGCCCACGGATAAGCGGGGGTGGGGGGTATCGCGCCGCGCGACTGCCGTAGCGCAAGGCTCGACCGCGGCCGACGCGGCAAGCTCGCTGAACTCGCCCGGATCGCCGGGCGCCGGAACCTGCGTAAAGTCGACGTGGACGAGAAGCGCGCGTTCTCCGCCTGCAGGTCTTTCAAACAAGCCCGAATACTCTCTCGATCTGCTCAGGAAGCTTCGTCCTGCCCCGCATCCCGCCCATCACCCGGGCCATCGCCCTGGTCCTCATCCTCGTCCTGGACGACGCGCGGCAGTTGGATGTTTCTGGCGGGAACCACCGTAGAGATCGCATGTTTATATACCATTTGACTGACGGCATTCCTGAGCAAGATAACGAATTGGTCAAATGACTCGATCTGCCCTTGCAGCTTGATACCGTTGACCAGATAAACGGAAACCGGGACTCGCTCCTTTCGCAGCGTATTAAGATAAGGTTCCTGCAAAGATTGGCCCTTACTCATGGCTATCTCCTTGTTGTTTTTGTGCGCGGTCGCGTCATAAATCCACCTTAATCAGCAGTTTATAAGGGGATTTAGACATCGCGCTTTTCTTGTTATCGAGTTGTTGAAGTCTACTCTAGATCATAACCGCAGGGTTTGAAAATCGCCCGTTTGCGTAACAAGCCTCCAATCCTTTCAACGACTTCGACATCCTCACTGTCCAGCCAGGTCGAATGAGCTTCCCGCCTAAGCCAGGTCAGTTGACGTTTGGCCAGTTGGCGGGTGGCGGCGACGCTGCGATCGAGCATGACCTCGCGCGAAACCTCGCCGTCGAGATGACGCCAGACATCGCGGTAACCAACGGTCCGAAGGGCCGGATTTGCGAGCGACAGATCCCCGCGCCGTCTCAGTATTCTGACCTCATTGAAGAGCCCGCGTTCCAGCATGGCTTCGAAACGAGCGGCCAGTCGCCGGTGCAGAACCGCGCGCTCGGCCGGGGCGACGATAATCTTCACGATCGGGCGGGACAGAGGCGCGGACGCCCGCCCTTGCCAGAGCTCGGATATCGACTGTCCGGTCAGTGCATGAACCTCGAGCGCCCTGACGAGCCTCTGCGGATCATTACGGTGTATCCGGCGGGCTGCTGCGGGATCGACGCTGGCGAGCCGTGCGTGCAGGTGTGCGGAGCCGAACGCTTCGAGTTCGGCATGAAGCCTGCGGCGGACGCTTGGATCAGCAGCGGGAAGGTCGGCGATGCCGGCCTCTAGTGACCGAAAATAAAGCCCCGTACCGCCGACGAGCAGCGGCAGACGCCCGCGGGCCACAATGGCATCGATCGCTGCTAGCGCATCGACACGGAATCGGCCGGCAGAATAACGCTCCGCCGGATCGCAGATATCAATCAAGTGATGCGGAACGCGTCGGCGCATGACTGGATTGGGTTTCGCGGTGCCGATATCGAGACCGCGGTAGACCAGCGCGGAATCAACGCTGACGATTTCAATCGGAAACATGGCGGCCAGATCGAGCGCAAACCGCGTCTTGCCCGAGCCGGTTGGTCCCATCAGGAAAACGACCCGTGTGCCGGCAACGATCTCAGTCAAGCGTGCCTGCCCACTGGCTGAGCGCCGCGCCGGAAATCTCGAATGCGCCCGCCGTGGGTTCGCAGCCCGCCGCGGTTCCGGCCCGCGCTAATTCTCCGAGCATGCGGCCCGAGGGCTGCCCCGATTCGCCGAGCCCCATAGCGGCCGCTGTCGCGGCCGCTATGGCATCGACGAGTTCGGGGTTATCGGCCAAGGCGCCCGACAGTGCCAGAATGAAACGATCAGCGGCGATGTCCGGTAGCACTGCAGAAACGCTTCTGAGTACGCGACCGCTCGGACCCATATCATCGATGTTGAAACCGAATCCGCGCAGCCCCTCGGTAAGCGTATCGTCCCATGCAGCACTGTTCGGCGGCAAGCGCTCCGGGATGAGTAGAGGCCGAGCTATACTCGGCGCACTTCCGCAAGCCCTTAATCGACGCGCAATGATCTCCGACCATGTCGCGCGTAGATCGAGTGCCCGCAGTGCCGATGCCCGCCAGTAAATCAAGAAGCGGTCCTCCACCAGCGCGAGCGGCCTACCGAATATGTCGGGCTCATCAGCCGGACTCGGTCTTCGATCGCCGCGAGAACCATAGCGCGCTTGATCTTCGCTAACAACGACACGATTAGTTTGAACCGTCGGTCCTGGTGTCGGTTGCAGTCCAGTGCCGTCTCCAAGTGCGCGCCGCACGCAGGCGTAGACAAGATCGTGCAGCGAGCGAACCGCCACGAACCGGACTTCTAGCTTTCCGGGATGCACATTGACGTCGACCTGATCGAGCGGCAATTCCATGGCCACCGCGTAGACTGGAAATTTTCCCGTAGGCAAACTGTCTTCGTAGGCGAGACGAACCGCATGCGCGATTTGCCGGTCGCGGATAGTGCGTCCATTGATCGCCAGATACTGCAGGTCTGAGCTGTTTGACGCGAGTTCAGGTCCGCCAACCCAGCCGCGCACCGCGATGCCGTCGACGGCGAATTCGACCGCAATGGCCGATCTACAGAACTGCTCCCCGAACAGCGAGCGCCAGCGCGGCGACGTCTCGCCGACGTTTGCGGGCCGCAATCGCAGACCCCGGCTTCCCGCCTGCGTGAAACTCAGGGCCGCGTCCGGACAAGCGAATCCAGTCCGGCGCAGCACTCGTTGAGCCTGCAGAAATTCCGTACGGGGCCGTTTGAGGAAGCGCCGTCGCGCCGGGACATTGTGAAAAAGATCCCGCACCCGCACCCGCGTGCCAACCACCCCCTGACAGGGTACCGGTACGGACGGCTGCTGCCCGGCCGCGGCTGTGACACGCCAGCCATGATCATCGCTCGGCGTCCGCGTGACGATTTCGATATCGGCGACCGCGGCAATGCTGGCCAGTGCTTCACCACGAAAACCGAGTGAGCCGATGCCGATTAGATCGGCCGTCCGGCTGATTTTACTGGTCCAGTGGCGCCTGAGTGCATGGTGAATTTCATCGGCCGCGATACCGCTGCCGTCGTCACTCACGCTGATGAATTCCAGCCCACCGCGTCCGAGTTCGACCTCGATCCGCCTCGCGCCTGCGTCAAGGCAGTTCTCCAACAGTTCCTTGACCACGGAGGCTGGCCGATCGATGACCTCACCGGCGGCGATTTGATTGATCAGATGATCGGACAACGGGAGGATTGCAGATGGCGCCGCGCCCATGATCGGAACCCCAAATACCGTCAGAAGTTCCGCCTAGTCTAGCGCGGATTCAGAGGCAGGATCTTGGAGCTTGATCGAATACTTTGACGTACGACGGGATGGCACAATAAAAAACCACAGAGAGCACAGAGGACACAAAGAAAGAGAGAAAAGATAATTTTACAGGGAGCATGAATTATGTATTTCTCTATATCCTCTGTGAACTCTGTGGTTGATTACGACCGTCTCTGGAAACTGGGTGCTCAAAGACTAAGCTATGAGCGGAAATTGGAAGACGGGCCGGCTCCTAACCCTTCACCCTAAGGTATCTTGAGCACTCTGCCAGCCCACACCGTCTCGGAATCGAGGTTGTTGGCGAGCTTTATTCTGGAGATGCTGACGTCGTACTTCACGGCGATGCCGGAAAGCGTCTCGCCGCGAGCGACCTTGTGGTTACGGTTCTGCGCGAGACGAGAGGATGGGGGCGCGTTTTCTTCGAAGTAATCGGCGATGCCCTCGAAGATCGCGCCGGCGAGTTTCTGACGGTAGGCACCGCTGCGCAGACGTTTTTCTTCTGCCGGATTGGAAATGTAGGCGGTCTCAATCAGCAGCGATGGAATATCGGGCGATTTCAGTACGACGAAACCGGCGTGCTGTACGCGCTTCTTGTGTACCTTGCCGAGCTGCTTCAGGGATTCAAGCACGTCATTGGCCGCATCGATGCTGGCCTCGATCGAGGCGGTTTGAGAGAGATCCAACAACACCGATTTCAATACGTCGTCCTTGTCATCGAGGGTCACGCCGCCGATCAGGTCCGAAGCATTTTCGTTGTCGGCAAGCCACTTGGCAGCTTCGCTGCTGGCCCCGCTCTGCGACAGGACGTAGATCGAGGATCCGCGTACACGGGGATCGCGAAACGCATCGGCATGAATCGAGATAAACAAGTCGGCGCGTTCGGCGCGTGCCTTGTCCATACGCGTCCGGAGTTTGAGATAGTAATCACCGCGACGTGTTAGTACTGCACGCATGCCGACCTGCCGATCAATCCGTGCGGCGAGTTCGCGGGCGACCGCCAGTACGATGTCCTTTTCGTAGATCCCGCTCGGCCCGATGGCGCCAACATCCTCTCCGCCATGGCCGGCGTCGATGGCGATGACCACGTCTCGCGCCGGCTCGGATTGCGGCGCAGGCAGCTTGCGTTTGAGCCCGGCTGCGGGTCTGGGTTTAACGGTGTCGCCCGTCTCGCCATCAGTTGCCAACAGATCGAGCACGACGCGATAACCGTATTGCTGATTCGGGGCCAGGAGCGAGTCGCGAACGTCGACCGGCCTGTTCAGGTCCAACACGACGCGTAGCCCGGTCTCGCCGCGCCGTGCGTAGCGCAGCCTTTTCAGGCGCGCGGTGTTCTTGATCGGAAGTTGGAGACGTGATGTGGGCCGTGTTCGTTTGAAATCAATGACCACGCGATCGGGATTGCCGATCGTGAAAACCTGGTAATCGACCGCATCGGTGAGGTCGAAAACCACGCGGGTTCGCTCGGGTGCAGCCCACATGCGCACGTCCTTGATTTCCGCAGCTTCGGTTCGGCTATAAACCAGAACGAATAAAAGGAATATGAGCCTTCGCATGGG
>JAYYZW010000125.1:0-41299 GCA_036339995.1 Pseudomonadota bacterium
GAGCGTCACGTCGTGCTCTGCCATGATGCGGTACGCGTCTTCGGCATCGAAACCCTTCATGGCGGTCGCGACGACCTTGCAGCCGTGAAACCAGCCGGGCATCAGGACATCCATTAATCCCGCCATCCACGCCCAGTCGGCGGGCGACCACAAGGCATCGTTTTCCTGCGGGAAAAAGTCGTAGATGAATTCGAGGCTCGGCATGTGCCCTAGCATCATCCGGTGCGGCTGGACCGAGCCCTTCGGCATACCCGTCGTCCCCGAGGTATAGCTGATCCAGGCGACTTCTTCCGCGTCCGTATCAACGTTCGCGAACGACTCCTCGGCACCCTCGATTGCCTTCCAGAAGTTTTCCGCACCGTCGGGTTCGCCGTCGATGACCAGCACGCGCTCGAGACTCGGGCAGTCTGCCCGAATTTCGGCGACCTTGGGATAGTTGGCCGCATCCGTAATCAATACCTTTGCGCCGCTGTCGTTCAATCGGTAGATGATCGCATCGCCGGCGAACAGCACCGAGGTCGGGCCGGAAACCATGCCGGCTTTCCAACATGCAACGTGCGCGAACGCACACTCGGGATCCTGCGCGAGCAGCAGGGTGACGCGATCGCCGCGCCGAAGTCCGTACGAGCACAGCGTATTGGCAAGCTGGTTTGCGTACTTACGAACTTGCGCGAAAGTATAAGTGTGTACCTCCTTTGCTGCATCTTCATAAACCAGTGCGACGCGGTCAACATCGTCCGCCCAGCGATCGCAAACGTCATCGGCTATGTTGTAACGTTTCGGAATGTTCCACTTGAAATTGTTATAGACTTCTTCGTACGTGGAGCCGGGTTTGAGTAAATTCGTCATGGTCTTCCCCTGGTCAACGGGATACCCGTCCGAGCGTTATCAGAATGATGAGAAACCCGTTGCTCCCCTACATCCCGGTCCCGCTCGATGGATAGATCCGCCTGGATCGTTCATTTCCGCGCTCAACCTCAGCGACACGAGTAATGCCCGTGTTTCGCCGCCCGGTGCCGTGCCACGGCCGAGCGCCGTATGGCGATGTCGAGACGGTATAATCATTGAGCATACGATTTTATCAACGATTTTGAACTCGTTGATAAAACCGCGTGCTATAGAATTCATCTGAATGAAAAGAAAATAATACTGAAAGGACATATAAAATGGCTTGGTTTGGTGGATTTTAATAATTGCTCTTTGGTTGGTTTGGTTCACGAGCTGGTCTGCAGCACGTAAGAAAAAATCAAAAGAAAACTCTTTGAATTCAATGTTTACACTAAACTACCTTATGATGTCAGTTAAGGTGCTAAAAAAACAAATGAGCAGTTAAAACGTTTATTTCCTCAGCGACGTGAATATCCCGCCGAATATTCAGCACCCCCATTGCCGTACTTTTATCTTGAATCTCAATATGTGGACGCCCTAGAAGCTTCTTTTGCGAAATGGATCCTGTCTCACCGGGGTCTGGTGATCGTGCTCGCCCTGATCGGGGTCCTTGCTGGCAGTTACGGGGTGACGAAGCTCTACTTCGATTCCAGTTACCGCGTATTCTTCGGCAAGGACAACCCCCAGTTGCTCGCCTTCGAGGCGCTCGAGAACACCTATACCAAGAACGACAACGTGATAATCGTGATAGCGCCCCAGGACGGACAAGTCTTCACGCGTGAAACGCTCGCCGGCGTCGAAGAACTGACGAAAGCCGCCTGGCAGGTTCCGTATTCCAATCGCGTCGACTCGATCACGAATTTCCAATATACCGCGGCCATCGACGACGACCTCATCGTACGTGACATGGTGAAGGACGCGCTGTCACTGTCGGACGAAGCAATCGGGCGCGTGCGACAACTGGTCTTCGCAGAGCCCGCGCTGTACCGGCGGCTGATCTCGGATCGCGGGCATGTCACGGCCATCAACGTCACGACCCAGATTCCGGTCGAACTACTCAACGAGGCTTCGCCTGAAGTCGTCGGATTCGTCCGCGACATGGTCGCGGAGTTCCAGCAGCGACATCCGGACATCGATATCTATCTCACCGGTATGGTGGTGATGAACAATACTTTTTTCGAATCGGCGATGAACGACATGTCGTCGTTGATTCCGATCAGTTTCGGCCTGATGCTGCTCATACTGGCGGTGCTCGTCGGCGGTTTCTTCGGCACGTTAGTAAGCTTGATGGTGATCGCATTTTCAATTACCACCGCGATGGGGATCGGTGGGCACCTCGGTTACCCATTGACTTCGCCAACATCAGGCGCGCCGGTCATCATCCTGACCGTGGCGATCGCGAATTGCGTCCATCTGTTGGTGACGTTCTTTTACGGGATGCGCCACGGCGAAACTCGGGTCGCGGCGATGGAAGAAAGTCTGAGGATCAACCTGCAGCCGGTGTTCCTCGCGAGCATTACCACGGCCATTGGATTCCTCACCCTCAATTTCTCGGAGGTCCCGCCCTTCGGTCAACTCGGTAATATGGTGGCATCCGGCGTTCTGGTCTCCTTCGTGCTGGCGGTCACGTTTCTACCCGCGGTAATGACCCTGTTACCGGTGCGGGCGCCGCAGCGAAAAGAGCTTGATACATCGATGATGGAGCGCCTGGCCGAATTTGTCATCGGCCGCCGTCGGGTACTGCTGTGGGGCATGACGATCGCCATCGCGCTCATGATCGTCAACATACCCCGCAACGAACTGAACGACGTATTTATCCACTACTTCGGGAAATCCATTACCTTTCGAACCGACACGGACTTCACTCTCGACAACCTCACAGGGATCTATGTGATCCACTATTCGCTCGAATCGGGCGAATCTGGCGGCATTAACAATCCGCCTTTCCTGCGCGATGTTGAACGGTTTGCGCAATGGCTCGCATCGCAATCCGAAATCGTTCACGTCGATCGCTTCACCAACGTTATGAAGCGTCTGAACAAGAACATGCACGGAGACGACGAGGCCTACTATCGGCTACCGGAGGATCGAGATTTGGCGGCGCAATATCTTCTGCTCTACGAAATGGCGCTGCCCTATGGGCTCGATCTCAACAATCAGGTCAATGTGGACAAATCCTCGACCAAGGTATCGGCGACGATGAACCTCGTTTCGAGTAACGGGCAGGTTGCGTTCGACGAGCGTGCCCTCGCGTGGGTAAATGAAAATGCACCCGGGGTCGAGTCCGTTCAGAGTGCGGGGACGAACCTGATGTTTTCGAACATCGGCAAACGCAATATTTCCGCCATGCTGGCCGGGACGACCGTGGCCTTGGTGTTGATCTCGATGATCCTCATGCTCGCTCTCCGATCGATGAAGCTGGGATTTCTCAGCCTGATACCAAACCTCGTCCCGGCCGCCATGGGGTTCGGGCTTTGGGGAATCTTCGTCGGACAAGTGGGCCTCGCGCTGTCATTGGTAACGAGCATGACGCTCGGCATCGTGGTCGATTACACGGTTCATTTTCTGTCAAAATATCTTCGCGCACGCAGGGAAAAAGGCTTGCCCCCGCCGGACGCGGTGCGCTACGCTTTTCGCACCGTGGGCCACGCTTTGTTTGTGACTACTGTCGTGCTGGTCGCCGGCTTCCTCGTGCTCGCGACCTCGAGTTTCGAACTCAATTCAGGGATGGGGCTGTTGAGTGCGATTGTGATATCCCTTGCACTGTTGACGGCTTTTTTCCTACTGCCGCCCCTACTCATGAAAATCGAAGGAGATGACGATGATGTCACGCTGGTTGCCAGCGATTCTGATCGCGCTGCTGCCGCTTAACCTCAGCGCGGAGACGCCGGAAGAAAAAGGACTGGCCATTGCGATCGAGGCCGATAAGCGAGATCTAGGCTGGGTCGACGCGAAAGCTGAAATGGAAATGATCCTGCGCAACAAGCAGGGCGAGGAAAGCCGGCGCAGTATCAGCATCAACACCCTCGAAGTAGAGGGTGACGGCGACAAGAGCCTGTCCGTGTTCAACTCCCCTAAAGACATCAAGGGCACTGCGTTTCTGAGTTACACCCACGCGCTGACGCCCGACGACCAATGGCTTTACCTGCCGGCGCTCAAACGCGTTAAACGCATCGCATCGGCCAATAAATCCGGGCCATTCGTCGGCAGTGAGTTCGCATACGAGGATCTGACTTCACAGGAAATCGAAAAGTATTCTTACAAATGGCTGCGCGACGATGAATTCGACGGCCGCCCCGTTTTTGTCATCGAGGCCTATCCCGCCTATGAGAATTCGGGTTATGTGCGGCAGATCGTCTGGCTCGACAAGGAGATGTACCAACCCCTGCAAATCAAATTCTTCGACCGCAAGAACGCTGAACTGAAAACGCTCACGTCGAGCGACTACCAGCAGTATCTAGGCCAATACTGGCGTCCCGGGCGGATGAGCATGATCAATCACCAGACCGGTAAGAGCACGGAGTTAAACTGGGAAAACTACCAATTCCAGACGGGGCTTAAGGACAGAAATTTCGATCGCGATACGCTGAAGCGCGCACGCTGAAGCGTCTCAGAATCGAGTGGTGTCGTTTACGGCGGCGCGGCATTTTGAAGGGGTAAGGGCTATGACGTACAAATTGATGGGCGGCAACGTATCGCCTTTCGTCCGCAAGGTCCGTGTGTTTCTGGCGGAAAAAGGCATCGAATACGATTACGAGCAGGTAAGCCCGTTCTCACCGCCCGAGGGATGGCGCGAGATCAGCCCCCTGGGCAAGATTCCTGCGCTTTTGGACGCCGAGAACGTCATCAACGATTCGACCTGCATCTGCCAGTACATCGAACGCAAAAATCCTGTACCCGTGTTGATTCCAGCCGATGACGAGGCTTATATCCGGGCACTCTGGCTGGAGGAGTTCATCGACGCCGGATTCGTGCCGGTGGCCGGCGGCAAGGTCTTTTTTCCCCTGGTGGTCGGTCCTATGCTCGCCAAGGAACCGCCCAGTGAAGAGGTCACGGCCGACGTTCAAAAGATCGTCGCCGAGGAATTCCCGATCTTCTGGAATTATCTCGAAAAGGAAATCGCGGGAAAGGAATTCTTCGTCGGCGACGCCCTCACCATCGCGGACATTGCCGTCGTCTCAATTCACGTCAATCTGAAGCATGCCGGGATCGCCGTCGATGCGGCGCGTTGGCCGCGGCTCGCGAGTTACGTCTCATTGATGTTCGAACGCCCGAGTTTCAAGGCGGTCATCGATGAAGAAGCGCCGACATGGACGGCGAAAGCAGCCTGAGATAGAGCAGGCGTTCAACGCGGTCCAAGCCGAGACCCGGCTCAGGCCGAAAGCGGGCTGGCCGGCACCCTCTTGCCGACGATCCGGCAAGCCTGCCGATTCCCCCAAAGTTTTACCGCACCATGGCCGATAGCTGTCGCTGGAGGCGGTGAATATCCAGATTTATAGGGTATATCCGCCCTGGTTGGACGACGCCGGACGACGCGCCGGTGTCCTCATTAGGAGGTTTACTCATGCCTCAAACGATTAATACCAATATCATTTCCATGACCGCGAAACGTAACCTGAACTGCACGCAAAACGCGACGCCACGAGGTCGGAAATTAAGCGCATCGTAAAGGGTCGCAAGGCCGTTTCCGCTTATCGATAGAGTTCCAGGCGAACTTGACGACCAAGTAAAGCCGGGCAAGCACCCGCTTCATCCCCGAGCTTCGAACTGCGGAAAATATTCGGCGCGCGCAACCGCGGTGATCCATCGAATAAGCTCCGAAAAAACAGTCGGCTCCTTGTCGTCGGTCACGGCGTCGGCGAAATCGGGTGACAAGGGTAGAGGTTTCGCACGCGCGAACAGGGCCGCACAGCCGATGTAATGACCCTGCTGCGATTCCCTGACCGTCGTCAGAATTTCATTATAACGTTCGAGAAGGGCACTATTCATGGTCCATAAATAGCGACCCGCCGGGGCCGCGAGTCCAAGATCCTTGGCGCCGTCCCATCTTAACGCCGCCGCATTGGAGGAACAGGCGCTGGCGAAGGCTACGAAAGCGGCTAGGCTGCCGCCGCCTATCCGAAAGATCAGCTCGCGCGTCTGCTCCCAGAGCTGTTCCGCCGTGTCGCGATCGAGCTCGATCTGTTCACATTCGTAATAAGCGCCCGGCATGCGGTGTAGTAAATTCCAGCACATCGCCACTGCCGTCGCGGTACCGCCCATCACCAGGGTCGGCGCGTGACCGACGACTTTCTCCTGTTGATCCTTGCGCGGGAAAAGCGTGCGCAACGATACGAAACGCTCGGGGTCCAGCTCGAAGGTTAACGGACATCGTCCACGGCCTGACGATAAATCCTCGGCAAAGCCATCGCTCGCCTCGTTCAGGATCCTGCTCATCATCGTCAGCGGCGCAATAGTCGTCGTCATGAGCCGGACTTCGCTTTCGTTGCCGAGAGAGTCACCTCTGTCCAATATCGATCGTTGGATCTCACTTACTTCGAGGCGGTCGCCGGGTTGCTCGACGCTCAAACCGAGCTTACGCGGATCCGCCTCGATCAGCCGTCGTAGGTGAGGCCAGAATGCGCGGATGTATTCGGCGCTTTCGAAACTGGCATGAACGCAGACATGTTCTCCATCAGCCGGTTCTTGCCGCGGGTGTTTCAGCCGTACGAACAACGCATTCGATCGTTCGATAATCTCGTCGACGGGACGGTTCGCAGTGGTTGATTCGGGGAAAAAGCTCGTACGTGCCATGAAGACGCAGCGCTCTAATCGATATCCAGGTTCAAGTGCGTGCCGTCGCAATAAGGGGGCGTTGCGGTGCGCTTGCAACCGCACAGAGCCAGCAGCTTTTCGGAATCAACTCTAAAACTGTGCGGTTGGACAGCCGTGTCTCGGTGCGAACCGTCGCAATAAGGTTGTTTGTTCGAGCGGCCGCAGGCGCACCAGGCGTAGGTTCCCGGTTCCGTTCTCTGAAAATAGGGTAGACGGACGCCCCCCGCTGGGAACGGGCGCTTGACCCATCCGTCTGAACAGGGGCTGACCATGCTGAGGTTTAGCTGCATCGACTGGAACAACCATCGCCCCGCCTGCTTGACGACGATCGCGTCATAGGTTGCGCCGATCCAATGGGGTTCCGGCTTGTCAGTGGCACTGTCGGGAATCGTCGCCGACTCCCACAGGTACCAAAAGGCGGTCGCGCGGTCATTGTTGGCGTCGATTTCGATCCTGGGCGAGATCATGTAGTGCAGTGACCACCAGATTTTCTCTCCGGCTATCCCTTCCAATGCGGAACAGAGCCGCGCCCTGCCCTCGTAACGCCCGAACCCCCCGCATTCCCACACGGCGTCTTCCGTAAACAACGGGTCCAGGAGCTTGGGGTCGTTTCCTTGATCGCAGGCGCGAGCGTAATAGACGATCAGGTTCACGATCGCTGCACGATCTTCGATGTCCTGCAGCCGCGCTTCGAGGTCGCCCAGGCGACCCCTGATCTGTTCGAGTTCGCCCCCACTCATTGCAATCTGCGGACCAGGGTAGTCATCGATCATCTGTGTTCCGGATGGCCGTGAGATCCTCGGCATATTCACGGTATCGTTTTACCAGCCAGCGGTTCATCTGCGGCAGGGTCGCTTCTTTCGGGCCATATCGCCCGCGATTGGCAAACCGCGATTTGAGGCCTTTGTGGACCGAAGTATTAGCAAGCGTATCCTGATCGTTGTAAATCGAGATGCCGTCGACCACAGATTTCAGAGTGACTTCGAAATTGTCTATGCGCAGCGTCGAATGGGGGTACAAAAGCCCCACGCGCAGGGTGAGCGCGCCGACACCTTGCGGCAGGATCCAGTAATAGAAACAACCGTCCGGGACGCAGCCGAAAAAGAGGTTCGGCAGAATGCATGCGAACATGACCCGCTGTCGCTCTGCATCTGTCAGCGTTTCGATGACTGGGAACAGGCAGCGGAACCCGGCGGTGAAATTGGCGTCCCTGGTCAGGAAACCGGTCGGATGGAATATCGCGCCATCGTCTTGCTCGTTCCACTCGAAGAAACTCGCCAGGCGCGGCGGGGCGAAATCGTGTGGTCCCTTGTGCAGGTACCCGGTGTGGTGGGGTTCAATTGCGTTTTCATGCATAAATTTCCAGTTCCATGGGTTGTCCGGCCAGTCTACCGTCGGCGTTGCCCCCATCTCCCCCAGGTGATGATTCGCAATCTCTTTCGACAGCCGTTTGAGTCTCGCGCCGAGCGGCGGCGCATTACCATCCATGTTGACGAAAATGAAACCTTGCCAGATCTCCACTCGCAAGCACGGCAGGCAAAGCGTTTTCTGAAGTTCGTCCAGTGACGCGTGCGCCTTCATTTCGGGTGCGCTCACTAGCTTTCCTTCAAGGTCGTAGGACCAGGCGTGAAACGGACAGGTGAACACCCGGGTATTGCCGCTGGCTTCGCCGAGCAGGTGGCCTCGATGTTGGCAAACCGCCGACATGACCCGTACTTCCCCTTCTAAGCCGCGCAATACCAGCAGCGGATCATCGTTGATGGTGATCGACGTGTAGTCGCCCGTTTCGAGAATGTGTCCGACATGCCCGACACAGATCCATTCGCGGTCCCATACCGCCCGCTTCTCAAATTCGAACCACGCTTCGGAGGTATACACTTCTGGCGGGAGGGAGATGTAGGATTCAACATCGGCAACGGATTCGTCCAACTGATCGAGTATCCCTCGAAGGTGATCGGTCAACACGATGTCCGGCAATGCATGTGTCGTGTATGCAGTCATCAAAAAAACCCGCCGTTTAGGGAACCTCTGAATAAGTCATTGTGCATGAAATCGTGCAGATCAAGGCACGACTCGCAGGTAGTAGCGGGAACTAGTGGCAAGGTTCGTAACGCAGAACTGCGCGATTTCAGATGCAAGGCACGTATGCCATGACTTATTCAGAGGTTTCTTAAGCGCGTCAAAGTGGCTGGCTTTCAAGTTCAACCCCTACCTGCTCGTGCCGGGCATCGGGATACCGCTGGCCTGCGCGGTCGCGATCGTGACGGAACGCAGATCTTCGGGCTCGAGGTTGTGCAAGCGGGTTTTGCCCGTGCAGCGCGCCATCATCGAGGCCTCGCCCGCGTGCGCCTGCAGGATATTGGCCGTTGCCCGTCTGCGTTCTTCGTGGTTGAAGTCGGAGGCGAATTCTATGCCATTCGCCGTGATCGAAGCACCGAGGGCGAGCGCAAGAGGCAGTCCGTAGGTAACCGCCCTGCAGCCCATGGCGATGAGCTTGGCCGCATCGGTGCCGGATCGGGCGCCGCCGTGCCAGATCAAGTCGACGGCCTCTTCCTTCTTGAGCTTGCGCAGGATCGCAATCGTATTCCGGATCAAACGGAGATCAGGTGGACCCTTGAGCTCCAGCCACGGTGAGAGTGGATCGCCGTTCCCGCACAACATCAATAATTCGAAGCCACTTTCGAGTACATAGTTGACGGCGTCTTCGAGGATGTCAGGCGTGGTGATGGCAAGCCCGCGCAACAGGCCCTCGGGCGGCATCTTGAGATCGACCGGCTCGAAGCGGTCGCCCTGCACGAAAATCCAGGCAGCGGCGTTTGGATCCGGCGCATCGGACGCGCCGATCAGCTGGATCCAATCGATCGCGTCGCTCAAGCGAATCTGTCCCGCATAACCGCAACCGGCGTCCGCGAGGCCGGCGGCCAGGCCTTCCCGAACCGCGCTGGTCTCGTGATCGAAACCGGCTGCGAAAAACGGCACATCGAGTTCGAACTTCCCGGCGAGACGCGTGGATATTTTGCAGGCTTCGCGATAGGGATCGATCACCAGGCGTGAAAGGTTCGCCGGCAAAAAGGTCAGGTCGTCCATGGTTGCAGGGCGCCGTTCGGGAAACGGATTGGGCCGCATGCGTAAGCGTTTGTCGAGCATCGCCTTGAGCTTGGCTTTATCGCGCGGATGGGTACGCGCCATCGAAAATAAGTCTTCGCGATGCGCTATCGAATAATCGGCCGAGCCGGTTTCGGCATCGCAACGATAGCAGCGCGCCGCTTCTTTTTTCGCGGCGTCGAAATCGTAGGTCGCCTCGATCTCCGGAAATTCGATCGGCCTGTCTCCGATCCCGAAGAAATGCGGTTCCTCCAGGTCGTTCGTTTCCCATGCCAGGTCTTGCGCGACTTCCACGCGGCGTGTTCGATAAGGCGTGCGATACGGCAGGGGATCGTCCCGACCGTCGAGATACGCCTTGATGTAATAAGCGGCGCGCTGGCCATGGCTCATGGCCATGACGATGGTCGATCCGCCGAACGCCCCGTCACCCGCGGCAAAGACCTTAGGAACAGCGGTACGCATACTCGCCCAATCGGTCTGCACCCGATCGGAAGCCATGAGGCCCAAGTCGCCGAGGTGGTCGCTCTCACTCAGCTGACCCACGGCGGCGATGACCAGTCCGCATGCAATGTCGTGTTTGCTGCCTTCGACCACGACCGGTCGGCTGCGGCCGTCTTCATCAAGCTCGCCAGGTTCCGTCTTAAGGCATTTGAGCGCGAGCCCCCCGCTCTTGGATTCCACGCCGATTTGCTGCGTGTTGTAGATGATCTCGATGCCTTCCTTGAGTGCGTGATGCAGTTCGATCTCACGCGCCGGAATCTCTTCGGGTCCGCGGCGGTAGACTACCTTGACCTCCCTGCACCCGGGTAGGCGCAGCGCCGATCGGCAGGCATCCATGGCGACGTCGCCGCCCCCCACGACGATCACGGTCTCGGGCATTTTGGGGCGCTCACCGTTATTGATCCGTCTTAGAAAACTGACGCCGTCGATGACCCGTGGATCGTCTTCGCCAGGTATGTTCATCGCCTTGCCCCACCATGAACCTATGGTGAGCAGCACCGCGTCGTGGCGATCCGTCAACTCCTTGAGTGAGACGTCCTTGCCGAGTTCGGTATTGAGGTGAATGTTGAGGCCCGCACAGCGGTACGTCAGCCGATCGATGTCTTCTTGAATAATGCCGGGCGGCAGGCGAAACGCAGGGATACCCCAGATCATCATGCCGCCGAGGCGATCAGTCATTTCATAAACGTGCACTTCGTAACCGGCGACCGACAGGTCGTGTGCCGCGACCAGCCCGGCGGGACCCGAACCGACGACGGCGATGGTTTCCTTCTTGCTGACCGGGACAGACGGTGGGTCGTAGCGATGACCGACCGCGTCCATGACATAGCGTTTGAGGTTGCGGATCTGGACCGCGCCGTCGCTCACCGTCCGCCGGCAGGCTGGCTCGCAAGGTGCATCGCATACCCGGCCGCAGATCGAGCTGAACGGATTGGTCGAGGTGATCGCCTCGTACGCCTGCTCGAGCTTCCCTTCCCAGATATAAGCGATATACGAGGGCGCATCCGTGCCGACGGGGCATGCGACCTGGCAGGGCGCGGGGACGAAATGCGTCTGGCCGGTGTGGTCCTCCGCCCCGGGCGGCGCCTCCGGCCTCTGGACGCGTTCGAGGCCGTAGACGTTCATCGCGAACCCACCATCAGCTCCAGATCGGGATTGAGCTGACGGTATTCAGGCTCGTACGGGAGCCCTGTCATTTCCGCCGCTTCGGCGGTCACGGCCACGAGATCGTCACGGTTGAGATCGCGGACGTCGGCATAGCCGAGCGCCTGGGTAATGGCTGCGATCTGGAAGCGCACGCTTTCGAAGAAGCGGTGGATGTTCTGGGCCTCCACGTCGGGCTTGTAGCGCTTTTCGTGCTCCGGATCCTGTGTCGCGATTCCCGTTACGCATTGGCCGACGTGACATTGCATGCAGGCGATGCAGCCACCCGCCACGATGGTCGACGTGCCAAAGCCGGTGGCGTCGGCGCCGAGACAAAGGGCCTTGACCGCGTCGATACCGTCACGCAGGCCGCCCATGAGAACGATCTGAATCCTGTCCCGTGCGCCGATCTCCTCGAGTGCCTCAATGGCCTCGATGATCGCAGGCAGGGTCGGAATGCCCACGTATTCGAGTACCTCCGTGCTGGCCGCGCCGGTTGAACCCTGCATGCCGTCGAGTTCGACGAAATCGAAACCGTCCTTGGCTGCGATCTTGATGTCGTCGCGGACGCGGCCCGCGCCGAGCTTGACGCTGACGGGCAGCCGGTAGCTTGTTGCTTCGCGCAGTTCCTCGACCTTGATCACCAGGTCGTCGGCGCCGAGGATATCGGGGTGCCGCGACGGCGAACGCAGATCGATGCCCGGCGGTATGCCGCGGATCCGCGCCAACTCCGGCGTCACCTTCTTGGCCATGAGCTGCCCGCCCAAACCCGGCTTGGCCCCTTGCGAGATATAGATCTCCAGGCCGTTGGCGCGCTTCATGTCGTGGATGTTCCAACCCAGCCGCCCGCCTAGGCACTGGAAGATCAACTGCTTGGCGGCGCCGCGTTGGGCGTCGCTCATGCCGCCTTCGCCCGTGTTCTCAGCGATCCCCGAAAGCGTCGAGGCCATGCCGATGGCGCGTTTGGTCGAGGCGCTCAACGCTCCGTAGCTCATCGGTGCAACCATGACGGGCATGCTGAGCTTGAGCGGCTCGGCGCCGTTGATACCGCCGATCTCGGTCGCCATGGCGACCTTGGAGACGGCATCGAGATTGTTCCCGGCGCCGGAGAGATCTTGCCTGAACGCGAGATCGGAAAGATGCGGCAGGACGCGCGCACCGCCATACCCGCGGATCCGGTATCGACCGATCTGCGACTTGATGTAGACATCTTCCTGAACTTTCGGATTCCAGTAATCGGACGCCCCCGAGAAAGAGAAAAATGGAATGCTGCGGATTTGCTGTTCGCTGGTGGCATAGCGCAGCTTCTTGCCGGCGTTGACGACTTTCTGGAACGACCCCTTGTACGCGATTTCGTAGCGATCAAGAAAGTCCATAATGCTGTCCAGCTCCGCGCTTTCCATGTCGGTCAGGGTCGCGTCCGAACCCATCGAATCTATCTTGCCGCCGACATAGATTTCGCCGCCTGCCATGTCCTCGCCGACGTGCTCGCCGGAATTGCCGAGGATGATGATGCGCCCGCCGTACATCAGGTAGCCTGCCATGAAATTCGCATTGCCGGCGCACAGCAAAGTGCCGGCTTTCATGACCTGCCCGGAGCGCGATCCCATGTTGCCATGGATCACGATTTCCCCACCGCGGATAGCGACGCCCGCAATGGCGCCGGCATTGCCCTTGACGATCACCGAGCCCTTATAAACGTTGTCTCCCAGGCCCCACCCGGCATTCCCTTCAACCGTGAAATCAGCCGAATCCGATAGGCCCGCGCAAAAATAACCCGCTGAGCCGCGAACGGAGACATTGATCGGACTGGTCAGGCCAACGCCCAGGTGGTGCCGTGCATCGGGGTTGACGAGTTCGACGTGTACGCCAGCCTCGCCGTGCTTGCGGATCAGTTCATTGGCTTGCCGTACCGCGATCCGGGCTAGATCGATCGTGACCATGTATTAAAAGTCCCGGGAGGTGGTTCGTAGGTATTGAGTGTTTGCCCGGGAAACAGCCGGTTCAACGAGACTTCTTCAGACGCGACCGCAACCAAATCATCGTTTTCGTACATGATCATCGGTTTGACCGCGAGGCGATCCTTGGCGTAGCCGATCTCGTCCTTGGTCGAGACTAGAAACGAGAACGTGCCGTCGAGATCGTCTACGGAGGTCTCCAGCGCGTGGCGAAGTTCGATCCCCTGCGACAGCTTGTCCGCGAGGTAGACCGCTATCAATTCGCTGTCGTTGTCGGTGGTGAATTCAAAGCCGCGCTGCTCCAGGCGCCTTCTCATTTTCCAGTAATTCGTGATCTGCCCGTTATGGACGATGGCGATATCGCCGAATCCCGTGGCCCAGAACGGGTGAGCCGCCTCCGGCTTGACCTCGGATTCCGTCGCGAGTCGCACGTGGCCGAGGCCGTGGCTGCCCTTGAACTCGTGCACGTCGTAGCTTTCGTCGACGTCATGCGCGCTGCCGATGTCCTTGATGATCTCGAGGCTGGCACCAATCGAGAAGACCTTCGCTGCGTGTTCCATTGCATAGGCGAAGGGCTTGATGTCCCCGGCGTGAGTGACGGTGACGCGATAGTTGGTACCGACCGTCTCTTCTTCGAGGATCTCGGCTTCGTATTCGGCCAGGCTCTCTTTGATACGCATGACCGCCGCCCGACCTTCGTCGCCCTCACCGACGAGAAAACGCAGCCGTAATTGACCTTCCTCTGCGTGACCGTACAGCGCAAAACCCGTGGAATCCGGGCCGCGATGCTGACACCCGTCGAGCATGTCGATGAGCGCCTCGCCGGCAGACCGTTCCTCACCACCGGACTTGAACAGAATTCCAGCAATCCCGCACATGGGAGCCCTCCGGGTTGGGTCGCGACGGCGGCGTTTACTCTAGCCGGGTTCCAGCCGTGGTACGTCTCCGATAAGTTGCATCATATGCAATTTTGTTTACTACAGTCAAACTTTTCGCCGAGAAGACGGCTTTGTTTCCGGCCGCGGCAGGGGCTCTTGGTCGAGCGTAAAGCGCGCAAATGCGAGCCGGCATCGCTGCTTCAATGCCTGCGACGATTACGACAGCGCCATGCCCTGGCGCAAACCCCTGCACTGACTTTGGCGCTGCTCACTCGTGCGGGCGACGCTGATCAGCGCGGACGGGCCCGAGTCTGGCTGTTTCATGGGCTGTGGCCGTACACGCGAGTCCGTGCTCATGCCATTGCCTGTCGATCCTTTGTTTGTCCCCTTATCCGGTCGCGCCCACTACGATTTTGGCACGCAAACGGGACGGGAAGACAGCGCGGTGGAACCGTAGCGTGCGCTCATGGCGCACCGAGCTGTAGGTGCGAGTTCAAGGGGCAATGCTACGATAGCCGTGAGTCGAACGGGCTTGCGCTGTAACGGGATCACCGAAGGGGGAAAGCGACGATGAGTGACTACGAAATTCTCGAGATCCCGCAATTCACCACTCAGAGCGGCATCACGCTCGACGTAAAACTGGCCTACAAAACCTACGGTAAGCTGTCGAGCGCTGCCGACAATGCGGTCGTGATCCCGACCTTTTACGGTGGCCGGCACACGGAAACCGAGTACATGATTGCGGAAGGCCGCGCGATCGATACTGAAAAATACTTCGTCGTCATTCCGAATATGCTCGGGAACGGCTATTCGACCTCACCCAGCAGTACGCCCGCCCCTTACGGGCGCGGCGCCTTCCCGTTGACGACGCTTTACGATGACGTGATGTGCCAGCAAAAACTCGTTTTCGACCATCTGGGAATCAAACGGATCAAGCTTATCAGCGGCTTTTCTATGGGTGGGATGCAATCCTTTCAGTGGGGCGCGCTGTTCCCGGACCAGGTTGAGGCGATCGCCCCGATTTGCTGCTCGGCGCGCATCTCGGAGCATAATTTCGTCTTCGTCGACAGCGCGGTCAATGCACTCGAACTCGATCCGGCGTTCAACGATGGATGGTACGAGTCACCGCCCATTCGCGGCATTCTCGCTTTCGGCCACGTTTACGCCGCCTGGCTCTTTTCGCAGGATTTCTTCCGCGAGAAACTCTACGAACAGATCGGCCTGAGTTCGCGGGACGACGTCGTCAGGTTTACCCAGAATTATTTCCTGCAAAACGATGCGAATGACCTGCTCGCGATGGCACGCACCTGGATGACGGGCGACATCAGTACGAACGATCGCTACAACGGTGATTTCGACCAGGCCTTGGCGGGCATCACCTGCCGCGCGATCGTCATGCCCGGTGATACGGATCTCTATTTTCGCGTACCCGACAGCGCTTACGAAGTCTCAAAAATGCCAAATGCCGAACTGCGCCCGATCAAGTCGAAATGGGGGCACGGTGCAGGCTTCGGAATCGACGCCGCGGACAATGCCTTCATCGACGCCGCCTTGGGCGAGCTACTCGCGTGAACCGCCTGTTACGCAGGCGCATTATAGATGCAATAAAATTGAACCACAGAGATCACAGAGGACACAAAGATAAACAATAAAAAAATGGCCTATAAACAGCCTTTTCTTTTTATTCCCCTGTGTCCTCCGTGATCTCTGTGGTTAATTGCAATCGTATTGGGGGACTTAGGTCTCAAGATGTAGTCTATGAGCGCACCTTAAACGTCCACATCATAATCTTCGCGCACGCTTGAGAGCGTAACCCAGCCTTCGGCCAGATCTTCGTCGATGAACTCGCGTTTACGCTCGCCGGGATCGCCCCAGCCGCCCCCGCCGGGGGTCATGAGGCGCACCCGATCGCCCGGCTTGATCACCACGTTCGACCATTTGCTGGTCGAACTCTTGCCGAAGGCCTCGACCATGGTCTGCCAGTCGGTTCTGTCGGCCTCCAGGAACAGCGTCTTGCCGGTCGCACCGGGGCATCCCCCGTCGAAACCCCAGGCTTGATGGACGTGGCGATCGGTCAATTGACTGCAGGTGATTTCGGCGTCGAGGCAGCGCCAGGTCTTCTGGGTACCGAGCCCACCGCGAAATTCGCCGGCGCCGCCGGAATCGGCCCGCAGGCAGAACTCCTCCGTCAGCCACGGATAGCGCGTCTCATAGACTTCGACCGGCATGACCCGGCAATTGCCGTTGATCGAATCGGTAGCGTCGTTACCGTCGGCAAACGGCCGCGCGCCCCAACCGACCGTCTCGATGTCATAACACGCAAAGTATTCGTCGTGTTTTCGATCGATACCACCGAAGACGAAATTGAGGTGGGTACCACCTTCGCCGGCCATCGCACGCTGCGGGGCGGCCTGCGCGAGCGCGCCGATGACCGCGCCCGCGATCCGCGGATGGGTCTCGGTGTTGCCGCCGACTTCCGGCGCAGGATAATCGACGTTCACGATCGTGCCCTGCGGCGCGACGATGCGAATGGGCCGGAAGCACCCGGAATTTTTCGGGATGGAGGGATCGGTCAGGTGTAGGATGGCATTGTAGGCTGCAGACCAGGCGACGCCGAGCGTCGCGTTGATGGGACCGGAGACCTGCGCCGTACTGCCGGTGTAATCGACCACGATTTCATCCTTCTGCACGTAGCAGTGCGCTTCTATGCGGATTTCCGACTCCGATACGCCGTCGTTGTCCATGTAATCGACGAAGCTGTATTTGCCATCCGGAATTTCGGCGATCTCCGCGCGCATGCGGGCCTCGGCATAATCCATTAGATCCCCGCAGATCGATTTGAATACTTCACGCCCGTATTTGGCTACCGTGTCCTGCAGGCGGCTGACACCGATCTCGACGCCCGAGATCAACGCCCGCATGTCGCCGTAGTTATAGCGCGGCGTACGGACGTTCGCGAGCCAGATTTTCCAGACTTCCGGCACGTCCACGCCGCGCTTTTTTATCTTGACCGGTGGAACCCGGATACCCTCGTGAAAGATTTCGGTCGCTTCTGCGGGAAAACCACCCGGCACCATCCCACCTACCTCGGCGATATGACCGATCGCAACAGTGAAAGCGATCAATTCGTCGTCCACGTAGACCGGGCAGAACAGCGTATGTTCGGGTGTATGCAGGCCGCCCCGATAGGGGTCGTTGTGCACGAGAACGTCACCCGGTTCGATCTCCGATAAAGGAATCTCTTCCAGACACGATTTGATCAACAGAGGCATGCCGCCGATTTGAGCGGGGCAGAATTCGGCGACGGCGAGCATTTCGCCACGCGGCGATGCGATCGCGCAGGTAAAATCGAGCGCTTCGTTGAAGATCGTCGAATAAGATGTCTTCATCAAGGTAATGCCCATTT
The DNA here is from genome assembly GCA_036339995.1 of Pseudomonadota bacterium. Lineage (GTDB taxonomy): Bacteria > Pseudomonadota > Gammaproteobacteria > JAYYZW01. Next base: position 17,694 of record JAYYZW010000125.1, read on the forward strand.
CGCGGCAGATCGACACCATCGTGTTTTCGACGATGTTCATGGTGACGAGGTCTATCTTGCGAGTCGCAGACATCAGTGGCCTCCAGTTCTATTAACAGCTTGGTAATCACCTGTTCCGCATTCGAACATTTAATTTTCAAGCCGCAGGATCAAGTGCCCCTGCGGTGCGACGGATAAGGCCTGACCCGGGCGCAACACTGTCACGGATGCTGCCTCCTCGATCAATGCCGGCCCGGTAATCCGATCGTCGGCTTTCAGGTCCAGCCGATCGTAGACTGCCGTATCAAAGCTGCCCTCTTTGAACCACACTGTACGGCTGGTTACCGGTGCCGGCTCTTTATCGGCAGTTGCGAGCGGCGTAAACGCTGGTTTCTCCGTCGACGACACCGCGGTGCACTTGATTGTAATGACCTCGATGACTTCACGCGGAATATTGAAACCGAACCGTGCCTCGTGCAAGACGTGAAAACTATCCCACACCTCGGCGGCATTCTCTGCCGAGAATGCGTCGAAGGAAAATGGCACTTCGAGTTCGTAGTTTTGGCCCAGGTACCGGAGTTCCAGTGTTTTGATAATCTGCAGCTCGCCCGTATAGCCCTGCTCCGTCAAGCTACGAGTCACCGTATCAACAAGGTCGTGCAGAAGCTCGCTCGCGCGTTCAATGTCGAAATGCTGTGAGTTCATCTGCACGGTACGTTCGATGTCAACCCGCGCATCCGCCAAGGTAAAGCCGAAAGCGGAAAACTGCCCGGGATGCATCGGCACGACGCCGGTCGGAATCCCCGCTTCAAACATGAGATCGGCGGTATGCAACGGTCCAGCGCCGCCGAAGGCGAGCATTGCAAAGTCGCGCGGGTCTAGTCCCCGTTCGATCAGCACGGTCCTGAGCGCCCCCACCATGTTGTTGTTGACGATCCGCAATATGGCGAGCGCGGTATCTTCCGCGGTCATCCCAATCCGATCGCCGAGGTTACCGATCGCGTCGATCGTATTTGCCCTATCCAGTTTCATCGTCCCACCGAGGAAATTCTCCGGATTGATGCGGCCCAGGACGAGGTTTGCATCGGTCACGGTCGCTGCGGTACCGCCGAAGCTGTAACACGCGGGCCCGGGATTCGCGCCCGCGCTCTGCGGCCCGACCCGCAACATACCGCCCTTGTCGACCCAGGCGATGGATCCGCCGCCCGCGCCAATCGTGCGGATATCGGCCATCGGGATCTGGATCGGGACGCCGAATTCAATCTCGAAGCTGGTCGTAAAGCTCATCTGGTTCTCGACGATCGTCGAACAATCCGTCGAGGTGCCGCCCATATCGAAGGTCACGACGCGGTCGAGTCCCAATTCGCGCGCGATGTGGTGCGCTGCCACCACGCCGCCGGTGGGGCCGGAAAGTGTCAGGTGGATGGGTTGCTCGGCGGCTGCTTCGAGCGTCATTTCGCCGCCGTTCGACTTGATCACGACGCAGTTTCCATTCAGGCCGGTGGCGGCAAAACGCGCCCGCATATCGCGCAGATAGCGATGCACTACGGGCTTGATGTAGGCGTCCGCCAAGACCGTCGAGGCGCGTTCGTATTCCTTCCACTTGGGCAATACCTCGCTGGAGATCGAAACCGGCAGCTCACCGAGCTCATCTGCGAGAATGGCACGCACACGGCGCTCGTGGTCGGGATGCACGTAAGAGAACAGGAGATTGACTGCCACGGCCTCGATGCCGCCGTTCATCCGAATCTTTTCGGCTACCCGGCGCACACTGTCCTCGTCGAGGTCCACCAGCACCTCGCCGCTGCTCATGACGCGCTCGTCCACTTCGAAACAGTCGCGGCGCTTGACCAGCGGCTTGGGTTTGATCCATCCGCTGTCGTAATGATGCGCGCGATTGCCACGCTGCAGAAACGGAATGTCGCGGAAACCCCGGGTCGTGATATAGGCCACGCGTGCCCCCTTGCGCTCGAGAATCGCGTTAGTCGCGACCGTGGTGCCGAGCCGGAGATTCGCGATGGACGCTGGATCGATGCGGCCAAGCCCGTCGAGAATGCCCGTCGTCGGGTCATCGGGCGTCGTCAAATTTTTCCAGACCTGAACCGATTGGGTGTCCGCATCGTAGGCGACGAAATCCGTAAACGTCCCGCCAACATCAACGCCGAGCATGAAGCGGCTCATGAGAAAACCGACTCCGTCAGACGGTAAAATTCATTTCGAATCGACCATGCGTCGCCGCGGAAGCGCCGCCCCCCGCGCCCTGCAATCGGAGATTCGCGCCCCGTTACGCAATTACTGCTTTTCAAATCGAGCTCCGTCAGTAGGCTTTTGGCCCCGGTCGACAAGGCGACAGCTAGCAAAGCGAATGCCGCTGTAACTGTGGCATCACGTGGGTGCTGAAAGCTTCGAGCGTCGCGTCGACATCCGGACTCGCGGCCGGGTTGATGAGGAAATGGCGTACGCCCGCTTGGATCTGGGCGTCGAAGTACGCAATGACTTGTTCGACCGTGCCGACACAATGCATCTGCCTCAAGATGTCCAATGGGATATGGCCGGCGGCTTCAACGAGGGCCTCGATCCGCGCCGTATCATTCGCGACAAGACGGGAAAAATTGAATTCCTTCGACGGCAGGTTCGATAAATCGTAACCGGCATGTTTCAAACTGCCGCGTTCGGCGATGCTGAAAATGGCAAGTTCGCGCAGCCTCTGCTTAGCCAGGGCCTCGTCCTCTGTAATGACCAGGTATACCCACTCACTCGGTTCAATGTTCTCCGCGCTGCGCCCGTATCTCACTGCCTGTTCCCGCACATAAGCCAGACGCTTGGCGAAATACCCGGGCGTACTGAAGAACGGCATCCAGCCGTCGCCGAGCTCCGCAGTGACGCGCAGGGCGGCTTTTGATCCGAGCGCACCGACGTGGATGGGCGGATGAGGCTTCGTGTAGATCTTCTGATCGAGCCATGCATCGGACAATTGGTAGTGATTGCCGGAAAAATTGACCGGCTTATCCGGAGAAGACGACCACAGCAGTTTCACCACCTGAATGTATTCGCGCATGCGTTCGAGCCGGATTTTCGCGTCGTCTTCGAATGGCAGACCAAAAGGGATCGTGTTCATCGCTTCGCCCGCACCGATACCGAGACCGATCCGTCCCTTAGTGATCTCGTCCAGGGTAGCTATCATGTGTGCCATCTTGCTCGGATGGATACGCTGACAGTCCGACACCGCCGCACAGAAAAAAACATTTTGAGTCTGCGCCGCGAGGTAGCCGAACACCGCATAAGGGTCCGCGACCGCGCCGTCGATATCGATCAAATGATCGGCCATCCAGATCGAATCGTAGCCCCAGTTCTCGACCTTGGGACCCAGCCGAATGCATTCACTGGCGGACATCGTCAGATCGCCGAGGACGACCCCAAATTTCAAATCGTGCATGGGAGCATTACTTTGTTCTTATTCACGATTACTATCCAAGTACTGTACGCAGACGCTCGCTCAAACGCCACAAGCCGGTCTTCCAACCCTGAGTACGAAATCATGGATAGAGATAAATGGCAGCGGTTTTTGATCGGTGATTTCTCTTGGAAGCGCCTCGTACGGGCCGTTCTCTTCGTCTATTTGTCGTTTTGCATCATCATCTACTTTGGAGCGGACCGCCTGATGTTCCATCCGGGGATCTCGTCTCACGGCGAGTTTGAAAAAGATATCATGATCCTAACCGCGGACGGTGAATTGATATCCGCGCTTTACCGCCCCGTTGATTCATCGGACTACACCATCCTGTTCAGCCACGGAAACGCCGAAGCTCTCCGGGACATGGATGGCATATTCGCGCGGTTCAACGAATTCGGATTCTCCGTATTCGGCTATGACTATCGCGGATATGGTGCCAGTGAAGGACGACCGACCGAGCGTAATTCCTATGAGGATATCGACGCCGCTTTCGAATACCTCACGATGGAACTCGGCGTACCCGCGCGCCGCGTCATTGTTTATGGACGGTCAATTGGCGGCGGACCCAGCACCGATCTGGCATCGCGCCGATCGGTCGCGGGCCTCATATTGGAAAGCACCTTCGTCACGGCCTTTCGGGTTCGCACCCACGTCCCGATCGTGCCGTTCGACCGGTTCGACAACTTGTCGAAGATCGCGAAAGTTCACTGTCCGGTGCTGATCATGCACAGCCTGGACGACGAACTCATTCTCCCGTGGCATGGCGAAGCCCTGTTCGAAAAAGCCGCTTCGCCTAAACAGGCGTTATGGATCGAAGAAGCCGGGCACGGCGGCATACCATTTGCCGCGCCGGCACGTTACCGTGAGGCCCTATTGAATTTCGCGCGACTCATCGATTCCCAATCTCCATGAGAAGACGTGGATTCTGCCGGAATGAAACGTTCGGTATCCTCGCATGCGCGGTCCTGGCGTGGGCGACCCTACCCGTTTCCGCCTTCGATGCCCGCGAAATCGGTAATCTGACGGTACAGCCAAGCCTCAATATCAGGCTGGGTCTGCAGCACGGTGACGGCATCAATTTCGGACTCGGTGCGCTCGACGCCATCGGCGAAACGGAACGCACGGTGCTTTCGCTCGCCTTCATTCCAAAACTCGATTTATCCCTGGCCCTCGACGCTTCGACCTTCTACGGTGCCGTTTCCGGCGTCGCCGCCACGACCACTCTGGACGGTGAATTGTCCGGGCAGATCGTGCGCTCCGGCGATCAGGCCTTCGACACCGATCACGCCTATTTCGGGTGGCGTAATCACCTCATCGATCTGTCGCTCGGCGGACAGGAGTTCTGGGTCGGCGACGGCTTCATCATCGGCGACGGAAATTTCAATAAGGGTGAGGAAAACGGTCAGTATTGGATCGGCGCCTTTCAGTCCTGGCGCAACTCCGCGGTGGTGAAGATCAACACCGAACCGGTACGCGCGGACATTTTCTGGCTCAGAACGGACGGTGATTTAGGTGACAGCCGTGTCGTAGGCATCAGTCTCGAGACGACCACCGCGGAGACATTTGGAACCTTGGGCTTCATGTATCTCGAAGTCCTTCAGGGTGGTGCCTTCAATCTGGACGGCATCGAGGCCTGGAATCTACGCGCCAGCGCGATCAAGATTCCCGGGAACGAAAACCTCAAGTTCTACGGCGAATGGGTCCTAGAGGTCGGCACTGATGATGATGGCGGCGGCCGCGACAACGACGCCATCGGCTGGTATGTCGAAGGGCAATACAGCTTCCCGGGGCTGCCCTGGACGCCCAAGCTGATCTACCGCTACATCCGGCTGTCGGGCGACGAGGCGGATACACCGGAAAACGAAGAATACCGTGGCCTTTTCTATACGATCTTCAAACGTGACTGGGATACCTGGTTTCAGGGCGAGATCGCCGGGGAATACCACCTGTTCAACCAGAACCAGGTCACCCAGATGTTTAAGATAAAATCATTCCCACATCCACAGTGGGCCGTAACGTTTTACTATTATCACCATGACTTGGAAGAACCCCATTATTTCGGAACGACTGTGACGGATACCGACTGGGCGGAAGAAATTAATTTCGGTATCGAGCACTTTCGCGGCGACCGCTTTTACGGCTACGCGGGCATCGCGTGGTCGACACCGCATACAGCCGCGAAAGAGATCTTCGGTAATGACGATTTCATCGTCATCCAGACGTTTATTTCATTTAATTTTTAGGATTGCACCATGAGTACACGTGCTACGAATATCGAGCCCGGCACTGTAAGCGAGAATGTTTACGTTGAGGGATGTGCCTGGATCGAGGGCGAGTACCTGCCTATTGCCGAAGCCCGCATCCCCATTACAGATACAGGATTCACCCGCTCCGATTGCACCTATGACGTCGTCGCGACTTGGAAGCGACGTTTCTTTCGGCTCGAAGATCATCTCGCACGTTTTGAGCGAAGTTGGCAGGCAATGCACCTGCAGCCGCCCTTATCGCTTGCCGAGATGCGCCGAATCCTCCGCGAGTGCGTCCGCCGATCGCGACTGGAGGACGCCTATGTCGAGATGATCCTTACCCGTGGAGTCCCGCCCGCGGGAATCCGCGATCCGCGGCAATTCCAGAACCGTTTCTATGCTTTCGCCATTCCCTACGTCTGGATCGTGCAGCCCGCAGACCAACTCGTCGGCACCCATTTGATCGTCGCCCGCGACGTCACGCGCATCGAACCAAGGTCGGTCGATCCCGCCGTTAAGAATTTCCATTGGGGTGACATGACCCGGGGGCTGTACGAGGCCTACGAGCGCGAAGCAGTAACCGCCGTCCTGCTGAACACGGCCGGCGAGGTGACAGAGGGCCCGGGCTTCAACGTCTTCGTGCTGAAGGACAGCGTTCTGTGGACGCCTGCCAGCGGCGTGCTGGAGGGGATCACGCGCAAGACAGTGTTGGAACTCGCAGCGCAAGACGGGATTGAAACCCGTGTTACGATGTTCGACCCCGCGGTTCTTTACGGTGCTGACGAGATCTTCTTGACCAGTACTGCCGGTGGCGTCATGCCGGTCACAAGCTTGGATGGCAAGCCGGTCGCAGACGGCAAACCGGGGGAGACCTCGATCAGATTGCGCCAGCTCTACTGGGCGGCGCACGAGGATGAAGCGTTCACGGAAGCTATCGACGATTGAAATTCTGAATCGTGTCACCTGCCCGCAAAAGGGCTCCTACCGTCGATAAACACATGCCCGAGATCAGACAACAGATACGCATTGAGCCGATCGGTGAAACCGCAAAGATCGAACTGCCCGAACGTCTAGGCTTCGGCCTCTACTTCACCGACCGCATGTTTTCCCAGTCGTACTCGCTGGACCGCGGTTGGCACGACCCTCAGATTGGACCCTACCGTTCCATCACGCTCGATCCCGCGACGACCGTCTACCATAACGGCCAGATGATCTTCGACGGCACCAAGGCCTACCGCCGGGCCGACGGCAACATCAACCTGTTTCGCACCGACCTGAATGTCGAGCGCTTCAATCACTCAGCCCTGCGCATGGGCATGCCGACCGTCGACCCCGAATTTCACTTAGGCGCGATCGAGGAACTCGTGCGTCTGGAGCACCGCTGGGTACCGGACCGGGCAGGTACGGCGCTGTATATCCGGCCGGTCATGATCGCAACGGAGACCTCGCTCGAGGTCAGGGCGAGTCACGAATATCTGCACTACATTATTCTGTCCCCGGTCGCGCCCTATTTTGCCGATGGCTTCGCACCGGTCTCGGTGTACGTCTCCCAGGATTTCGTCCGTTCGGTGCGCGGCGGTACCGGTGAGGCGAAAACGCCGGGCAATTACGCCGGCTCCATTGCGGCGACTGAAATCGCGCTGAAAAAAGGCTACCAACAGGTACTGTGGCTCGACGGCGTAGAGCGTAAACTCGTCGACGAAGTCGGGGCAATGAATATCGCTTTCGTGTTCGGTGGAGAGGAAATCGTCACCCCGAGCTTAACGGGTGCCATCCTGAAAGGGATCACCCGCCGCTCGCTTCTCCAACTCGCACCAGACCTGGGCTATACCCTGACCGAGCGCCGCATCACCATCGACGAAGTCATCGCGGGCTTGCGGGACGGAAAGATAACGGAGATCTTCGGTATGGGCACCGGTGCCGTCGTGGCCCCGGTTGGCCGGCTGTCCTATGACGACCAGGAGATCGTAATCAGGGGCGGTGAACCGGGGCCCGTCGCGATGCGGCTCTACGAAGAACTCACAGCCTTGCAGTATGGCCGCCGTCCCGATCCTTACGGTTGGACACGCCTCGTCGAGGTCGAGTCCGTGAGCGAGAATTCGACGGAGGGCCGCGAACGCGCGCTCGGTACGAACCGCTGACCACAAAGGAGGCATTTATGACGACGATCGGATTAATTGAATACGAGGACGCCTCCAATGAGGTCCGTGCCGTTTACGACGACATCCGGACGATCCGAAAGGCGGATTTCATCAACAATTTCTGGAAGGCATTGGCGCATGACCCCGCGCAACTCAAAAGGACCTGGGAGGCCGCCAAGGAGGTAATGGCGCCCGGAGCCATTGATGCCTTGACCAAGGAATTTATCTACATCGCGGTTTCCGTCGCAAATTCCTGTGAATACTGCACGCACTCGCATACGGCCGGCGCCCGCGCAAAAGGTATGACGGATGCGCAGCACGCGGAACTGGTGGCCGTTATCGGCATGGCACACCAGACCAACGGTCTCGTAACGACTTTGCAGGTAGCCGTCGACGACGCTTTCCGCGTTGAGGTCTGAGCGCTTGTGAAGGGCGCCGCCGCATGGCGCAAAGCGCTGCTTACACGCCGCTCTGAGATCGAGGCCGATCTCGAGGCCGGCACCGCGGCAGCGGAACCCGTCGAACTCGACCAAGCGCGGGTTGGCCGCGTTTCGCGGATGGATGCCATGCAGGCCCAGGCGATGTCAGCTGCCGCCAATCGCCGACGAAAACTGCAACTCGGGCGTATCGCTGCGGCCCTCTCGCGTATCGACGACGGAAGCTTCGGCGCCTGCATCACCTGCGGTGAAGAGATTTCGGAACAGCGGCTCGATATTGACGCAACTGTTCTCCAGTGCATCGATTGCGCGGAGCAGGCTGAATCCAGCTCGGTATAGATACCCGCTTTGGTGTGTATAGAATTCCATCCTGCACGGACACGCGTGCGTTTGGATCCGTCTCGTTCGGCACGCGGCAAACCGCCGTCTCATTGTTCCGCGGTTTACGCCCGCTCCCAGACGAGCAACCGGTTGTTGGCAGGCATGCTGCAATCTTCGCGCAAGCGCATAGCGAGGTCTGCCGCAAGGATTTCAAGTGCCTCGAAATCACGGATCCCGTAGCGCGAATCCTCAGATTTGAGCCATTTATCGAGCTGGCGGTTTCCTTCGCTTACGAATTTTCCGTCGTAGTTGAACGGACCGTACAGGGCGAATACGCCGGCACGCGGCAGCAGCCTAGAAATTTCTCGAAACATTGATAAAACAGAGGCCCAGGGCATGTAGTGCACGGTATTCGCCGAGTAAACAGCATCGACTTCAACCCTCGGCCACGGGTGCTGCATGACGTCGAGTACTATGGGCGCATTCAGGTTCGTGAGCCGCGCTTCATCGGCCCTACTGCGAATGCCTTCCTGGTATACGGGCAGATCGGACGGCTGCCATACGAGATGCGGTAGCTTGGCAGCGAAATGAACCGCGTGCTGACCCATACCCGAACCGATTTCGAGAACGTGCTCAACGGAATGCAAAATACGCGTGAGTACGGTCACGATAGGATCTTTGTTCCTGTCCGCGGCCGGGATAAAGGGCTTTGACATGGGGACAGTTTAGCCGTTCGGGACGCGACGGCTAGGCCTTGTGATATGTTCAAACGCGGCCACGCGCCCACCGCGCTCCCCAATTTATAATGAACACCCACAACAGCTTCACCCGCACGAACTCGGCGCCGTCGAAAACCGAGAGGACCGTCTGCGAACTGTATCGTACGTCCAAAGGAAAAGTTTTGAGATGAGCTCCCTGCAGGGCACGGCATTGCGCACGCCGCCCATTCGCAGCCGCTTGCGGCCGCTGCGTGGACTAGTGCCTTTTTTGTCACCGTATCGGGTAGTCATCGGGGCCGCTCTGCTTGCACTGCTGGCCGCCGCCGCGGCGACCCTCGGCATGCCAATCGCCGTTCGCTATGTTATCGATGCCGGAATCGGGTCGGCGCAAGCTGCCGCCGTGGACCGCTATTTCATCGCCTTGTTTTCGCTCGCAGCGGTAACCGCGTGTTTTGCGGCGTTACGGTTCTACCTGGTGTCCTGGCTCGGCGAGCGGGTGGTGGCGGACATCCGCTCCGCTGTCTTCCGCCACGTGCTGGAGATGAGTCCCAGCTTTTTTGAGGTGACGCGGACCGGCGAGATCCTATCGCGCCTAACGGCCGACACCACCCTGATTCAGACGGTGGTCGGGAGCAGTCTGTCAATTGCACTGCGCAGCTTCGTCACGCTACTCGGTGCACTCGTCATGCTTGCCGTTACGAGTCCGCGTCTGACCATGATGATCGTCTTGCTCGTTCCGGCGGTCGTCGTGCCCATCGTTTTGATCGGCCGGCGCGTACGCCGTTTGTCCCGCGACACCCAGGATCGAATCGCAGATGCCTCAGCCCTGGCGGGCGAAGTTCTGAACGCTATGCCGCTCGTACAGGCCTTTACGCTCGAGCGTCTTCACGGTGATCGCTTTGAAGACGCCGTGGAACAATCGTTTGTTAGCGCAAAGAGACGCGTGCGCCAGCGCGCTTTTTTAACCGCTTACGCCATCATTGCGGTTTTCGGCGGACTGGTCTGGGTACTGTGGATGGGGGCACAAGACGTAGCGCTCGGTCGCATGAGCGGCGGCGAACTCGGCCAATACCTTCTCTACGCGATTTTCGTCGGCGGTTCGACCGCCGGACTAAGCGAGATCTGGGGGGTTCTGCAACAGGCGGCAGGCGCGACCGAACGGCTCGTCGAACTGCTCGCCACCGATCCTCGCACAAATCGACCCACCAACCCGATCGCATTGCCGCATCCGGGATTCGGTGAGATAGCGTTCGATAATGTAACCTTCAACTATCCATCGCGGCCGTCCCAACCGGCGCTTCGGGATTTTTCCTTTGCAATTGGCCAGGGCGAAACCGTCGCCTTGGTCGGTCCTTCAGGAGCCGGGAAAACCACCGTATTTCAGCTAATGCTGGCGTTCTATCAGCCACAGGCTGGCCGCGTACTACTGGACGAAGTCGATGTCGCCCGCAGCTTGCCCGAGGACGTACGCAAGCGCATCGCCATCGTCCCCCAGGAAACGGTTCTCTTCGCCGACACCATCGGCGAAAACATTCGCTACGGACGCCCGGGCGCGAGCGATGAAGCCGTCGTAGCCGCCGCGCGCGCCGCAGCCGCGGACGATTTCATCGAACGCCTCCCCGATACTTACGGTACGTTCGTCGGCGAACGCGGCGTACGTTTGTCGGGCGGCCAGCGACAGCGCATCGCTATCGCTCGTGCGGTGCTCAAGGCGCCACCCGTACTTCTGCTCGACGAAGCGACGAGCGCCCTCGATGCCGAAAACGAGGTCCTCATACAGGAGGCCTTGTCCAATCTAATGCAAGGCCGGACCACGTTGATCATCGCCCATCGACTCGCGACCGTGCGTAGCGTCGATCGCATCATCGTCATGGACGGCGGCAGGATCGTCGCAACCGGTACGCACGATGAACTGGCGCGCGGCGGCGGGCTGTATGCAAAGCTCGCAAAGATGCAGTTCTGGGATGCGCCGGTTTCCGCCGTGCCGGCCGTCGAGGCCTCCGCGTAGGCAGCTTATTGCAACAGGGACCGTTGATCGTTGATTTTATGAAAGCTTAAATAGAGGAAATGATTTGCGTGTCTTATACCGGTTCGTACTCGTTTATCATTATATCAAATGAACGTTTTTAAACTGACAGTCGGAATTACGACCGCATTCGCTAACCTTTTTTTGGCAACTGTATTTGCCGAAAATATCACGCGCGACGACATCGGCGCTTGGTTAACAGAAACAACTTTGGCCGATCCACCGTCGGGCGGCGCGATCGTCGAAGTCAACGAACTCGAATTGCTACGGGCCTGGATACCGTCAGGCTATTTCGAAGAATTTCAGTTCCCCGAGGTCACCATCGAGATTCAGGAGACTGCAGACTACCCGGGGCACCGCTCCTATGTAGAAGCGAGCGAGCGTTTCAAAGGTCAGGCCACGATTGGTGCGGATGGGCGTCTTGAAAATTACACGGCGGGCCGACCTTTTACGCACGAGCAAATCATCAGCGCCGACCCCGCTACGGGCGGATACATGCTCGCCTGGAATCAGATCCACCGCTGGCAGTTTTATGGTTACAAAGTCGACGAAGTGACAATGGCCTACGTGGGGTCCTCAAGCGGCCCCGCGCCGCTCGATCCGCAGGCGGGCCTCGTAGGCGGCGGTAGTCTCGACCGGACCCTGACCCAGTCCTACCACCGCGTGTACCTTAACAAGCTGGCGATGCTGCCGGACCAAGACTACCGCGTCCATGTGCCCGACAGTGATACGAGATTCTTCAAAGATTACATGGAGTTCCTCGACCCCTTCAATGTCAAAGGCACCAAGTTCGTCATTGAGCGCATGCTGGACCCGCACGCCGATGACCAGGTCAACACGTACCTGCCGACTGAGCGGCGCATACGTCGATTCTCCGCGCGCGAACGCGCCGACAGTTTCATGGGATCGAATGGAACGCTCGATGATTTCGAAGGCTTTTCCGGGCGCGTGCTCGATTACAAATGGACCTACCTCGGACAGAAGAAAATCCTCCACGTGGCCGACACCAAGCAGGAAAAGCAGCGTACTTTCGGGCCATTTAGCCGCTTACCGGATGACCGTTGGCAGCTGCGAAACTGCCACGTGGTAGAAGTGAAGTCCGTATGGGAGGGGCACCCTTACCGCAGCCGGGTACTATTCATCGATCGCCAGACATTCGGCGTCGCGCTTTCCTTGATCTTCAATCACGACAATCTGTTGTGGAAAACGATGCAGACGATCTATCGGCGGCCGCTGCCGGACGACGGTAGCGAAGCGTCGATTGAAACGTCGGTGTCGCGTTGGCGGGGGCAGATCAACATTGATCGCCTTGCTAACACGGCCACGGTCGTTTCGGCGCGCACCGACACCCTGTATCCAACGATGAGTCCTGCGGCAATCAAACGTATTTTCAGCGTATCCAGTCTGACCAGTGGGCAGTAGTACCGGTAGCCGAGCGGGCTCGTAGGGTGCGAAATCCGGGTCGTTTTGATTTAGCCCGCATATTTAGTGAGGACCGCTTATTGCATGACACAAAGAAAACGCGAAGAGAAGTGCTCGATGAAATTATACGACTGCAAGATGGCAGCAAATCCGCGCCGGGCGCGCATATTCATCGCCGAAAAAGGCATCGACATTCCAAAAACCGAACTCAACATCGTTGAGGGCGAGAACCTCGAGCCGGAATTTTTGAAGATCAATCCACGCGGTCTGCTACCCACGCTCGAGCTCGACGACGGCACGCGCTTCGACGAGATCATGGCCATCTGTCGCTATTTCGAGGAAATCCAGCTCGATCCGCCGCTGCTGGGGCGCGATGCCCGGGAAATAGCATTGGTCGAATCGCACTAACGCCAAATGGAATTCGAAGGGATGATTGCGGGCTCCGAGATCTTTCGCAATCAGCACGAAAGATTCGCCGAGCGCAGCATACCGGGCGGCGGCCCGGACTCTATTCCGGCCATTCCGGCGCTCGTTGACCGTGGCCGGCAAACCCTGGGGCGCTTCTTCGACGGGCTAGAGGGCTACCTCGAAGCGAATGACCGCGTCGCAGCAAGACCGAGCGCGCAGGCATGAGATTGCCTGTTTCATAAGCTGTCAGGCGTCGAGCAGTGGCGGCATTGGGCAATCGAGGTTGAGGGCGATCGCCTGCAGGAGTTCCGCTTCGGCAGCGGTGACTTTTCCATCGTGGATGACGCAATCGGCACAGGCGCTGATGACATTCTTTTTCAGCAGGGGGGACAATTGGGTCAATGCGTCGAGCGCCTGAGTCAGCGTCTCGAGATTGCACTGCCCGCGGCGCTCGAGCTTCAGCCTACTCAGACCGAAGGGGCTGAATGCACGGTCGAAGGCTGCTGCCGCATCGTCTTCGGATTCTGCACCGACTCTTGCCAGAACGCTCAATAGTGCACGCAGTTCGGTCGAAATTTGCTCGAACTTGAAATACTTAACGGTCGGTGCGCGCTCCGCGACGGCGGACAGGTGGTCGCGCAATATATGCAAAAGCGCAAACTCGAAGATCGTATAGCGGCGATCGATTTCAATCAGTTTCTGAACACGATCGACGAAATGACCGCGTCTGTCACCGCCGAGCCGTTTTAGTGCCGGGAGGGCAATGTTAACGAGCGCAAGGCGGGCGCGAGCAGGCAATTGCGCCACGAGCGCGCTCAAATCTTCGATTGCGGTCGCGTTATCAGCGCCTTCGGCATCACGCAAAAACCTTATCGCGATGTGACGGTCCTCGTCAGCGATCACGTTCAGAAGCGCTGCGTAAATGACCTGTGGAGCCGTCTCCACATCATGCGACCATTCGAGCAAGCGCCGAGGGATCCCTTGGTGTATATGTCCGGCAAAAGCGATCTGTTCCGGCGTCACGGTGCCGACGGATTCAGCGATTCGATGGGCATCGGTCGACACGCTTTCTCCGGCGAATCCGGAAGCCACCCCCGGAAGTGGTGATGTGTTCGCGGCGTCAGGCACGGGTGTGGCGGTTTCACGCTCCTCATTTTCGGACAAACGACGCGCGGCGAATTCGGGGTCGACGGCCTTGATTCGATCTTCCAACCGTGGGTGTGTCGCCATCAACGATGAAAACGCATAGTGCACGGATTCACCAAAACAGAAGTGGCTGACATCCTCTGAGTGCGCGTTGTTCAACAGCGAACCATCGACATGCTGCTTAATCTTGTGCAGCGCCCCCGCAATGCCTTGCGGATTACGCGTGAACTGGACAGCGGAGGCATCGGCCAGGAACTCACGCTGACGAGAAATTGCCGCCTTGATCAGGGATCCAAAGAACAATCCGATATAGCCGACCAGGAGAATGCCCAATCCGATGATCGCCGCTTTCCCGGAGCCCTTGCCGCGGCTGCGACTGCCTGAGTGCAGCATGACCCGACCGATCTGCCCAATCAGCAAGATCCCGGCGAGAATGCCCATCAACTGAATGTTGATGCGCATATCGTTATTGAAAATGTGACTGTACTCATGGCCGATGACGCCTTGCAATTCGTCACGTGAAAATGCGTCGAGCGCACCGCGGGTGATGACCAGCACTGTTTCCGTCGGCCGCGTGCCTGCGACGAATGCGTTGATGCCGCTCTCGTCGTCCATCACGAATAACGCCGGGACAGGTGTGCCGGACGCGATCGACATCTCTTCGACCACGTTAATCAACTGCCGCTCTTTGAAATCTTTCGTGTTGGAATCGACCTGGCGCGCGCCCATCATACCGGCAAGTGCACGGCCGCCGCCGCGTAACTTGAGACTCGTAACAAGCGACCCCAGGGAAATTACGATGAGGACGGCACAAGTCAAAAAAATCCAATAGGGTTTTTCGAGCCAGGCCGCCAACTGCATGGGCGGTGTCGTGATAGACATCATGGCGGCGAAGATCAAGGCGTTAATGGCCGCCGCGATGAGAGTCACTGCCAGCAGGAAGTAGAGAACGAGGATGCCGGTCTTGCGCCGAGCCCGGTCCTGATGCTGGTAGAAATTCACTGTTTCAGCGCATGGCGGCTGCGCCGCTGCGACCCGTCATTCAGGTGAAAGATATCTTGGGCGCTTCGCGCACCTCCTCGCTTTCGACCTCGAGGAGTTCGGCCGTGAAAAAATTGAAAGTCCCCGCGATCATGTTATTCGGGAACTGCTCGCGCTTGTTGTTGTAATCAGTTGCCGCGTCGTTGAAGTGCTGCCGCGAAAACGCCACCTTATTCTCGGTGGACGACAATTCTTCCATCAACTGCTGCATAGTCTCGTTCGCTTTGAGGTCAGGGTAGGCTTCGGCCAGCGCGAAAAAACGCCCCATGGCGCCCGTCAATACGCCTTCGGCGGCGCTGAGCGCACCGATTGCAGCTGCGTCATCGGGCCGGGCGGAGGCGCTCTTGGCCGCTGCCTGCGCCTGGTCGCGGGCCTGGATGACCGCTTCCAGCGTTTCGCGTTCGTGGGCGAGGTAGCCCTTGGCGGTTTCGACCAGGTTCGGAATCAGGTCGTAGCGGCGCTGCAACTGCACGTCGATCTGAGCGAACGCGTTCTTGAACCGATTTCGCGCATTGACCAGGTTATTGTAGACGCCAACGACGAAACCGATAAGTGCGATCAGTATGACGAGGAAGACAATAGTGCCAATGTCCATGCTGGCCCCTCCGCGGAGCGTGCGAACAGCGCGAGATTATAACGGTTCACGCCATACGCTGCCGCCGCAGGTCGGGTTCCACCGCATGCATTATTGCCTCGCAGTCTAGACCACCCCCGAGGAAGTCGTTGAGCCGTTCAGCAATCGACCGGGGTTGTGCGCCAGCGACTCCCGTACCGCCTCGAGTTGTCAGCGGTAAGTCTCGGGGAGGCGCTCGGGACTGGAGTTGGCTCCGTGCTTTCCCAACTCTTCGAGCATCGCGTTCTGCGAAGCGATGACTTCCGCCAGGACGCGTTCCATGAAGATCACACGGTAGCGATAGCCGGAAGATAACTTTGGCAGCAACGGCGCGACACTCTTCACTGCGCGCCCCTGTGCGCGCCAGATCCAGCGAGGATCCCGTCCGATCGATTTGACCGACTCGTATTCGAAATAGCCTCGTGGATTATGCTCATCCGCGCGACGCGCTTCGTCGGTAAGTAGTTCGAGTCCACCGGCACTCAACACCAGCATCATCATCGACGCCCCGATCGCGGAAAACCGGAGACGACGATTTTTGACAACTGGGCGAACGGTTGCCGTACACGCGGTTTAGGTTGGTACGACGGCCGGGCCTCCCTGCTCGGCGCTGTGTGTTTCGGCCTCCTGCTGTCGCTGCCACATCGACCTATAAAGGCCGCCGGCCTGTAGCAGTTCCGCATGACGGCCACGTTCGGCGATCGTGCCTTCGTTGAGTACAATGATTTCGTCCGCGTCGACCACCGTCGATAGACGGTGTGCGATCACTAGGGTCGTGTGCCCGCGCGACACCTCCTCGAGCGCCCCCTGGATTTCGCGCTCGGTTCTTGTATCGAGCGCGGAGGTGGCCTCGTCGAAGATCAGGATCCGGGGTTGCTTGAGGATCGTGCGCGCGATCGCAACGCGCTGTTTCTCGCCTCCCGACAGCTTGAGCCCGCGTTCTCCGACCATGGTCTGGTAGCCGTCGGGTGAGCCCATGATGAAAGCGTGAATCTGGGCGAGCCGGGCCGCCTCCTCCACCTCGGCCGGACTCGCTCCGGGCCGGCCGTAAGCGATGTTGTAGTAAATCGTATCGTTGAACAATACGGTATCCTGCGGTACGACCCCGAAGGCATTTCGCACGCTGCGCTGCGTAACCTGGCGGATGTCCTGCCCGTCGATACGAATCGAGCCGCGACTCACGTCATAGAAGCGAAACAGGAGGCGCGCGATGGTGGATTTTCCGGCCCCGCTGGCACCGACGATCGCGATGCGGCGTCCGGCCGGTACTTCGAAGCTCACGTCGCGCAGGATCTCGCGACGTTCGTCATAGGCAAAAGAAACTCCGTCAAATTCGACCCTGCCGGGACCGTCCTCCAGCGACCTTGCGTCATCGGCATCGGTGATTTCGGTATTAACGTCGAGCAGGTGAAACATCGCTTCCATGTCGGTCAGCGATTGCTTGATCTCACGATAGACGAACCCGAGGAAGTTCAACGGCATGTAGAGTTGCAGGAGATAGGTATTCACAAGAACGAAATCACCGACCGTCATCGAGCCTGCAAGCACGCCCCGCCCTGCCATCGCCATGACGATGGTAAGCCCGACGCCGATAATCGATGCCTGTCCGATATTGAGTAGAGCGAGCGAGCTTTTACTCGTTACCGCTGCACGTTCGTATCGCGCCAGAGAGCGGTCGAAACGATTTGCCTCATAATCTTCGTTGCCAAAATATTTCACGGTCTCGTAATTCAGCAGGCTGTCGATGGCGCGCGTATTCGCTTCCTGATCGGATTCATTCATTCGCCGTCGGTATTTGAGCCGCCACTCGGTTACCACGAGCGTGTAGGTGATGTAGCTGGCGATGGTGACGAAGGTTACGATCGCATACCAGGCATTGAACAGGACCCACAGAATGCCGCAAACGAGGCCGATCTCCAGGAAGGTAGGAATGATGTTGAACAGCATGAATGTCAACAGGAAATCGATGCCCTTGGTGCCACGTTCGATGGCACGTGACAATCCGCCAGTTTGGCGCTCCAGGTGAAACCGGAGCGCCAGCTTATGGAGATGACGGAACGTCTTGATGGACACATTGCGGATCGCGCGCTGCGCCACCTTGGCGAACACGGCGTCACGCAGCTCGGCGAAGGCAATGGCCATGACCCGCAACAGCCCGTAGCCCAGCAATAACGCAATGGGCAGCTCGACGGGCAAGCGCGCCGGATCGGAAAACTGGTCGACCATGATCTTGTAGAGCATTGGGGCGTAGACCATCGCGAGCTTGGCGCAAACGACGAACGCGAGTGCGACGACGACGCGCAGTTTGATCTCGGCGTGTCCCCGCGGCCATAGATAGGGCGCGAGATCCCTGAGTGCGCCCCATTCGAACGAAGGGTCCCGCTTTCTCCCCGCGAGTGTCCGTGCAACCTCTGCCATGATCTTCAATCTTTAGAGTTGTGCGGGGAAAGTATACCGCCGGGGCGCCGGCGGCACCGTGAGCCGGGGCCAGAGTTGGTATTTGTCGGTATCGCAGTTACGCTTAGCGTTGGAGTCGAAGGACAGATCTTCACCAGCAGGTCAGCCACAGGCGGGAAATGCCTTCCTGGCTTCGCTTGGCTCTCCCTGAACGAAAACGCAGGTCTCGATGTACTCCATCCATGTAGGCGATGCAGACTGGCGAAAACTGACGATTTATATCGGCTCGCCTGCTTTTGTTACCAGGCGCGCGAGGAGAAAACCACCATGCAATTGATCAAACGAGCAACGGTCGACAAATACGCCTTCGATAACCGTGATGAAGTCGTACTCAAGGTGGCGCAGGGCGAAGCCTTTCAACTCGAGACCGACGACGCTCTCACCGGCCTCATCGCGGACGACAGCGACGATCCCAAGGTGCATACCTTGACCGGCGGACATCTCGCCCGACTCACCCGGCAATGGCCGCCGTTGTACAACCCCGTGGTTGGTCCCATTTTCGTGGAGGGTTGTGAAAACGGCGACGTACTGGCCGTGACCATCGACTGGGTTGATCCTTGGCGCTACGGTTTTTCAGGTGTGTTGCCGGGCATCGGGCCGCTAGGTGACTCGCTCACCTTCAGCGAATGTGCCGAACCGCACGTTCAGGTCATCGAGCACCTGCCGGGTCCGAGCGGACACACGCGCGACGGTAAAGGGAAATATTCCGACAAGCTGACCTGGGACCTGCAGCCCTTCATCGGAACCCTGGCGACCGCCCCCGAGCGCGAAGTGTTCACCTCCGTGCTGGGTCAGGGGCCATTCGGCGGCAACATCGATTGTCGCGATATCTGTGCCGGCCACACTATCTATCTCAATTCGTATAACGAGGGCGGGCTGCTTTACGTGGGTGACGTCCACGGTGGCCAGGGCGATACGGAGTTCACCGGCATCGCCGATGAAACGCGCTCAACCGTTCAGATGAGCTGCGTCGTGATCAAGAACCAGCGCCTGCCCTGTGTTCGTATCGACAAACCGGACAGCATCGTCGCCATCGGCATCAACCTGCCGATGGAGCAGGCCGTCCTCGACGCTACGCGAAACCTCATGGTATGGCTGGCCGAAGACTACGGCATCGAGAACAAGGACATCTACATACGCATGTCATGTGATCCGGCATTTCGCGTACGCGTGTACCAGATGGTGCGCGCTATCACGCTGCAAAACGTCGTGGGCGCCGAATACCCCAAGGAGCGCCTGTTCCCGGCCTTATAGGCGTATTGGAGCGGCTGAACATTTCGAGTGGAGCGAGGTAAACTACGGATTAAGCGTTAATCGATCCGCTTGGAGGCCCGCATGCCTGACGTTGATGTCGCCGTTCTCGACCATGTTGAGACGACCCTGAATTACCTCGATTACACCGGTGAGCGGCCGGCTTACTACTTGTACGAAACCGAGCAAGGCCATGTGCCGCCCCGGCCCGGGGCCGATCGTCAGGCGGTCAGCGTGTTTGATTTACGCGCGACCATGGACACTGTGTCGCTGGACGAAAACGGCTTCGCTGCCGTACGGCATTCCTCGTCCACCGGCGATTTTTCCAATGACGACGTAATTAGGACGGAGTACTACCCGGAAGCGGAAGCGATCGTTAAAGCCAGGACGGGAGCCATTCGGGTTCATGCCTTCGATCACAACGTCCGCAACAAGCCGCTGTCCGAGCAGGACGGCTCAGGCATCCGCGAACCTGTACGCTTCGTACACAACGACTACACGGAAAAATCCGGTCCGCAGCGCGTGCGTGACCTCATGAGCGATGAAGCGGAAGACCTGCTCGGACGCCGTTTTGCATTTATTAACGTTTGGCGACCTCTCATGCAGCCGGTAATTGATATGCCACTTGCCGTTTGCGACGCCAAAAGCATCGAACCGTCGGATTTCATCGCGACTGATCTCAAGTACGAGGACCGCACCGGTGAGGTCTACAGCGTACGGCACAACCCCGCGCACCGCTGGTTCTACATCTCGCAGATGCGGCGGGACGAAGTGCTTTTGCTCAAATGCTTCGACTCCTCCCGGGACGGGCGTGCGCGCTACACGGCGCATACCGCCTTCAAGGATCCCGGAGCGCCCGCCGACGCACCGTCGCGGCAGAGTATCGAAGTGCGGACCATTGCGTTATTCGCATCCTAGATTCCAACCTCCAAGGTTGACTTCATCCTGCGCACCGCCGTAACGTGCGCACCAAGCCTAAATAACCGTGGCAGCGTCCACCATGGGAGACACCAATATGCATGTCGGCATGGCATCTATTTTTCAGAACCCGGACCGCGACAGCGGCGTCAGCGATTATTCCGTCATTCAGCAGGACATGGCCCTGGCGTTGAGCGCGGAAGGTCTCGGCTACGACTCGGTATGGGGCGTGGAGCATCACTTCACCGATTACACCATGACGCCGGACGTCGTCCAGTTTCTTGCGTCTGTCGGCGGGCAGTGCAAGAAGGTCAAGCTCGGCTCGATGGTGGTGGTCTTGCCCTGGAACGATCCCATCCGCGTCGCAGAGAAGATCTCCATGCTTGACTGCATGACGGACGGGCGGGTGCTCTTCGGTATCGGCCGTGGTCTCGGACGCGTCGAATTCGAGGGCTTTCGCGTACCGATGGGAGAATCGCGCGAGCGTTTCGTCGAAAGCGCGGAGATGATCCTGCAGGGGCTCGAACAGGGCTACTGCGAATACGACGGCGAGTACGTCAAGCAACCGAGGGTGCGTATTCGCCCCGAGCCGTTCCGCTCATTTAAAAATCGCACCTACGCGGCCGCAATATCACCCGAATCCTCGTTGATCATGGCGCGGCTCGGCATTGGCATCCTCGTCATTCCACAGAAGCCGTGGGAAGAGCACGCCGCCGAACTCGCCGAGTACAATAAGCTGTTTCTCGCCGAACAGGGTGTCGCTGCGCCGCGCCCGTATTTCGCTGGCTGGGTGGCCTGCGATAAGGATCCGGCCAAGGCCGAGGCGATGGCGCGAAAATACATCGGCGGTTACTGGCAATCAGTAGTCAAACACTACGAAATGCAGAGCGATCATTTTGAGCGCACCAAGGGTTACGAGTACTACAAACGGCTGATCGAGACGATCGAATCGGAAGGCATCGATGGCATGGCTGAGTTCTTCATGAGTCTTCAGGTTTGGGGTACGCCCGAACAGTGCTACGAAAAGGTCAAGGACATCCACGCCCGTACCGATTGCTGCGGTTTTACGGGCGTTTTCAGCTACGCGGGGATGGGGGAGAAAATGGCGCAGGACAACCTGAGCTTATTTGCACGGGAAGTCATGCCGGAACTCAAGAAACTCGGCCACAGCCCGGCGTTCGACCGGGAAATCGACGGCCCACCCGCGTTCATGCGGAACGACAGCAAAGCGGCCTGATTGCGACAACCGCCGCCGGTCTCAGCGGCGGCGGTTGCCCCGACGATACTTCAACCCGCCATTTTCAATTCCGGAGCGGCCGGATGCATGGCAGCCGCGGCGCTGTCGCGGCCGTCGACACGGGCGAACCACGCGGACAGGTGCTTGAGATCGGCCTCCACCGGCTGACCGACCCCGCGGCAAAAATCGAGACAGCAGTAGAGCACGATGTCGGCGAGGGTAAAGGTATCGCCGGCGACGTAGTCCCGGCCCGAAATCAATCCGTCCAACCACTCCCGCCCGGCTTTGGCCTTGGCCTTGAGTCCGTTCGCCGCCTCGGGTATGCAGACCATGCGGTCGCGAAAAATATCGATGCCCTCGGCGTAGCGAAAGCCGTTGTACATGTGCTCGGTGATGTTGAGTTCGACGCGCCGCAACCACATCCGGGTATTTGACCTCACAAGCGCGTCGGCGCCGATCAGTACCGGTTCGGGCTGCAGCTCCTCGAGGTACTCGCAAATCACCACCGTCTCGGCGATTATCGTGCCGTCATCGAGCTCCAGAGCCGGCATCTGACCGCCTGGGTTTTTCTTGAGGTAGGGTTCGGCGCGATTTTCGCCTGCCAGCAGATCGAGATCCTCGGTCGGCAGATCCATCCCCTTTTCCAACACGAACATGCGGACCGCCCGCGGGTTCGGTCCGAAAGAATTCAGTAATTTCATTGCATGGTCTCCTCGGTGGTACAGACGCCTGATCAGTTTCTTCTAACGATTTTCACGTAGCCCCGGCGTGTGCGATCATGATGGGAATCCAACTTATATGACGCGGGCGCCGGAACGTCAATGTGCGCGCCGAGCCCATTGGCGAGCTGCTGGATCGACGCCAATCCAGCCGATGTCCCGAAACCGGCCCGTACGAAAGAGTATTTTTACCCGCCTCTCGGCGACGGTAGCATGAGGGTGCTGAGAAATGCGGGCGAATTGAACTCCGAGGTATCATCGTTATCTAATTTCCACCGCGTCGGCCGAATCACAACCTGGAGCCTCCTCACTTAATACCATGCACAAGGCCATTTGCACCGCCTTACTCACTGCCGCAATGCTCATCGCCTTGCCCGCAGGCGCCGCGGGTGACATCAAGGTTCGGACACTCGACGGGCAAAAGGCCATGCTCTCGGAATATTTCGAGCCTGGAAAGTGGACGCTCGTTATGATCTGGACGACTTACTGCGGTGTTTGCGCCCAGCAATATCCGGCCATCAGCGCATTTCATAACGAACGCCACGACGAGGATCTCAAAGTCATCGGGATTTCGGTCGACGGCTATCGGTACGCCGACCAGGTACGCGCCTACATTGCGAAACGCCCCGCCTCATTCGATTCTGTGATCGGCGAGATCGCCGAAATCGTCCCGGGTTTCAACGAGACGACGGGCGAAGAGTTCAAGGGGACGCCGACCTATCTGCTATTCGATCCACTGGGGCGGATTTCCGCGCAGAAAGTCGGTCCGATCAAGACCGAGGAGATAGACCGCTTCATCCACGATAATCCATCGTGACCGTCACGATAGGGGGCACCACGCGCCGTTAGCAGGCTGGTAAAAACCCCGTTTTTCGTCAGCCTGTGCCCGGTACAGGGATGTACCGGCATCCATCGAGCGTTCAACTGCTTCATGGATGGAGCGTACCCACCCCGTCTTTTAGGCTATGGTCGCCGTACTGGACACGGTGTAGATCCCCTGTGCTCTCATTGATTCTGTGCGTCGCGACATTTAATTTACGGCCGAAGCATACTTTATAACTCGTTGTTTGA
>JAYYZW010000126.1:0-4640 GCA_036339995.1 Pseudomonadota bacterium
GCCTCGGTCCATCGAACCGGCAGGTCGGGTATTTGCTCCGCCATCTGCGCGCTGAACTCGGGCAACAGGTAGTCCCTTATTACGTACACCCAGGGCACGGTCGATGGGTGCGCCGTTGCGATCGTGAGATCGAGGCCGCGCTCAGCCGCTGCCGGCAGCCAATGGACCCAGGCAGTGAATAGGATTACGATGCGGGCAGGAGCGCTAATGTCGAATGAGCGCATCATCGTCCGGATTATCGTCCAATTCGATTCACGACGCATAAAAACCGTGGGCGCTAAGACAGATGATACGATGGCTACTCAATCGCGTTGAACGGTACTGCGGGTCGCGCTTAATCTCAGCTTGAAGGAAAACCATCATGAGCGACGACCTGATCTATCTCGGCGGCTGCTTCTGCGGCGCCGTCCAAATTGAAGTGACCGGTAAGCCCATGGCAATGGGCTATTGCCACTGCGAATCCTGCCGTCATTGGTCGGCCGGACCCATCAATGCGTTCTCGCTGTGGAGTCCCGATTCCGTCAAGATTACAAAGGGTGAAGACAAGCTCGATACCTATGCCAAAACGGACAACAGCCATCGTAAATGGTGCAGGGACTGTGGCGGCCACATCATGACGAATCACCCAGGCATGGGCTTGATCGACGTTTACGCGGCGATCCTTACACAACTCGACTTTCAGCCCGCGCTGCACGTCTTCTATTCAGAGTCCGTGCTGAGCATTAAGGACGGCTTGCCGAAGATGAAGGACGTGCCGACAGAGATGGGGGGGTCGGGGGATACGCTACCCGAATAGACGAACTAGCGCTACGATGATCAAGACGCCGCGAAGACCCCGCCGTCCAGCGGTATGACAGCACCGGTCACGTAGGCTGATGCGGGTGACGCAAGAAACACCGCCATACCGGCGGCATCATCCTGGCCTCCCATTCGATTGAGGGGAACACGGGCCAAAATTGCGTCCCCCATCTTCTCCATCATGGGTTTCATCATGTCGGTCGCGAAGGGCCCCGGTGCCACCGCGTTGACGGTGATGTTGCGCGGTGCGAGGTGCTTGGCGAGGTTCCGCGTCAGGTGATGCAGCGCGGCCTTGGAAGGCCCGTAAGAAAAATTCTCGAACGGCGAAGTGTGCAGTCCATCGATGGATCCGATATTGATGACGCGCGCCGGGTCTCCAGCCGTCGCAGCGGCCTCGAGTAACG
The DNA here is from genome assembly GCA_036339995.1 of Pseudomonadota bacterium. Taxonomy (GTDB): domain Bacteria; phylum Pseudomonadota; class Gammaproteobacteria; genus JAYYZW01. Next base: position 1,203 of record JAYYZW010000126.1, read on the forward strand.
GCAGCAATTTCTGCGTCAGGAAGAACGGCGCTTTTACATTGACGTCCATCACCTTGTCCCAGCCCTTCTCGGGAAACTCATCAACCATCGCGCCCCAAGTCGCGCCGGCGTTGTTGACCAGCACGTGTAATGCCGGTTCGCGGGTCTTGAGCTCGTTCGCCAGGCGATCGACTTCGTCCAATTGCGACAGGTCCGCGGGGAGCGCAATGCAGGTACCGAACTTCGACAACGACGCTTCGGCTTCAGCGCATACATTGGCCTTGCGTGACGAGATGTAGACTTTCATGCCTGCTTCCACGTAAGCGCGTGCGATCATCATGCCAATTCCGCGCGAACCGCCCGTAACCAAAGCTGTTTTATCCGCTACCGTGAACAGCGCATTGCCCATCGCGAGATCACCCTATGATCAAAAATTGGTCTTTCGATTTGGAGTTGCCACGACGTGCCGAATGAGTTTCGAACCCCCCGCTCGCACCGTGTTTCGATCCCGCGGGCAAACATCCTCCGCGCGGCGTTCCACGGCTTGATCTTGCTACTCGCGCTGATTCTGGGTGCCCCGGCAATCCCCGCGGCGGACGTACACCACTATACGGTAAAGGTCGACGACACGCTCGACGAACTGAGGGTGAAGGCTTGCGCGGCCGGCTCCCCACACGCGCTCGCTGCGCGCTCCGCGGACGCGGAACGTTACCTCCTCGAGGCGCATTCGATCGCCTCCGGTCACCGCATCCCGTTAGAGAGTGGCCACCTATCGCTCGCAGATGCGAAGGGATGCGTCGAGTACCGCATAGACCTCCGCGCCGCTGCGCAGCTTATTGAGCGGTATGCTCAACTCGACGACAACAATGTCGCGACCACGTCGGCCGTATGGTTGTGGCGTCCCGTCGGTCAGGGCGGATTCGCAACGGAAGTGCGTTTCGAACTCGCGGACGGCCTGAAAGTGTCCGTGCCCTGGACCTTGATCGACGGCAGCGATCCGGCGCGTCCGCTCTACTCGATCCCACTGTCTCCACAAAGCGACGACGCGGTGACCGTCTTTGGCCGTTTCCATGACTGCGGCATCGAGGTGCCGGGCGCGAGACTGAGAACCGCGGTGTTGCGTGGCCGGTATGGCGGCGCGCCCGACGAACTCATGGCTTGGATCCAGTCGGCAGCGAGCAACGTGGCCCTGGCTTATGGACGTTTTCCGAATCCGTCGGCCCAGGTCATCGTCGTTCCCGTTGCGAAAAGCAGCGACGATTCGCGCGAAGCCTGTCCTTTCGGACATGTGATACGCGATGGCGGCGAAGCCGTGCAGTTCTTCGTCAATCAACGGCGGCCACACGATGAATTCATTGCCGACTGGACCGCGACCCATGAGTTCAGCCATTTGCTGATCCCCTATATCACGAGCGACGAAAAATGGATTTCCGAGGGACTCGCGAGTTATTACCAGAACCTGCTCATGGCGCGCTCGGGCGCCTACTCGCAAGAAAAAGCCTGGCGCAAGATCGTCGAAGGTTTCCAGCGCGGTGAAGAATCGGTCCCGCATCTAAGTCTTGAGGACGCCAGGCCCGTCGGCAGTTGGGACGGCATTATGAAAACCTACTGGGGCGGTGCCGCCGTGTTCCTGCTCGCTGATGTCGAACTGCGCGCGGCATCCGGCAACCAAGAATCTCTGGATGCGGTGCTCGACCGTCTCCAGGCATGCTGTCTGCCGCCGCAGCGCCGATGGGATGGACGGACTTTCTTTCGGAAACTGGATGAACTGAGCCCGTTCCCGCTTTTCGAACGCCTCTACGACCGGCACCGGACGAGCCGTCGGTTTCCCGACTATGCGGCAAGCTTGCAGGACCTGGGTATCCGCATGGACTCCGGACGTATCCGTTTGCAAAATGATGCAAAGCTCACGGACGTTCGCCGGGCGATCATGGCGGCACCGACGATAATCCCGAAACGGCACCCGGGCCAGGGTCGGGAGTGCATCGGCGGGACCTGATAGTAATGGCCGACACCGCCTTTGTTTGCGCGCATCCATGGCGGGCACTGGTAAGTTTGGTTACTCTTGAACTTACGATCAATTATCACCGACGAGGAGAAGCGCCATGGGCGAAGTAGGGACGACCAAGGTATTCGAAAACGACAAGATCATTGTCTGGGAATTCATACTGGAACCCGGCGAGACGACGCCGGTTCACACCCACAAACACGACTATGTCTTCTACGTGCTCGACGGTGCCCCGCTCGAGGTCTTCGACGCGGACAATCAGGCACTCCCCTCTTTCGATGCGCACACGGGCGCCGTATTCGCACTGCGGTGTGAGGGTGACGACTTAGTATCGATGGATGACAAGGGCATCCGCGTGCCGGCAACCCATAGCGCGCGCAACGCCGGGCCCACGCGCTACCGTGAGATTCTGGTAGAAACCAAATGAGCTGCTACGTGTTCGTGCACGGCGCCTGGCATACCGGGGAATTGCTCGAAGCCACCGCGGCGCCGATGCGCGAAGCCGGTCACGAGGTGCACCTGCCCACCTTGGCCGGCAACCGGGAGGGCGATTCCAAGCAGGTTGGCCTGACCGACGCGATCGATTCGCTGGTGGAATTCGTCGCGGAGCGCAACCTGAACGACATCATCCTCGCCGGCCACAGCTACGGCGGCATGGTCATCACGGGCGCGGCCGACCGCATCGCCGATAAGATCCGCCGCCTCGTCTACTGGAATGCTTTCGTCCCCAACGACGGCGAAGCACTGGATGACATGATCCCGCCCATCTACATCGACCTCTTCAATGAACTGGTTCAGGACGACGGGTCATTCTCGCTCCCATTTCCCATCTGGCGGGAGGCCTTCATCAACGATGCATCATACGAGCTCGCTCAGAGCGCCTACGATCTACTCAACCCGCACCCGCGCAAGACGTTTTCCGATCCGATCAAGCTGTCCATCAATCCGTCGGAATTCACGATCCCGAAATCCTACCTTAATTGCACCGAGGATACGGCGCTGCCACATCACGAGCCCTGGCATCCGCGCCTGTCACAAAAGCTCGGGCTCTTCCGGCTGGTGCAGACACCCGGCAGTCACGAACTGTGCTTTACCGATCCGGCGCTCCTGGCACGGAAGATCCTGGAGGCCGGACGGGACTGAACGATACTCGATGAGCGAATCAATCGATGCAGACGATCTAGATCCCGGCAAACTGGCGCAAGCCGCCGGCGATTCCATGTACGCGCGCGACCGCGCGTCGCGCGAACTGGGGATCACGCTCGATGAAATCCGGCCGGGATACGCGCGCATGTCGATGACGGTCGAAGCCTGGATGATCCAGGGCCACACCATGTGTCACGGCGGGTTGCTCTTCTCCCTGGCCGATTCGGCGATGGCCTTCGCCAGCAATTCACACACTCAACAGCACCTCGCCCTGCACGCGAACATCGATTATTTACGTCCGGCAA